>CAYJRJ010000015.1:0-28697 GCA_964372775.1 uncultured Planctomycetales bacterium | reverse complement strand
GGACGAAGTCCGAGGCCGACCGAGTAACCCCCGCCCGCGCTAGCGATGGGAAACGGGCACACGCTCACCGCATCGCGGACATCCACCGGCATCCCGCACGGCAAGCTCGGGATGTGGATGTTTCTCGCCTCGGAGGTGATGTTCTTCACCGGCCTCATCGGCGCGTACATCATTCTGCGCATGGGGCATCCGAGCTGGCCCGGGTCCGAGGGGCATCTGAGCGTGCCGATGGGGACGCTCAACACTCTGGTCCTCATCGGCAGCAGCGTGACGATCGTGCTCTCGCTCGCCGCCTCCAACCGGCAGGCGATGACTGCGGCTCGCGGCTGGCTGCTGCTGACCATCGTGCTGGGCTGCAGTTTTCTGGGCATCAAAGGTGTTGAGTACTCGGCGAAGTTCTCGCACCACATCCTCCCCAGCACGAACCTGTTCTGGTCTTGCTACTTCACGCTCACCGGGTTTCACGCGCTCCATGTCCTGGGGGGCATTGTCTTTAACCTGTGGGTGCTGAGCCGGACGTTCAAGACCGTCTGGCGTGAGCAGGCACAGCGCTTGGAATTCGCAGGACTCTACTGGCACTTCGTGGACATCGTCTGGATCTTCCTGTTTCCGCTGCTGTACCTTCTGTAGCGTGACACCACAGATGACACAGAAGTTCCACAGAGACACAGAGGAATTCGGAATCCGGACCCTCCGTTTTATTCCGAACTCCGCACTCCCCACTCCGCACTCGCTCTGTGTCTCCGTGGCGTTTCTGTGGTTCTGTGGTGTTGCGTGAGGACGATGACGACGTCGGCACGACCGTACTTGCTCATCGGCATCTGGCTCGCGGGGCTCATGCTCCTGGGGGTGCTGCTCTCGGAGCTCTCCGGCGGGCTCTTGCCGCTGCCGCGGTGGGGGATCGTGACGCTGGTCCTGAGTCTCTCCACGATCAAGGCGACGCTGGTGGCACTCTACTACATGCACCTGAAGACCGACCAGCGCTTGCTGGCCCTCGTGATCCTCGCACCCTTCCTGCTGATCCTGCTTGCGGTTGGCGTCGTCTTCTCCAGCCATTTCGTTCGTCTGTAAGCGAAAAAGGGGACGTCTACCTTTTTGCGATGCAAAAAGGTAGACGTCCAATTTTTCGCGCGCAACCGTTCGTCGAACTTAGGGTTCGGTGGGTTCGGTGAGGGGGACAGCGGTCCCGCTGATCCAGACTGACAGGGTCGAGCCGGATGCGTTCTTCTTATCTTCTTCCTTGGGCGGCTGGTTGCCGGCCTTGCCGATGACGACTTGGCCGCCGATGTAGAGCTCGTTGGCCACAAGGTAGCGGGTCTGCACGCCGCGCCGTCCGCCCGGACACTCCGGGCTCTCGCAGTACTCGCCCCAGGTGTCTCCCGGACCCCACCTCGCATCATCCGGTGTGGGCGTTCTGGAACCGATGATTCGGTCAGTCGCTGGATCATACTCCCCCACGGCATTTCCACCGATCACGAGCGCGGATTCTGGCGCCCAGACTGAGCCGAAGAACGCCATGGGGGCTGCGATCACGACACCGCCTGGCTTGATGGCCGGATCGTTCGTCTTCGGCACGAAGAGCTCGACGCCGTTCTTGATGGTGTTTCCTTCCTTATCGACGGCCACAAGCGCCGTATCCTCATCGACGTAGACTGCCACGTCTTCTTTCCGTCCATAGGCTCCTGGAGAATTGAGGGTGATCTTCTGGGCACCATCCACGTAAATCTCCGCCGGTCCGTGAAAGATCAGTTGGGACTTTGGTGACAGTTGGAGGAAGCTCAGGCGAAGGATGATCTTCTTCGTGCCCTCGCGGCTCGCGTCGTACGTCTTATCGCCGTTATAAATATCCAACCGCTCACCTTTGGCTAAGACCAGCGCCGTCTTCGAGCTCGATCCTTTGAAAGCTCTCCGCAGCCGGTCCACCGGCAGCTCGATAGGCGAAATCGGCGCCAGGGCTACGGCGCTAATGTCGCCGGTGACGATCTCCTCACGGATAGCCTCTCGGATTGTCGCTTCATCTTCTCCCCGGTGTGCAACGCGAGTCTTATAGGCGATGGGATCGTTTCGCAAAAGTATGCCGGGGCGGTCGCCCAGTACGTCACCATTCTCAACTAAACCCCATAGATCCTGGTAGGGGTTGTTCTGTGAGGGAGGGGCGATCGTAATATCTCCGTCAACTCTCGCGTACGGGTGTCCTGTCAGCGTCACGCTGGAAGGAATCCCCTGGGCACTATGGATCGATCCGACGAGTTGAGCCGTACAGCCACCGGAGCTAATGCCTCGCTGTGAAAACGCGCCCTGGAGCGGCCCCTCCTTCATGATGAGGCCGGAAACGGCTGCGTTGCGTTTGGCCGCCGTGCCGGTCGAGGTGGCCGTGCCGGTCGAGGTGATGGTGTAGGTCGTGCGCATCGTTTGAGGACTGAGCACTTCGATCTGGCTGGCGCTGGCCGTGTAGGTGTACGTGCCGTTGGGCAGCGTGCCCTCGCCTGTCCCCTCGGTGACGCCAGCCTTGAGCGCCTGGTCCAAGCCGCCTTCCGCGAGGAAGAAGGCTTGGTGCAGATCGCGGGAGAGCTGAGCGGATTGGACTTCGGTGGCCGTGCGCTGGAGGGAGACCCCGCCGAGCAGCAACAGCGTTAAGGCGGCGATGTAGACGGAGAGCAGAAAGGCCGCTCCACGGTTGTTCCGGAGCGAGAGCGTAGGGAGCGCTCGTTGTCGACGTGCGCACGTAACTTGCATCCCGCCTCCTTCGGCAGCGCCGCTGTCCACTAGGGACCGGTCGCTTTGCGTCCTATCCTTACGGATAGTTTGCCCTTCTCGGGAGACTAATAGCATCTCAAGTATATCTGAGGAGGGGTGAGAGTTACAAGGACACGTAACCGTTCGTCGAGCTTAGGGTTCGGTGAGGGGGACAGCGGTCCCGCTGATCCAGACTGACAGGGTCGAGCCGGATGCGTTCTTCTTATCTTCTTCCTTGGGCGGCTGGTTGCCCGCTTTGCCGATGGCGACGCTACCGCCGAGAAAGAGCTCGTTGGCAACGATGTAGCGGGTTTGTGTACCTCGCCTCCCACCGGCAACAATATCGGTCCCGCAGTAATCCGCGTAGCAGTAACCCCTCGAATAGCCGCCGGCCTTCTCCTCCGGGGTGAGTCGGGGGCCGAGGTCGGTCATCTCATCGGTTTTCGGGTCATAGACGCCGAAGGGGTACCCGGCGATCACGACAGGGGATTCGGGCGCCCACACCGATCCGTAGAACGCCATGGGTGCGGTCATCAGGACGGCACCGGGTTCCGCGCTCTCTTTCTTGCTCTCGCGCCCGGTCACGAAAATCTCGACGCCGTTTTTGACGGTGGTGGCGTTCCCATCCACAGCGATGAGGAAGCTATCCTGTCCCGCGTAGACCGCTGTGTTGACCGTCTTTCCCTGAGGGAACCCGCCTCCCGACGGTATCTCGGGGACAATCTCAACGGAACCCTCCACATAGATCTCAGTGGGAGCATGGAACACCAACTCTGCGTTCGGCCAGACCTGAAGCGATTCAAGACGCAGGATGATCTTCCGGTCACCCTTCTTGCTCACGTCCGTCAACTCTGGGTGGGCAGGCTCCATCTGGCCGTCATAGATGTGAACCGTTTCCTCTCGTGGTACGACAAGCGATTTGATCTTGCCGGGAGGAGACTTGCCCCAGCGGGTGCGCTTTTGGTAATACGAGAACGGCAACGATGGAATCTTCGGTATGCTGACCGCTGAGAGGGTGCCCCCGACCAGCTCCTGGCGAATGAGCTTACGGCTGGCGTCATCACTTGGTGGCAGGCCCACAGTATTGCGAAGCAGAATACCAGGGTTTTCACCCCACTGAATCTGCCGCTTATCGTGAGTCTCCAGCAGGCCCCAGAGATCCTTGTACGGGTTGGAGGAATCCGGCTGGCCAATGGTCAGGTCACCGTGCACCTTGTTGTAATGGTCACCGTCCAGGACCACGCTCGAGGGGATACCGAGCCTGCTGTGGACCGACCCGACGATGTCCGCCGAGCAGCCTCCGGAGTTAATGCCTCGCTGCGCGAATGCTCCCTGCAGTGGCGCGTCCTTCACGACGAGGCCGGAGACGGTCGCGTTGCGATCAGCCGCGGTCCCGACGCCGTTGGTCGTCCCTGTTGAGGTGATCGTGTAGCTCACGCGCATCGTCTGGGGGTTGAGGACTTCAATCTGGTTGGCGCTGGCCGTGTAGGTGTACGTGCCGTTGGGCAGCGTGCCCTCGCCTGTCCCCTCGGTGACGCCAGCCTTGAGCGCCTGGTCCAAGCCGCCTTCCGCGAGGAAGAAGGCTTGGTGCAGATCGCGGGAGAGCTGAGCGGATTGGACTTCGGTGGCCGTGCGCTGCAGCGACACGCCGCCTAACAGCAGCAGCGTCAGCGCGGCGATGTAGACGGAAAGCAAAAACGCCGCTCCACGCTGGTTACGTAGCGGGCTGAGGCATGACACTCGAACTTGCATCCAGTCTCCTTCGGCGGCTCGGCGATCCCGCCTGCGGCGGGACCCGTAGCTTTCCGGCCCCGGATTACTCCGGGTGTGGCGTTATCGGGAAACGTGTTACGCCTCAAGTATATCTGAGGGGAAGAAGTTACGGCAAGGGCAGTATAGAAGTTACGTGCGGACGTGCAGAGGTGCCGACGTGCAGACGTGAAAGGACGTCTACACGTCTGCACGAGTTACATTGACAAGCCGGGAACCGGGATGCGGATGCGCACTGGCTGCCGCTGCGCCGCTGGCAGCTTCGCCGGATTGCCTTGGGGCAGGCGGATGCTACCGGCCAGCTTCAGCCACGAGAGCAGGCGGATGTGGAGATAGGTGACGTCCACCTCCCACCAGCGCAGCCCGTGGGCCGCCGAGTGCAGATAGGCGTGGTGGTTGTTGTGCCAGCCTTCGCCGTAGGAGAGCATCGCGACCCACCAGTTGTTGCGAGAGCCCTCATTGGTGTCGAACGCCTGGTAGCCCCACAGGTGCGCGGCGGAATTGACCAGCCACGTCACGTGGTACACGAACGCCGTGCGGAAGAACAACCCCCAGACCAGCGCGGAAAGCCCGCCCCAGGTGTAGAGCCCGATACCCAGCAGCACTGTCCAGAGCGCGTTCGTCTTTTCGATGAACCGGTGGACCGGGTCGCGCGCTAGCTCGGGCGCGTATTGCTGGTACTTCGTGGGGTGGTCCAGCACCTCGTCGTACGCGAAGAGCCACAGCATGTGCGCCCACCAGAAGCCGCGAGTGGGGCTGTGCGGATCCTGCGGGCGGTCCGAGAAGGCGTGGTGGACGCGGTGCGTCGACACCCATTTGACCGGTCCGCCCTGCAGTGCCAGCGCGCCGAAGACTGTCAGCAGGTACTCGAGCCACTTGGGCGCCGCGAAGCTGCGATGGGCCAACAGGCGATGGTAGCAGAGCGTGACGCCGAGCAGCCCCGTGATCCACTGGAGCCAGAAAAACGCCCAGAACCCGTTCCAGGTGAAGGTAAACGGCGCGGCGAGTGCGCCGAGGTGAATGGTCACAATGCCCGCGACGATATCCCACTTGATTCTCGTCGACGGCGCCGCAGCGCCTACTTGTCCTGTCATGCCGATCCCTCCACGGTGCTATAATGCAAGCCACACAGCGTGCGCATGTCAGTAGCGCTCGATTTGTCGAAGTAGGCAGTACACAAGACGGTCGTTGAGGAGCAGTTTCACGAGTCCCTGGCGCAGCCGCTCCAGACACTCCTCGATGGAGCAGCTCATGGTGTTGGCGGCCGCCTGTTCGGTGTGGAAGCGAAGAAAGTAGAAGTCGACGGCCAGCCGTTCCCGATTCGACAGGCGCTGCTGGATCGTCGAGTAGACCAGATCATGGTGATAGTCGTTGAGAAACTGGTACGGCACGCACCGGAGGTAGCTGTACGGTGTGAGTGTGCGCTGGCACGGGTCGGGCGGCTGCTCGAGCCGCCGGTACGCTTCCATGATCAGCGGCCAGAAATGTTCGCGCAGCCAGCACCCAAGCGACGGGGCGACGGGGTGCTGGTGGAATTCGAGGACGCAGGTGCGGAACAGCCCGTGGACGAGGCGCGAGTAGTCCTTGTCGCCAAACGCGCGGTAGTCGCCGCGCGCCCCGAATTTCTGCTCGCCATTGCGCGGGACGAAGCGGCAGCCCTGTGTCGAGAGCAGGTAGTCCCAACACGCGATGGCCCAGATGAAGAGTGGTTGAAACTCCTGGACGAGCTCCTGGAAGTCCCGCCCGAGCGGTGTCGTGGGGTCGGCGCGATGGCGCTGGCCGATTGCGGCCACCAGCGCCTCGACATTGGCGAGCCTGCCGCGCTGGAGCGCCGCGAGCTCAGGCCGCTCAAAGACTTGCGGCATGGCGATCTCCAGGGCCGGCTCATCCTGGACGAGGACCTCCATCTCTTCCAATGGCTCAAGATCCAGCTGTAACATGGCGTCCGTAGTCTAACACACTCGACGACGGTGCGACAAGGAGAAACTGGGCGTCATGATGCAGAACCGTTCGCGGGTCCTGCGACCGAGCCCGGGTACCCAGCGAAGCTGGGTGGGCGCTGGGAGTGCCGTTCGCCGCGAGGTGAACGGCCCGCGCTCCTCCCGCGTCACCCGCGAACGGGACGCGTGAGAGTGACGATGCGCCTGCTTGTCCTCGCGACTGTCATCATCTGGGCGCTCACGCTGTGGCTGGGCGTGGGCGTCTTGCGGGTCCGGGGCGTGGTCCATCGCCTGAAGCGGCTGGTGGCGGCGCTGGGCTGCGGGATGGTGGGGATCGGGTTGACGGCGCTGGTGGTGCTGCTTCATAGTTTTCAGATGTTTGCCGGAGAGACGCTGGTAGCGCGTGTCTCGACTGCGCGCCTCTCGCCGGAGGAGTTTGAGCTGACGTACGTGCCTGTGCGAGGTGCCCAGCCGCAGCGCGTTCGGCTGCGCGGCGATCAGTGGTCGGTCGGCGGTGGAGTCGTGAAGTGGCATCCCTGGCTGACAATGTTCGGCGTGCCCAGCTACCATAAACCGTTGCGCCTCTCAGGCCAATTCTCCCGGCTTGAGCGACAGCGTGCCCAGCCTCCCACTGTTGAGGTGCTCGATCCGACAGGAGATCGAGTGTGGGAGACGCTCTATCGTGTCTCGCCCTGGCTACCATTCATTGATGCGGTCTACGGCTCCTGCGCGTATGTGTATGTCGAACCGGCGGTGACACAAGAAATCTACGTGACCATTTCCGGTTATCTCATCAAGCGTGCCAGTTCTCATACAACCTATTGACACATAACAAGTTGTGATCAGGTATAAGCGACCTGCCCGTTTGACAGCGCTTCTTCTGTTGTGCTAGAATGGCATGTTACGACGAAGACACACCTGTGTCGCACATCACTCGTGTCTGACCCGTCGCCTACCCTAACCCCTGTAACCTACGTGTGTAATGTGGATTGTGTAATGTGTAATGGAAGAGGCAAGGGGACTTTTCTGAATTCTTGCTGTTGCATGACACATGACACATCGCACATGACACAAGCTGCACAGGGGGTTGTATGATCCCGCGATACACACTACCACGGATGGGGGCCCTCTGGAGCGATGCCCACCGGCTCCAGGTGATGCTCGACGTCGAGCTGCTCGTGCTGGAGGCGCAGGCCGCGTTGGGAGTGGTGCCGCGTCACGCGGTCGCAGCCATCCGCCGCAAGGCGCGCGTCAACCTCGCCGCGGTGGCGGCGCGCGAGGCGAAGACCCGCCACGACGTCATCGCGTTCATCGAGCATCTCGAAGATCACGTCGGCCCGTACGGCCGCTACCTCCATTTCGGCCTGACCTCCAGTGATGTGCTCGATACCTCGCTGGCGGTCTTGCTGCGCCAGGCGACGCTGCTCTTGCGCGAAGACCTGCGCGCGCTGCTGGCAACACTCGCCGCCCAGGCCCGCCGACACAAGCACACGCTGATGATCGGCCGCACCCACGGCGTGCACGCGGAGCCGACGACCTTCGGGCTCAAGCTCGCGATCTTCTACGACGAGTTTCGCCGGCACCTGGGACGGCTCGAGTGCGCGCTGGAGGAGATCAGCGTCGGCAAGATCTCGGGCGCGGTGGGCACCTTCGCGAACGTCGATCCCTCGATCGAGCGCGCGGTCTGCCGCAAGCTCTCGCTGACGCCGGCCCCCATCTCGACGCAGATCGTCCAGCGGGATCTCCACGCTTCCTACGTGTCGACGCTCGCACTCATCGGCGGCAGTGTGGAGAAGCTCGCGACGGAAATCCGCCACCTCCAGCGCACCGAGGTGCGCGAAGTGGAAGAGCCGTTTGGCCACGGCCAGAAGGGCTCCTCGGCCATGCCGCACAAGAAAAATCCGATCACCTGCGAGCGCCTGACGGGCATGAGCCGGTTATTGCGCGGCTACGCGGTCGCCGCGATGGAAAACATCCCGCTGTGGCATGAGCGGGACATCAGCCACTCCTCGGTCGAGCGGGTGATTCTGCCGGATGCGACAATCACGCTGAACTACATGCTCCAGACCATGACCGAGGTGATCCGTGGTCTGGTGGTCTATCCGGAGCGCATGCGGGCCAATCTCGAGAGCACGCATGGAGTGATCTACTCGGGGCAGGTGCTGCTCGCCCTGATGCGCAAAGGGCTGGCGCGTTCGCAGGCGTATGCACTGGTGCAGCGCGTGGCACTGGCCGCGTGGCGCAATGGCTACGACTTCACCGAGCGTCTGCAGCGCGATCCGGCGATCCGTCGGTACTTGAGTCCCGAGGCCATCCGACGCTGCGTCGACCCGAGGGTGCACCTCAAGCACGTCGACCGCATCTTCAAACGAGTTGGACTCTAATGCGTGACAAGTTACAAGTGACAGGTGACAAGCAGCGTCCTGGTCGCGATCTTCTTGTCACTTGTCGCTTGTCGCTTGTCGCCATGTTGCTCTTGTCCGGGTGCGTCACGCGTTCCCTCACGATCAAGTCCGACCCGCCGGCCCTGCTCTACGTGAACGACGTTCTGAAAGGCGAAACGCCGGTGACCTACGACTTTGAGTGGTACGGCTGGCATCGTATGATCTTGCGCAAGGACGGCTACCAGCGGCTCGATGACCGGCGCAAGCTGCGCGCGCCGATCCATCTCTGGATGCCGCTCGATCTGGTGATGGAGCTGCTGCCGTTGCGGATTTATGACCGGCGGACGTGGTCGTACACGCTGGTGCCGGAGCCCGTGTTGCCGACGCCAACACCACCTCAGCAACAGACCATCGACCAGAGACCACAGACCTCAGACAGCGCAGAACAGACGGAGACGAGTGATGGAGCGCGGTGAAAAACTCTACGAAGGCAAGGCCAAGATTCTCTACGCCACCGCGAAGGCGCAGGAGGTCATCCAGTACTTCAAGGACGACGCCACGGCGTTCAACGCGCAGAAGCGCGGCACGATCATAGATAAAGGTGTGTGCAACAACCGCATCTCCACGGCGCTGTTCACGTATCTCGAGACGCGCGGCGTGCGCACCCACTTCATCCGGCAGCTCGACGACCGCTCGATGCTCGTCCAGCGGCTGGAGATCGTGCCGCTGGAGGTGACCGTGCGCAATATCACCGCCGGAGGCATGGCCAAGCTCCTCGGCATTGAGGAAGGCATCGTGCTCAAACAGCCGGTGTTTGAATGGCACTACAAGAGCGACGCGCTGGGCGATCCGCTGATCAACGATGAGCATATCCTTGCGATGGGCTGGGCGACGGCGAAGGAGCTAGCGTTCATCCGCGAGGCGTCGCTGAAGGTCAACCAGGAGCTGATCGAGTTTTTCAAGCAACGGCAAATCGACCTCGTGGATTTCAAGCTCGAGTTTGGGCGGCACCAGGGACAGATCCTGCTGGGCGATGAGATTTCGCCGGATACCATGCGGCTGTGGGAGACAGGCAGCCGGCGCAAGCTGGACAAGGACCGGTTCCGACGGGATCTGGGCAGTGTGGAAGAAGCCTACCAAGAAGTCCTCCGTCGCGTCCTCGGCGAACACGTCCGATATCCGATACCGTCTTCGGTATCTGATATCGGCACGGTGTGAGGGATGAAAGCCAAGGTGTACATCACGCTCAAGCCCGGCCTGCTTGACGCGCAGGGCAAGACGGTCAAGAGCGCGCTCGAGGCGCTCGGGTTTAAGGGCGTCAACGACGTGCGGATCGGCAAGTACATTGAAATCGACACCGCCACAGGCGCGAAGCAGGACATCGACCGGATGTGCAAGAAACTATTAACGAACCCTGTCATTGAAACGTATCGCGTAGAAGTGAAACCATAAGCGATGTTAGAAGTTGGAAATTGGAAGTTGGAAAGGGCTGTTTTTTCCAACCTCCAACCTCTAGCTTCCAACTTCTAGCTTCCAGAGATGAAATTCGGTGTAGTAATCTTCCCCGGCTCCAACTGCGATCAGGACTGCATCCACGTGCTGCGAGACGTGGTGGAACAGCCGGTCGTCACCCTGTGGCATCAGGAGACCTCGCTGCGCGGTTGTGATGCGGTCGTGCTGCCCGGGGGGTTCAGCTACGGCGATTATCTGCGCACCGGGGCGATTGCGCACCTGTCGCCCATCATGCAGTCGATCAAGCGCTTCGCGCACGAGGGCGGTTTGGTCCTCGGCATCTGCAACGGGTTTCAGATTCTGCTCGAAAGCGGCCTGTTGCCCGGGGCGATGCTGCGCAACACGGGTCTGCGGTTTCGATGCAAAGTTGTCCCCCTGCGCGTGGAGCGCACCGATACGCCGTTTACGAATCAATTTCAGCAGGGGCAAGTCGTGCGCATGCCGATCGCGCACAACGAAGGCCGCTACACGGTGGATGCCAAGATGCTGCGCGAGATCCAGGAACAGGTGGTCTTTCGCTACGGCGAGCCGAATCCGAACGGCTCGGTCGACGGCATCGCGGGGCTGACCAATGCGCGCGGCAACGTGATGGGTATGATGCCGCATCCGGAGCGCGCGTCTGAAGCGCTGTTGGGTTCGACGGACGGGCGGCTGGTATTTGAGTCGATGATCGAGGCGCTCGTGCATGCCTAGTGCAACCCTGACACCGCGCAAAGTGCGGAGTGCGGAATGCGGAGTGCGGAATCAAACGCGACGTACGATTCCGCATTCCGCACTCCCCACTCCGAATTCTGCGCAGTCTGTTGCGTTGTTGAAGCGAGTTGCGAAGTCCCACAACCTTACGGATGAGTCGTACGCGCATATCGTCGAGGTGCTGGGTCGGCAGCCGACGCTGACCGAGGTGGGCATCTTCGGTGTCATGCACTCGGAGCACTGCTCGTACGGCAGCTCGCGGCCCTACCTCAAGCTGTTTCCGACGACAGGCGAGCGAGTGCTGGTCCCGGCGGGGAAGGAGAACGCCGGGCTCATCGATGTCGGCGACGGGATCGCGGTGGCATTCAAGGTCGAGAGCCACAATCACCCCTCGGCGGTGGAGCCGCACGAGGGTGCTGCGACCGGCGTGGGCGGGATCATCCGCGACATCTTCACGATGGGGGCTCGGCCCATCGCGCTGCTAGACTCGCTGCGGTTCGGCCCGCTGTCTGACGCCCGCACGCGGTTCTTGTTTGATGGAGTCATCCGAGGGATCGCGGACTACGGGAACTGTTTAGCTGCAAGCGAGCAAGTCACGATCAAAAATTCAGGGAGCGCGAAGACGGTTTCCATCGGACCCTACGTCGATGCGCTGTTTGGTCGCAAGCGACTTGCTAGAACACTCGAGCCTCCGCATCCTCTTGAAGTGTTGTCATTCGATCCGGTCAAGCACGTACCTCGGTGGTGTCGTGTGAAGCGTGTATGGCGCACGCACGCTGATGACCTCCTCAGGATCAAGACCACCATGGGGCGCTCTTGGTTGGTGACGCCCGATCATCCCTCTGTCATTGTTGACAAGGGTCGGTTGGTGACGAAGCCAGCGAGTGAGCTGAAGCCCAGGGATCTCATTCCAGTATTGACCAAACTACCAGAAGAATCCATTCTCCCCGCACTGGATCTGCTCTCGCTAGTTGAAACTTTCAGCACCAAGATCTACGTCAGACTTAAAACGCCTTTCCGGGCCGATGAAAAGAAGGTTCAGGAAAAGCTTCGGGCCATTGAACCGTCGGCGCAGAACCGCTTTCACTATCACCGTCTTCAGCGCATGCCGTTGCGAATCTACCTAGCTCTTGAGGAAGCTTTTGGTTATGACCGGCGCAATGTCGAACTCTTTTTACCAAGCGGGAAGGCAAATTACATCGGTTGTCTCATTCCGCTCGATACAGATTTCGCTCGGCTACTTGGCTACTACCTGGCGGAAGGCTGTGTTTCGCAGAACGGCAGTACCTATAAGATCATTTGGGTGTTCGGTCGCTCACAGCCAGATCGCTATTATGTTGCTGATTTGTGTCGCATTATCCGACGATTTCGATGGCGATTCAGCGTGGAGTGGAGAACGAGCACGATTGCTGTCACGGTCTCATCGTGGTTTCTCGGGACGTTACTGAAAGAAATTTGGCGTTGTGGAGACCGTGCCCATACTAAGGCCGTTCCTGACTTGTTCTTCAGGGGTCCTCGCGCATTGCGGATCGAGCTCCTTAAAGGGCTTTGGCGTGGAGATGGCTCAGTGTCTATTCGTAAGACAGGGTCGCGTGTGAAGATTGCTCTTGGTACAACGAGCCAGGCTCTTGCGCATCAAGTCACCCTACTCCTTCAAAGCTTAGGGGTGATACCTCTCTGTTACGTGCACACGAGCAAACCTAGCCTGATTCGTGGAAAACGCATAAAGGGTCGTCGACTGTTTAGCGTGGAACTCAATGGGTACCGATCGGTGAGGCGGCTTCAGAACTGGTTTGCGCCAGCCATAACTCGGAAGATCAAGAATGCCCTGCACTCTTATCAGTTTCAGGATCTGCGTTACAGCTTTCCTCGATCTCGGGTGAACGGTCCGCTTGGAGTTGTGAGCGTCACCGCGATTACTCGAGAGGCTGCCATTGGTCCAGTGTACGATTTCGAGGTGGAAGGAACTCACCTCTTTGTCACAACGGGCGGTTTAGTGACACATAACTGTGTCGGCATACCCACCGTAGGCGGAGAAATCCTCTTCGACGGAGCGTATCGCGATAATCCGCTCGTCAACGTCATGTGCATCGGCATCGTGCCGAAAGGCAAGATCGCGCACGCGCAGGCGCGCGGCGTGGGCAACCCGGTGCTCTACGTCGGCTCCTCCACGGGTCGCGACGGGCTGGGCGGTGCGAGCTTCGCCTCGCGCGAGCTGACCAATGGTTCGGACGCGGACCGGCCCGCGGTGCAGATCGGCGATCCGTTTACCGAGAAGTGTTTGATCGAAGCGACGTTGGAAGCGTTGGCGACCGGCGACGTCGTGGGCATCCAGGACATGGGGGCGGCGGGGCTGACCTGCTCCACCTGCGAGATGGCCGCGCGCGGCGGCTGCGGCATCGAGATCGATGTGCTCAAGGTGCCGCGCCGCGAGACGGGGATGACCCCCTACGAGGTGATGCTGTCCGAGTCGCAGGAGCGGATGCTACTGATCGTCAAGCGGGGTAAAGAAGCCGGCATCAAACGGATCTTCGCGAAGTGGGGCCTCAACGCAATGGACATCGGCCGGGTGACGAGCGATGGCCTCATGCGCGTGAAAGAAGGCGAGACCATCGTTGCCGAGATTCCCGCCAGGGCGCTGGCGGATGAGGCGCCGATCTTTCATCGTCCGGTTCGGCGCCCGCGCTACCTCGCGAAGGTGCAGCGATTCACGCTGCGCGCAATTTTGCAGCCGAAGGATTTCGCCGAGACGCTGCTCGCACTGCTGGCCTCGCCCAGCATCGCGGAGAAGTCGTACGTCTATGAGCAGTACGATCACATGGTCCAGACGAATACCGTTGCACTCCCGGGCCGCGCTGACGCGGCGGTCCTTCGGCTGAAGGGGACGGACACGCTGCTGGCCGCGACCACCGACGGCAGCGGTCGCTACTGTTATCTCGATCCGTATGAGGGCGGTAAGGCGGCGGTGGCCGAGGCCGCGCGCAACCTCCTCTGCGTGGGCGCTGTGCCGCTGGCTGTGACCGACTGTCTGAACTTCGGCAACCCGCAGGACCCCGAGATCATGTGGCAGTTCAAGGAGTGCGTGCGGGGGATCGCCGAGGCCTGCCGCGCGTTTGCCACACCGGTGACCGGTGGCAATGTGAGCTTTTACAATGAAGGGCCTCGCGGAGCGATTGATCCCACGCCCGTCATCGGCATGATCGGCATCATCAAAGTTGAAGGCTCAAGGCTGAAGGCTGAAGGGAAGAGCCGTGGTGCCCTCCAGCCTTCGGCCTCCAGCCTCCAGCTGCCCATCACGGCATCCTTCAAAGGCGAGGGTGACAGCATCATCCTTCTTGGCGAGACGCGAGAGGAATTAGGAGGCAGCGAGTACCTCGCAGTCCTGCATCACAAGAAAGCCGGGAAGCCGCCACGCGTGGATCTCGCGCAGGAGCGCGCGCTGCAGCGGCTGATGGTTGAGGCCGCGTCATCCGGCTGGCTCGCATCCGCCCATGACTGCTCCGATGGTGGCCTGGCGGTGACGCTGGCCGAGTGCTGCATTATGGACGGCGACCATCTGGTGGGTGTGGTCGTTTCCAACCTCCAGCTTCCAACTTCCAACTTCAGAATCGATGCCCTACTTTTCGGCGAGTCGGCCGGGCGCATCGTGGTCAGCTGCGAGCGGCGGTTCGTTGAGCCGATCCAGCAGTCGGCGAGGCGCATGGGAGTGCCGTCCGCCGTCATCGGCCGGGTCGGCGGTTCGCATCTGCGCATCGATCCCTGGATTGATATACCCGTCGACGTCTTAGATGAGACGTGGCGCTCAGGTCTTGAAAAAGCGTTGAAGGGTGGAGGCTGAAGGCTGAAAGGAGAGCGGTCAGCCTCGATCCTCCAGCCTTGAGCCTCGAGCCAACAAAATGGACGAATCGGTTAAGCACTCTTGCGGGCTCTTCGGCGTCTACGGGCATCGGGACGCGGCCCGGTTGACGTACCTCGGACTCTATTCGCTGCAGCACCGCGGCGAGGAGGCCGCGGGCATCGTCACCTACGACGGAAAGACGACGCACACGCACAAAGGCATGGGGCTCGTCTCCGAGGTGTTCAATGAGCAGACGCTCCACGCGCTGCCGGGCCGCGCGGCCATCGGCCACACGCGCTACTCGACGACCGGTTCCAGCACGGTGATCAATTCCCAGCCCCTTGTGGTGCGCTACGCCAAGGGCAGCGTCGCGGTGGCGCACAACGGGAACCTCGTCAACGCGTATGAGCTGCGGCGCGAGCTCGAGTCGCACGGCTCAATTTTTCAGACCACGGTCGACAGTGAAATTATCCTGCACCTGTTGGCGCGGACCAATAAGGGCAAGTTCGAGCAGGATCTGGTCGAGTCTGTCCAGCAGCTCAAAGGAGCCTTCTCATTGATCTTTCTGACGGAGCGGGAGCTGGTCGGCTGCCGGGATCCGCAGGGTTTTCGGCCGCTGTGCATCGGGCGCTTGAACAAGACGTACATCCTCTGCTCGGAGACGTGCGCGCTGGACCTGTTGGGCGCGCGATTTGTGCGGGAGGTGGAGCCGGGCGAGGTCGTGGTTATCGATGCGAACGGCTTGCGCTCACTGCGGCCGTTCGGCGCGCAGCCGACGCCGCGCGCGCAGTGCCTCTTTGAGCACGTCTACTTTGCGCGTCCCGACTCCACGGTGTTTGGCGAGAGCGTCCAGCACACGCGCTTCAAGCTGGGTCGAGCACTGGCGCGCGAGCACCCGGCCGAAGCGGATTTGGTCATTCCGATTCCCGACTCCGGCAACTTTGCGGCGCTAGGCTACAGCGCCGAGTCCGAGATCCCGTTCGCGATGGGGATCATCCGCAATCACTACGTCGGCCGGACGTTCATCCAACCGGCGCAGGAGATCCGCGACTTCAAGGTCCGCGTGAAGTTCAACCCGGTCAAGAAAATCGTCAGCGGCAAACGGCTCGTGATCGTCGATGACTCGATCATCCGGGGGACGACGACGAAGGCGCGCGTGAAGAGCCTTCGCGAGGCGGGGGCGAAAGCCATCCATCTTCGCGTGAGCTGCCCGCCGACGAGGTTCTCCTGCTTCTACGGCATCGATTTTCCGACGAAGAAGGAGCTGATCGCGAATACGCTCTCGTTGGAAGAGATCCGCAAGTTCATCGGCGTGGACAGCCTGGGCTACCTGTCCCTCGACGGGCTTCTGGGCGCCGTCGGCAAGCCGGGTGATTTTTGCACGGCGTGCTGGAGCGGCACGTACCCGATCCCGTTCGGGGAGGAGGGCGACAAGTACGCCCTTGAGAAACACGCGGGGCAAAGCTGCGGCTAACTCGAATGCGGAATGCGGAGTTCGGAGTGCGGAATGAAAAGCGAAATCGCCGCGTGAGATTCCGCACTCCCCATTCCGCACTCCGCACTGCGTTGACGTATCGTTCGTCAGGGGTTGACGTGGAGGGGGCGGATGCGTGGCTCGCACGCATGCGGCCGCTCATCCGCTCGACGCGGCGTCCAGAGCTGCTGGAGGATCGCGGGCAGTTCGCCGGCCTCTTTCGCCTGAAGAGCCTTCGCCTGCGCGACCCGGTGCTGGTCGCTTCGACCGACGGGGTGGGCACGAAGCTGAAGGTGGCCCAACAGCTCGACGCGCATGAAGGGATTGGCGTGGATGTTGTGGCGATGAACACCAACGACATCCTCGTGTACGGGGCGCAGCCGT
The DNA here is from genome assembly GCA_964372775.1 of uncultured Planctomycetales bacterium. Lineage (GTDB taxonomy): Bacteria > Omnitrophota > Gorgyraeia > Aquiviventales > Aquiviventaceae > CAYJRJ01. The sequence continues at coordinate 11,966 of CAYJRJ010000015.1, read as the reverse complement.
TGTTCTTCCTCGACTATATCGCCGTGGGCAGGCTCCAGCCCGCGCTGATGAGCCAGGTGCTGCGGGGTGTGGTGGCCGGCTGCCGGCAAAGCGGCTGCGCGCTGTTGGGCGGCGAAACCGCCGAAATGCCCGACGTGTATCGCAACGGCGACTACGATGTGGCAGGCTTTTGTGTGGGGGTCGTCGAGCGGCGCGCGCTGCTGGATGGCGCTGCGGTGCGCTTGGGCGATGTGATTGTGGGGCTGGCCTCCTCCGGCGTGCATGCCAACGGGTTTTCATTGGTTCGACGGGTGTTGACGAGGGCGCAACTCAAACGGTGGGGCCGGGAATTGCTGACGCCGACGCGCATTTACGTCAAGCCGGTGCTGCGCGCGTTGCGCCAGGTGCCGATTCACGCGATGGCGCACATCACCGGCGGCGGCCTGAGTCGGCGCCTCCCCAGCCTTGTCGCGACGCGTCCGAGGCTGCGCGCGCGGCTGCAGCCCGGGAGTTGGCGCATTCCCCCGATCTTTCGGGTGATTCAGGAGGCGGGCGGGATTTCAACGCGCGAGATGATGCAGACCTTCAATATGGGCGTGGGGATGGCCCTCGTGTGCGCTCGTCGCGACGCGCCACGGCTCATTCGACTGATGCATTCCGAACATCTTGAGGCTTGGGTGATTGGGTCCGTCGTTTAACTGGAGGTTGCACGCTATGAGAGTCTTAGTGGTGGGATCCGGCGGACGGGAGCATGCGCTGGTGTGGAAGCTCAGCCAGTCGCCCGAGCTGACGAAACTCTTCTGCGCGCCGGGCAACGGCGGCATCGGGGAGCTGGCCGAGCTCGTCGACATCGGCACCGAGGATGTGGAGTCGCTGGCCGAATTCGCGGAGAGCAAGGACATCGACCTGACAGTGGTCGGTCCGGAGTCGGCGCTGGCGAAGGGGATCGCGGATCTGTTCGAGAAGCGCGGCCTGCGCATCTTCGGCCCCACGAAGGCGGCGGCCAGGCTGGAGTCGAGCAAGGCCTTCGCCAAGAACTTCATGAAGCGCCACCGGATTCCCACCGCGTCGTTTGCGGTCTTCGATGATCCGCAGGCCGCCCGCGCCTATGTGCGGCAGCTCGGCGTGCCGATTGTGGTGAAGGCCGACGGCTTGTGCGGCGGCAAGGGGACGATTGTCGCGCACACGCTCAGCGAAGCATTGGGCGGCATCGACCTGCTCATGGAGGACCGGATCTTCAAGCAGGCCGGGGAGCGCGTCGTGATCGAAGAGCGGTTGAGCGGGGAGGAGGCGTCGTTCATGGTGGTGACGGATGGCATGACCGCGCTGCCGCTCGTCCCCGCGCAGGATCACAAGCGGCTCAATGACGGCGACAAGGGACCCAACACCGGCGGCATGGGCGCCTACGCGCCGGCGCCGGTCGTGGATGAAGCGCTGAAGACGCAGGTCATGTCGCAGGTCATCATGCCGACGATTCAGGGCATGGCGAGCGAGGGCATTGAGCTCAAAGGCGTGCTCTACGCAGGCCTGATGCTGACGAGTGACGGTCCAAGGGTGCTCGAGTTTAACGTGCGCTTCGGCGATCCCGAGGCGCAGGCGGTGCTGCCGCTGATGAAGAGCGACCTCGTGCCAGTACTGGATGACGCGGTGGAAGGCCGGCTGTCGACGACGCAGTGTGAGTGGGACCGCGGCAGCTGCGCGTGCGTGGTGCTAGCGTCCGGTGGCTATCCGGGCGAGTTTCAGATCGGCAAGGAGATCTCGGGGCTGGAGCGGTTTGCCGGGCGCAAGGACGTGCTCGTCTTTCACGGTGGCACCAAGAAAGATCGCGAGCGGTTTCTCAGCTGGGGCGGGCGGGCTCTGAATGTGGTCGGCATCGGATTGGACTTGGAGACTGCGCTCAAGCGTGCGTATGATGCGTGCGGAGCGATTACGTTTCAGGGCGCACACTACCGGAAGGACATTGGGCATCGGGCGATCAAGAAACCCGCGGTGACCCGATGAAGCCGGTGGTGGGGATCCTCATGGGGTCGGATTCGGATTGGCCGGTGATGGCGCAGGCGGCGAAGACGTTGGAGAGTTTCGGCGTGCCCTGCGAGGCGCGGGTGCTCTCCGCCCACCGCACGCCGGAGCTCGTGCGCCAGTACGCGACGAAGGCGGCCGCCTGTGGACTGAAAGTGATCATCGCCGGGGCGGGTGGGGCGGCCCACCTCGCCGGTGTCGTGGCGGCGCACACCATTCTTCCTGTCATCGGGGTGCCGGTCGAGAGCAAGAGCCTCAAAGGATTAGACAGTCTCCTCTCGACGGTCCAGATGCCTAAAGGTGTGCCGGTGGCGACCGTCGCCATTGATAACGCGGCAAACGCGGCGATCTTGGCTGTGCAGTGTTTGGCGCTGAGCGATCGACGATTAGCGCGTGCGCTTGGGGCTCACAAGCGACGGCTGCAGGAGGGCGCGCGCAAAGCGGACCGGGGCCTGCAGCGCCAAGCCCGTCGTGCGTAGAGACCGACAGATGACACCACAGATAACACAGAAACCACACAGAGTCACAGAGAGAGTGCGGAGTTCGAAGTTCGGAGTGAAACAGGGATTCCCCACTCCCCACTCCGCATTCCGAACTCCTCTGTGTCTCTGTGGTCATTCTGTGGTTCTGTGGTGTTACGGGTGTGGTTGTGAGCATCAATGACGCAGCCGCGCATCTTCGGGGTCAGCGGGGACGTGCCGGACCCTTCGGCGATCGCCGAGGCGGCCCGAGTTTTGCGCAGCGGAGGCCTGGTGGCCTTTCCAACCGAAACGGTGTATGGTTTGGGCGCTGACGTAACGAATCCGAAGGCGATTGAGCGCCTCAATCAGGTCAAGGGCCGTCCGCCGGAGAAACCGTACTCGCTGCACCTGCATTCTGCGGATCAGGTGCGCGCCCTAGTGCCGTCGATTCCGCCGATGGCGCACGCGTTGATGAAGCGATTTTGGCCGGGTCCGCTGACCCTGGTGCTGCCTGGGCCGGGGGGCAAGACGGTGGGGTTTCGGCTGCCGGATCATCCCATCGCCCGGGCATTTCTCAAAGCCTGTGACGTGCCGGTGGCCGCCCCCAGCGCGAACCGGTCCGGCTCGCCGCCGCCGACAGATGCGCAGGAAGTGGTGGCGGCGTTGAACGGCTCCGTCGATTGTTTGTTGGACGGCGGGCCGACCCAACTGGGACGGGAGTCGACGGTGGTCGAGATCATCGGCGATCGAGTGGAGATTCGCCGCGAGGGGGCTATTCCGCGAGATACCATCCTGCGAGTGATCCGATGACGTGTTTGGGACATGGGACATGGGACATGGGACGCGGGACATGTCTCCTGTCTCTTGTCTCTGAAGATGAGCATTAAGCATATACTTGTGGTTTGCACCGGCAACAGCTGCCGCAGCGTCATGGCGGAAGGGTTGCTGCGCCAGGCGCTCAAGCTGGCCGGGCTTGAGTCGATTCAGGTGGAGTCGGCAGGGGTGTTTGCCATGGAAGGAATGCTGCCGACGCGCGAGACGCAGCGGGTGCTCCAGACGGTTGGCATCGACTGCTCCGACCACCGGGCCCGCGCCGTCAGCGCCGACATGATTGAGCAGGCCGACCTGATCCTCGTGATGGAGTCCTTTCAGGCGGAAGAAATCATCCGGCGCATCCCCAGCGCGAAGTCGAAGGTCCATTTGCTGAAGAGCTTTGGTCTGGGGTCGCTGCCCTCGGAAGAGCGTCTCGATATTCCGGATCCCATCGGCAAGCCCCTGGAAGTCTACGAAGTCTGTTTTGAGGAGATTCGCGAGGCGATCGGGCGCGTCGTGAAATCGCTCGGGGTCGCCAACGTATGACACGCATTGCCATCGGGGCGGATCACGGCGGCTTTGCGCTGAAGGCCGCGCTGATTCCTGTGCTGCAGGCCAAGGGGTTCGAGGTCGCCGATCTGGGCACCCACTCGCCTGTGCCCTGCGACTACCCGACGATCGGCTACAAGGTGGCGTCGATGGTGGCCGAGAAGCGATTTGACCGGGGGATTCTCTTGTGCAAGTCCGGCATCGGCATCGCCATCGTGGCTAACAAGGTGCCGGGCATTCGCGCGGGGGTGTGCCGCGATGTGTTCGATGCCGAGCGCAGCCGCGCCCACAACGACGCGAACATGCTCGTCCTGGGCGCCGAGCAACTCAGCGCCGCCCAAGCGAAGCGCATTGTCGAGACGTGGCTGTCCACGCCGTTTGAATCAGGAGGACGACATGAGCGCCGACTTCGGCAGATTGTGGCGATCGAACGCGACATCCTGCAAAAGAAGGCTTCGAGACGCCGCGCTCAAGGCTCGAGGCTCTAGGCTGGAGGCAATTGCCTCCAGCCTAGAGCCTCCAGCCTTAAGCCTCCAGCCGAGGAAATATGCAGCGACTTCGCGATATTGACCCGGAGATCTACGACGCCATCCAGCGGGAGTGCTTGCGCCAGCACGACCACATCGAGCTGATCGCCTCGGAAAACTTCACGAGCCTGGCCGTCATGGAGGCGCAGGGCTCGGTGATGACGAACAAATACGCCGAAGGCTATCCGGGTGCTCGCTGGTACGGCGGCTGCGAGTTCGTGGATATCGCAGAGCGGCTCGCGATTGACCGCGTCAACACCCTGTTTGGCTCGGAGCACGCGAACGTCCAGCCGCACTCCGGCACCCAGGCAAACATTGTGGTGTTCTACGCAATGCTCCAGCCCGGCGACACGATCCTTGCCATGAGCCTGGCACACGGTGGGCACCTCTCGCACGGCCATCCGAAGAATTTCTCCGGGCGCTTCTTTACCATCGTGCCCTACGGGGTGAATCAGCAGACCGAACAGATCGACTATGAGGCGCTGGAGGCGCTGGCCAAGCAGCACAAGCCCAAGCTTATCCTCGCCGGCTACTCAGCGTACCCCCGAGTGCTGGACTTCGCCAGATTCCGTCAGATCGCCGATGCCATCGGCGCGATCCTGCTCGTCGACATGGCGCACTTCGCCGGCCTGGTCGCCGCAGGGGTCTATCCGAACCCGGTGCCCCATGCGGAGTTCGTCACCTCGACGACGCACAAGACGCTGCGCGGTCCTCGCGGAGGCTTCATTCTCTGCCGGTCGTCGTATGCGAAGGCGATCGACGCAGCACTCTTTCCCGGCAACCAGGGTGGGCCGCTCATGCATGTCATCGCGGCCAAGGCGGTGTGCTTCAAGGAGGCGATGACCGAGGCGTTCAAGCGCGATCAGCGCCAGGTGGTGGCCAACGCGAAGGCGCTGGCTGCCGCGTTGGCCTCGCGCGGCTACCGCATCGTCTCCGGCGGGACGGATAACCACCTCATGCTCGTGGATCTGACGCCGAAGGGATTGACAGGGAAGGAGGCGCAGGACGCGCTGGGACAGGCGAATATCACCGTCAATAAGAATGCGATTCCCTTCGATCCGCTGCCACCGGCCAAAGCCAGCGGCATCCGGTTGGGCACGCCGGCCGTCACGACGCGGGGCATGAAGGAACGCGAGATGGAGGAGATCGCTGGCATGATCGACGAGGTGTTGGCGCATCGCACGCACCCCGAGACCATCGCCGCAGTGCGACAGCGCGTGAAAGTCCTCGCGGACCGCTTTCCTCTCTACCCAGAGCTCCGGCCTCCCGCCTCCAGCCTCCAGCCTCCGGCTCGCGAGCGCAGCGAGCGATGAAGTGCCCGTTCTGCAGCCATCAGGAGGATAAGGTCGTCGATTCACGCGCGAGCACCGACGGCAGCGCCATCCGACGGCGCCGGGAATGCCTCAAGTGCGCCAAGCGCTTCACGACCTATGAGCACGTCGAAGAGCAGCCGCTGATGGTCATCAAGAAAGACGGCCGGCGCGAACCCTTCGACCGGCACAAACTGCTCGGCGGGCTGGTGAAGGCGTCCGAGAAGCGGCCGGTGAGCATGGATGACCTCGAGCGCATGGTCGATGAGGTCGAGCGCGAGCTCTCGCAGCAGTTCGAGCGCGAAGCGCCCTCCCGGGAGATCGGCGAGCGCGTGATGAAGCGGCTGCACGAGCTGGACCCGGTTGCGTACGTGCGCTTCGCCTCCGTCTACCGCGAGTTCAAGGATGTCGAGCAGTTCATGCGCGAGCTCAAAGACATCCTCGCCCTGAAGTCAAAGTAGCGTCGGCGGGTCCTGCCGCGGCGCCACCCCAGCCGTCCTCGCGACCGAGCCCGGGCACCCAGCGTAGCTGGGTGGGCGAGGGAAGTGCCGCACGCCGCAGGCGAGCGGCCCGCGCCGCGACCTATCGTGCGTCGTCGGCTCCGGTGGGTGGGGCCCCTGCGCCGCGTCACCCGCCGACGCCACCCTTGACGATTCGACTTCCTGTCAGGCACACTTGAAGTAGATCGTGAAGGGCAAACCCTGCGCAAGCGGGGGACGCAAAGCCACGAATCCCACGCCGATATCTGATATCGGTCCAGCTTGGTCGATATCTGATATCGGAAGGATGGCCGGGCTGCCGATCGAAGTCGGCAGCCCGTTCACGTTCGATATCAGATACCAATGGTATCTGATATCGATACTGAAAAGAACACTATGCGTCGCATGCTTATTGTGGATGACGAGCGAGACGTGTGTGACTGCCTGGCGCAGTTTTTTCACACACGTGGCTTTATCGTCATCACGGCGTTCAGCGGGGAGGAGGCGCTGGAGCTGTTGGCGCGCGAAGACGTGGATGTGATCCTGCTCGATATCCTGCTGCCGGGTCTCTCCGGTCTTGAAATCCTTAAACGCGCGAAAGAACGGAGCCCCCGCACGCGCGTCATCATGGTGACGGCACTCGATGAGGCGAACCTCAGGCGGGAAGCGTGGCAGTATGGGGCGGTCGCCTACGTGACCAAACCGTTTGATTTTTCCGAGACGACGTGGTCCGCAGTTTTGCAGAGCTGAGCGAAAAAAAAGGGGACGTTTACCTTTTTCGAAGAAAAAGGTAAACGTCCCCTTTTTTACTCGACGTAGCTTTTGAGGTTGGCGCGGGTGCGCAGGTCGGTGAGCCACCGTTCGAGCTGCTCGGATTGTTTGCGCGTCAGCACGCTCTCGCGAATCCGGTCAGCTTCCTTGATCAACGCCGATTCATCAGGCGGCAAACGTGTTTCCGGGCGGATGATCGCAAAGCCCGTCGGCACTTCTTGGACATCACTCATTGCGCCTAGGGCCATCGCAAATGCCGCAGCGTTCAGGGAAGGCGCGACGCCGACCGGTTCGATGGGCTGTGTGCGGGTGAACGTCACGTGATGGACCGACGGCGGGGGTTCCTGCAGCATCGCCTCTTCAAACCGCAGGCCCGACGCGAGGTGTTGTGACAGGCGCTGATGGAACGCGTCAGCCGCCGCCTTCGCTTCCGCGCGGGCATGCGCCTGTGTCAGGTGATCCATGAGGGTCGTGCGAACGTCGTCTAGCGTCGGCACACGCGACGGCACCCGCTGTGTGACGCGGCCAAGGTAGACCCCCGCGGGGGTTTCGATCACACCACTGAGCGTTCCCTCAAGCAGGTCCTTCAGGGCCTCGAGTAGTTCAGCGGGCGGTCCATCCGCCACCCAGCCGGCATGGGCGTCAAACGGTCCCGTCGACCGCGCCGTCAGCGCGCGCGTCTTGACGATCTCCTCAAACGGCAGCGCGTTCTTCAGATCCTCCTCAAGATCGATCGCGAGCGCGTTGAGCTGCTTGCGGGCCTGCTCCTGGACGACGCGCTCGCGCACGGTGTCCCGGATGTCCTCGAACGGCGTGGTGGTCCTGTCGTCCTTGCTGAACTCCTCCTGGTGCGCGTCGTAGAACGCCCGCAGCGCGTCCTCGCTCGGCTGCGTGCGGGCGGCGAGTTCCTCGCGGCTGGCCCCGGCGTACTCGATGGTGAGCTGTTCGGGGATGCGCACGTCGTCCTGATGCGCGTCGTAGTACGCGTGCAGGTCCTCCTCGGTGATCGCGGCGAGCACCCGCTGCGAGTAGGAGTCGGGGTTGAACCAGATCAGCGTGCCGCCCAACTGCTCCTGCTCTTCGAGATACGCGGTCCGCACCTCCTCATCGCTGACCGTGATCGCGTGCTTCAGACGCTCCACCATCTGCTGGATCTGCAGCTCGTTGCGCACCATCTGCTCAAAGGCCTGCGGGTTCGTGCCCATGGCGCGCAGGGCGCGGTGGTAGCGGTCCGTGAAGAACGTCCCCTCCTCCTGAAACAGCGGGATCTGCTGGATGTTACGAGCCAGCTCCTGATCGTTGACACGCACGCGGCTGCGCTGGGCGTGCTCCAGGAGCATGAGCCGGTCCCACGTGGCTTGCACGACCATTGGCTCCATCGCCTCCGGCAGGCTCTCGCCGAAGCGCTGCTCGAGCTGTTGGCGCAGCCAGCGCCGCTGCTCCTCAAACGTCTCCCACGAGATGCGCTTGCCGAACATGATGCCCGCGGCGCCGCCCGGCCCGGTGGCGGGGGCGCGACCGGTGGCGTGGAAGAAGAGGATGAAGGGGAGGATCAGGACCGCGGCGATGATCCAGCTGACGCGCCGGCGCATCGTCTTGGAAGCAATCAGCTTGCGAAACATGGGAGACGTCATTGTACGACAGCAACACGCGACAGGCAACAGACAACCAGAGTAGGGGTTGCTGGAACGAAGACGGAAGGCAACAGGCAAAAGGAAAAAGGCAAGACTACAATTCAAAAGTCAAAATTTTGAATTTTGCCTTATCTTGTTGTCTGTCGCAATCGTATGGTATGCTTGCAGGTAGCACGAAAAGGCAAACCTCCCCACCACAAGACGTGGCGGGGACCCGCCAACGCAGTGTGGCGGGCCGCGCAAGCGGGGGGCGCAAAGCCATGGGTCCTAAGGCGATATCAGATATCGGCCAAGCTTAGACGATATCTGATATCGGAAGGACAGCCAGGCTGCCGAAGCGTCATGACCAATCGAGACGCGGTTCCTCAGGCCGCCTGGTGTTCTCAGCAGGCGGCCGTTATCATTTTGCAGGGGCATATGACGCGTTGTGTTAGAGCAGGGAGATCCGTCAGCAAACAGCGGCGGCGGGGATTCTCGCTGATCGAGATCGTCGGCGCGATCTTCGTCAACGCCGTGGTGATCATCTCCAGCACCGCAGCCATCAGCCATCACCTCGGGCTCCTGCGCACAAACGAGGGGTATCTGAGGGCGAGACTGGCGGCCATCCGGGAAATGGAGCGGATCAAGAATCTCACATGGACTCAACTCACCAGCGCCCCGTACACGGTCGGGTCGGGGGTATCCTTCACCGCGGCTTTTACCACCCCGGCCGACCCCCTTTACCCCGTTCACGCCGATCCCGCATTGGTTACCTTACTTCCCAATGTCCAAGCCGTCACCTACGTGTGCGGGTACCACTCGCAGGAGGCCAGCCACACGAGCGACATGCGTCAGATCATCGTGGCCGTGAGAGTTGATGCGACGGCCCCCTCACTGCCGACCGGTAGCGGCATCTGCCCCACCACCGGCGGAGGCACTCTGCCTGCTCCTCATCCAAAGATTATTCAGCTGACCACCTTGATCGGCCCGAACAGTCCTCTCTATCCATGAGTCGCATCAGCGAACGGGGCGTGACGATTGTCGAGCTGTTCTTTTGGATGGCTATCGCCACACTGATGGGGGTCGTCATTCTTAACTTCACCCTGAGTGCGTCCACCGGTATGGCTGCGATGCGGTCGGTATCAGCGGCGCAGTCGCAAGCCGCGCAAGCGGTGCGCAGCGTGCTCAACGATGTGCGTCTAGCGAACAGCGGTGGTGTGAGTTCCAGCGGTACTGTCACCACGCTCACGCTGCAGGTCCCATCTATGGCGGCTACAGGAGGTTGGCTGATACCGAAAGATCCAGGGAAAGTCGATACAATTGAGTATACGTTCGACAGCAGCATCAGCAACAACCCGAATCAAGTGTTACGCCGAGTAGTGACGCCGGCATCCGGTACCGGACGTCCTGCGTCCAGCCTGGTGGTTGCGACGAATCTATCCCCTCCCGCGTTTACGCCTCTCACCCCAGCAGGTACAATTGCTCCAGGGCTCAAGGTGACGGTATCCGCCCGATATGACTATAAGGAGCGGTGGGGGGGCATGCAGGTCTTCTTTAGCACTCTGAGCGGAGTCGCGTATTATGATCGAAATCGACCGTGATCGCCGGGCCCATTCGAAGCACCAGGAGCGCGGCGTGTTGCTGCTGCTCTGGGGGCTGCTCTTTGGAGCGATCATCTTGGTGCTGTTCTTGGGATCTGAGCAGATATTCCTGACGAATAGTAAGGGCAGTTCCTCCTACTTTACCGGACCGAATCAGGACAACCTGTTGGCGGAAGCGGGGATCGAGCATGCCATGTACGAATTTAACGAGGCCGCGACCTCCGGCTATGGGGCCGCCGGTTATCATGACCCCTATACTGGAGACTTTGGACAGTACGACACAACAAACCAAACCGGCCGAAATTTTATGACCCATGGAGACACCATAGGCACTGGCTGGACCGCGAGCGCCATCAACCAGTATGGTTGGAGACAACTACCCCCAACAGGAGCCGGTCCGGATGACTCCTGCGACGATTACAACGGCACCTACTGTTATCGGTTCACGTTTCCCCTGCATACCGGACCCCGGTTCAATAATTCTCCATTCCTCGGATGGGTCCAAGTGACCGTTATCAACCCCTATAGCCGCTGGCCGATCATCATCTCTAAGGGGGTGAGTAGCAACAGTACCACCCAGCCGCCCCCGGATGAGTTTGGCGGGCGCTTCGGCCGAACCGTCCGGGTCGAATTGGAGCGGACAGCTAACAAGTTTCAGTATGCGGTGTTCGCGAAACAAGGCTCGCCAGAGAAAAACACGGATGCGTCGAGCGCAGCGTTGTGCCACGCCCTGGATATCAACAGTTGCGCGTTCATTGCGAGTTACAACTCCTCACTAGCATCCGGGACGACTGGATCGCTCAGTAGCCTTAACACCTTTTACAAGGGGGCTGGTCCTGATCAGCTCTACAGACAGGCGGATGTCGCAACGAACTGTCGCGCTAATGCAGCGATCTCCCCGGCTACGAACGCGCCCGGCTACCTTCATGGAAAGTATGATAGTGGTACTACGTGCAATGCAGCCTTCTCCGGCGAAAAACCAACGACCGTCAATGGTTGCCTGTGGTATGGTCATGGCGCTACCGCGGATGCCATGAATCTCCCGGCGGACGGTAGCGGTACGTTTAATATCACCCCCCGCACCAGCTGTGCTAACAAGCAGCCGCTAGCTACCGTCTCTCCTGGGAATGGGGACAGGCATTTTCCATCGGTTAGCATGCCGCTGCCGCATCGGTGCACCCCTATGCCCACGGCGGCGGGATTTGCGAGCGGCACCACATGGACCATCACGGCTGCCACCGCCTTGACATTAGGGCAGACCTACTGCGCGGCTTCCGTGTCGGTCACGGAGACCCCCACCATTAACGGCACTCCCGTTCTAGACGGGACTGGCGCGGTGACCAACGGCGTCAAGATCTATGTGCGCACCTGGGTGTACATCCCCACATCCATTGGCGCTCCTGCTACGACCGTGCGAGCTCCCGAGAAACTCCAGTTCTATCTCGCCAGCAGTGGCACACTCATTGATTCCTCAATTGACAGCACGGGGGTCTGCACTGGCTATCAGGTCTGCATCAAGGGGACATCTACCAAAGTGCAGGCGCTAGTTTACGCCCCTGATGGTAAGGTTGGCGTGCTAGGGACGGTTGCGAGTGGGAGTTCAACGAACGGCCCCTTCCTCCACGGTGCGGTGGTCGCGGACTGGTTCGTCATCAGCCAGTTCGCAAAACTCTACTATGACAGCCTGTTAAACACCGACTCGAAGTACGCGGATTACGGCACCGATCTCACGTCTCCCCCCCCTCCCCCCCCCTCCGCGTACGACATTCCAAAGATCCGCGCTTGGCAGGTCATCAACGACTAGTGAACAGCTAGCCTTCCTCGACAGCTAGCCTTCCTCACAT
>CAYJRJ010000014.1:0-28751 GCA_964372775.1 uncultured Planctomycetales bacterium | reverse complement strand
TCCGCTGCCTGGAGGAGCACGTCTGCACGGCGGCGGATGTGGATCTGGCGGTCATCGCCGGGCTGGGGTTTCCTCAATCGAAGGGCGGCATCCTCCATTACGCCGATGAGATTGGGTTGCCGATGGTCCTGTCGGAGCTGGAGCGATTCACCAAGACATACGGAGAGCGATTCTGGCCCTCGCCGCTGCTCAAACGCAAAGTCGCGGCGGGCCATCGCGGGAAACAGGCGAAGAAGGGCTTCTTCGGCTATACGGAAGGATCGTGACGCGGGAGCGCGCATGGCTGTCACCTCTGGAGAGTGCGTCAAGGTCAGCATCGAAGACCGGATTGCCGTCGTGACGATCGACCACAAGCCGGTCAATGCGCTCGACCGCCAAACCCTCCGAGAACTGGGCGAGGTGGTGGAGGGTCTGCGGGCCGAGCAGGCCGTGAAAGCGGTTATTCTCACCGGGGCGGGCTCGCTCGCCTTCGTCGCAGGAGCCGACATCAAAGAAGTCTCCCAGATCGGCTCGCCGGCCGAGGCCCGTGACATGTCCGTGCTGGGCCAAACGGTGTTCTTGAAACTTCAGCGGCTGCGCAAGCCGGTCATCGCCGCGATCAACGGCGTCTGTCTTGGGGGAGGTCTGGAGCTGGCCATGGCCTGTCATCTGCGCATCAGCGGAGATCGGGCCCGGTTCGGCCAGCCTGAAGTCACGCTTGGCATCATTCCCGGCTGGGGAGGCACGCAGCGGCTTCCACGGCTCATCGGTAAAACAAAGGCGGCGGAATGGATCCTCACCGGAGAGATCTACTCCGCCCAGGAAGCTCACCGCCTCGGACTGGTCAACCAGGTCGTGCCGCAGGATCAGGTGCTGAAAACCGCCAAAGATCTGGCCCGCAAGATCGCCTCAAAAGGCGGCGTCGCCGTCACTCAGGCGCTCTGGGCGATAGAGGAAGGCATCGACCTACCGCTGGAGCAGGGGTTGGCGAAGGAAGCGGAGGCGTTTCACCGGGTCTCCGAAAGCGACGACAGCCGGGAAGGCGTGAAAGCGTTTTTGGAAAAACGCCAGCCGCAATTTAAAGATCTCTAGCCAGCCGTTCTGAATGCCCCCACCACCTTCTGACTCCCTCCTAGGGAAGGGCACACCGGAAGCCCTTGAAGTCACTGAGGCCGCACGCGAGACCGAGTGGCGGTATCCGAGCTTTGTCGCAGACCTCTTGTTGGGGCGCCTGCGCACGGACCTGCTGCTCCCGCCCCCGGAGCAAGATGAGGAGGACCGCCGCATCGGAGACAAGTTCCTGGGCAAGCTCGAAGCCTTCCTAAGGGAACACGTCGATCCGGATGAGATCGACCGGACCGGTGAGATGCCGGCCCGCGTCATCGAGGGGCTGGCACGTCTGAGCTGCTTCGGCATGAAAATCCCCAAGACGTACGGGGGGCTTGGGTTCTCGCAGACGAATTACAACCGCGCGATGACGCTCATCGGCAGCTACTGCGGATCGACCGCGGTGTGGCTCAGCGCCCACCAGAGCATCGGCGCTCCACAACCACTGATGCTCTTCGGCACGGAAGAGCAGAAGCGAACGTACCTTCCGCGGTTGGCCGCCGGCACGATCTCCGCGTTCGCCCTGACGGAGCCTGACGTAGGATCCGACCCCGCCAACATGGTGACAACAGCCACCCCGATGGAGGGCGGAAACTCGTACCTCCTAAACGGTGAGAAGCTCTGGTGCACGAATGGCCCGGTGGCGGAGGTGGTCGTCGTCATGGCCAAGACCCCCTCAGTCACCAGGGGAGGGAAGGAACGACAGCAGATTACGGCCTTCATCGTGGAACGCTCGATGCCGGGGTTTGAGGTCGTCCACCGCTGCGAGTTCATGGGGCTCAAGGGCATCCAGAACGGCGTGCTGCGATTCACCAACGTGAAAGTGCCCGCATCCAACATCATCTGGGGTCCGGGCCTCGGGCTGAAGCTCGCCCTCGTCACGCTCAATGCCGGACGCATCGCGATTCCGGCGGCGTGCGTCGGCACGGCCAAGCGGTGCCTGCAGATCACCCGTGAGTGGGCCAAGGAACGCAAGCAGTGGGGAAGCCCCATCGGCAAGCACGAGGCGGTCGCGGCGAAGATCGGGGAGATGGCGGCGACGACCTTCGCGATGGAGGCGCTGGTGTGGCTGTCCTCGGCATTCGCCGACCGTAAGACGGTCGACATCCGCCTGGAAGCCGCCATGTCCAAGCTGTTCTGCTCGGAAACGTGCTGGCGCATCGTAGACGACACGCTGCAGATCCGCGGTGGCCGTGGCTATGAAACCGCCCGGTCGCTGCGTGCGCGCGGCGAGACACCCTATCCGGTCGAGCGGATCATGCGGGACATGCGCATCAACCTGATCATCGAGGGCACTAGCCAGATCATGCGGCTGTTCATCGCCCGCGAGGCGCTGGACGCCCACATGCGGCGCGTGGGGTCGCTGCTGGATCCCCGCCACCCGCTCCCGCAGAAGTGCCGGGCCGCCTTGACGGCGCTGGCGTGGTATGCCACCTGGTATCCGACGCAGTGGCTCTGGTGGTGCCGATGGCCGAAGCGGACCGGCATCGAACCGCGGCTCGCCCGGCACCTTCGATTCATCGACCGCTCGAGCCATCGACTGGCCCGTGCTCTGTTTCATGGCGCCATGCGCCATCAGACCCGCCTGGCGTATCGCCAGCAACTCCTCGGTCGCCTCGTCGATGTCGGCAGCGACCTGTTTGCCATGGCCGCGGCGTGCGCGAAGGCGCATGCCATGGTCCGCCTCCAACCCTCTGAGCAGAGCCCTGTGGAACTCGCCGATCTGTTCTGTCGATTGTCTCGACGGCGCATTCAGCAAACGATGCGCGTGCTGTCTCATAATGATGACCGAGCCACGTATCGCGTTGCGCAAGATGTCCTGGGCGGACGTTTCCGCTGGCTTGAGGAAGGCATCGTCTAAACGTGGACACCATTCCCTCGCGCTTCATTCGACAGGCAACGGCCCTCGGCGCCAAACCCCTCTTTGTGGTGAAGCGCGAGGGAGCCTACCGGCCGATCACGTGGCGCCAGGCCGCTGCGGACGTTTCCGCCTTGAGCGCCTTCCTGCTGACACAGCAGCTCAACCCTCGCGACCGCGTGCTCATTGTCTCCGAGAACCGCCCAGAGTGGTGCGTCGCAGACCTGGCGGTGCAAGCCGTCGGCGCCTGGCCAGTGCCGATTTACCCTAGCCTCACCGCGCAGGACATCGGCGCCATCGCCCGGGACGCTCAACCCGCGCTGTGCATCGCCTCCAGCCCAGAGCAGGTGGACAAGTGCCTTGCGGTCTGCAACCAGCAGTCCAGCCTGCGCGCCATCATTGCGATGGACGGCGCGCCTTCGCAAGACCCCCGCGTCATCTCTTGGACTCGGGCTCTCGCCGACGGCCAGGGGCAGGTCGACCGGTCGGCCGAGACGCTCACGACGCGCCGCGAAGCGATCCGTCCTGACGACACGGCCACGCTCATCTATACCTCAGGCACCACCGGGGAACCGAAGGGTGTGATGTTGTCGCATCACAACTTCTTATCGAACGTCGAGGCTTCGCTGCAGGCGATCCCCATCACAGGCGCCGACCTCCATCTCTCCTTCCTGCCGCTCTCGCATGTGTTTGAGCGGATGGCGGGATGGTACCTGATGCTGACCGTCGGCGCGACCGTGGCCTTTGCGGAGTCATTGGAGACCGTTCCTCAAAATATGCTAGAGGTCCGCCCGACGATCATGCTGGGCGTGCCTCGGTTCTTTGAGAAGCTCTACGCGCGCGTGCAGGACGGGCTGCGGCAGGTGCCGCATCCTAAGCGGCGACTCGTCGACTGGGCGGTGAGGGCTGGGTCAGCCCATGCGGCATGTCTGACCGCTGGGCGCACCGCGCCCTTCGGATTGAGACTCCAGCGACAGATCGCGGACCGATTGGTCTTCCACAAGCTCCGGGACAAGTTGGGAGGCCGACTCCGATTTTTCGTCTCCGGCAGCGCTCCCCTCTCAAGGGACATCGGGGAATTTTTCTTCAGTGTGGGGGTGACCATTCTCGAGGGCTACGGATTGACGGAAACGTCGCCCGTAATCGCCGTGAACCGCTTGCCCGTGCCGCAGTTCGGCAGCGTCGGTCCGCTGCTGCCGGGGGTTGAGGTGCGCATCGCCGATGACGGTGAAATCCTCACCCGTGGCCCCCATGTCATGCAGGGGTACTACCGCAAACCCGAGGAGACCAGCCAGGTAATTGTGGACGGCTGGTTTCACACTGGCGACATCGGCCATCTGGATGCCAACGGCATCCTCCTCATTACGGATCGCAAGAAGGATCTCATCAAGACCGCGGGGGGTAAGTTCGTGGCGCCCCAGCGCCTTGAAAACCTCTGCGCCACCGACCCCTACATCAGTCAGGCGTTTGTGTGCGGCGACCGAAAACCGTACTGCGTCGCGTTGATCGTGCCCAACGCCGCAGCGCTGCGCCGCTATGCGCAGGAGCATCAGATCTCAGGGGAATCGCTCCACGACCTGGTCCGTGATCCACGCGTCCAGGCGTTCTATTGGACGCGCATCGAAGAGAAGCAGCAGACCCTGGCCCGATTCGAGCAGGTGAAGAAGATTGCGCTGCTGGACCAGGAGTTTTCCCAGACCGCCGGCGAATTGACGCCGACGATGAAAGCAAAGCGCAACGTCATCGCCCAGCGCTACCAATCGCTCATCGAAAGTCTCTATCAGACGCCTGCGTGATGACTGGCGTGGCGTCTGGCGAGGGCACCTGGCAGGATCCCGAGTCAGGCCGCCACATCTTCTACCGGACATGGCAGCCCGCGTCACCACACGCCTACCTCGTGCTGATTCATGGGTTTGGAGAACATAGCGGGCGCTACGGGCCGTTGGTCTCGCTCCTGGCCCAGCGCCATATCGCTGTGCTGGCACCGGACCTCTGGGGACACGGCCGATCCGCAGGCAAGCGCGGAGATATCGTGGACGTCCATCAATGCGCCAGGACGCTGGCCAGGCTGATCAGTGAGGTCGCGTTCGTTCCGCAGGGAGCGTCGTACGCGCTCTTCGGTCACAGCTTTGGCGGACTGCTCGTCGTCGCGTGGGCGCTCAGCGCTCCCTCAGGACTCCGCAGCGTTGTGGCGCAATCCCCCCTGTTCGAAGCAGGTTTTCCCATTCCATTCTGGCAACGGAAGGCCGCCGCACTGCTCGCCTGCGTCTGGCCGCGCTGGAGCCTGAGGATGAATCTGGACGTGGCGAAACTCAGCCATGACACTGCCATTGTTGAGGCGTATCGCGCGGATCCGTTGGTGCACAGCGACATGAGCGCGCGCAGCTACCGCTCCATCGTGTCCACGAAGGATGACGCAGTGGCCCGCGCCCAGGAGTTTCGGCTGCCGCTGCTGCTCCTATGTGCACAGGAGGACCAGATTGTCTCCGTTCCGGCCGCCCGCGCCTGGTACGAACGGTTGACGTGTGAGAAGCGGCTCGTGATGTTCCCGGGATGCTACCACGAGCTGCACCATGAGCCGGTCCGCGAGCAGGTCGCCCAGCTCGTGAGCCAATGGGTGCTGGGGTGATTCGCGTTCGCAGCGCAGTGATAGCCGTCCTCGTGGGGGTGTGGTGCGCGTCTGGGGCAGGAGCCCAGCCGCAGTCCACAGAACCCTCGGAGACCACGGACTGGCTGACCACGATCACGAAGCTGCGCTATGACCTCTCCCGATGGCCCGAACGTGCCCACCTACGGCAGCAACTGGCGATCGCGTATAACAACTACGCCATCAGCCTGGGCGAGCAGAAGCAGTGGGCGTCCGCCGTCGAGCAGTTGGAAGAAGCCATCCGGCTCGACAGCAGCAATGACCAGTTTCGGCACAATCTCGGTCGGGTGCACCTGAACCAAGCCGTACAGGCGTTTGAGGCGCATCAGCTGCAGGAGGCCAAGACCGCGGTCCAGCAGGCGCTCGCTGCGGACAGCCGGCTCGCGCAAGCCTATACCCTCCTTGGAGAAATCGAATATCACAGCCAACGGCTGAAAGAGGCGAAGGCGGCGTGGCAGCGCGCACTCGAGCTGGAACCAAACCAGCCTGAGGTCACCGCGCGGCTGCGGCAGGTCAGCCAAGAGCTGCCGGTCGAGTCGAAATTCGAACGCCTGACGCAGGCCTACTTCGACTTGCGCTACGAGGAGCAGTTGGAGCGTCCGGCAGGTTTCGACATTCGTGACGCGCTCCTGCAGGCGCGGCGCGAAGTGGGCTCTGACTTTGCCTACTGGCCCAAGCACAAAATTGTCACGCTCATCTACAGCGCCCAGCAGTTTCGCGCGCTGCGCCAGGAAACACCGGACTGGGTCGCCGGGCAGTTTGACGGCAAGATCCGCGTGCCGCTGCCCAATGGACAGCTTGACCCGGCCACGGTCAAGCAGATCCTCTTCCACGAATACACCCATGCGCTCATCCATGACCTCGCCGCAGGGAAGTGCCCGACCTGGCTGAATGAAGGGCTGGCGGAGTATGAGGGCAGAAAACATCTCTCCGCACCGCTCGTCCAACTAGCGCAAGCGGTTCATTCCGATCACCTCATCCCATGGGATGCGCTCTCGGACCATTTTTCCGCATCTCTCTCGGTCGCTGAAGTGACGCTGGCCTACCAGCAGTCGTTTAGCCTCGCGGCCTACTTGGTGGAACGGTACGGATTCTGGAGAATCCGGAACGTCCTGAAGGCCATCGCCCAAGGCCATCCGTGGGAAACCGTGCTGGCCGAGCAGTTCCACACCAAACTGGCCAGGCTCGAGCGGGACTGGCGCTCGTGGCTCCCCGGATTCCTCGATAACAGCTGACCCCTCCTGCCGGCATGAAGACAATCCTTGCGTGGGCCCTCTTTGACCTCGCCAACACGTTTTTCGCAGTCGCCATGCTGTCGTTCTACTTTCCCCTCTGGCTGATTGAAGACCGAGGCGTGAAGGAGCTCGCCTTCAGTGTGGCGCTGGGGATCTCGATGGGCATGGCCGCCGCCCTCATGCCGTTCTGCGGCGCGCTTTCCGACGCCACCGGAGAGCGGATGCGATTCCTGCGCTGGACGACGTACGGCTGCACGCTGGCGACCTGCCTCATCGGATTCACCTCACACGTGGGGCTGGCACTGGCGCTGTTCGCCATCGCCAATCTGTGTTATCAGCTGGGCACGATTTTCTACGACGCGCTCCTGGGGTCAATCGCGCCCCGCGGGCGGCTCGGGCAGACGTCAGGATTCGGAGCATCGTTTGGATACCTGGGCAGCATGATCGGCCTGCTCATCCTGTGGCCGTTCGTCAGGGCAGGGGGGTATCAGGCGTCATTTGCCCCCTCCGCGTTGTGGTTTCTTGTCTTCGCGCTGCCCAGCTTCGTGCTGATTCGCGAGCCGCGAGGATCGCAACCACTGGACTGGCGAGCGCTCACGCGCGCCACCTTGCTGCGCCTGGCGACGACCGTTCGATCCGCCCGGGCCTCGCCCGGGCTCTGGCGATACCTCTGGGCGTCCTTCTTCAGCCTGAACGCCATCAATACCGTGCTCGTGTTCATGGCCGTCTACACCCGCAAGGTGCTGGGATTCAGCGACCGCCAGATCATCACCTTTTTCGTCTTCAGCCAGCTCTTTGCCATTGCGGGCTCCCTGGTGTTTGGGCGCCTCATCCCGCGCTGGGGCGCGAAGCGCACGTTGATGCGCGTCTGGCTGGGGTGGGCGGGTGCGCTGAGCCTGCTCATTGTCCAGCCGACCACGAACTGGCTGTGGGTCATCGGACCGCTGATCGGCTTCTGCTTGGGCTCCACGTGGGCCACCGCCCGCGTGCTGGTCACGGAGCTGTCTCCGAAGGATCAACTCGCGGAAATGTTTGGACTCGCCGGGCTGTTCGCGCGCGCCTCGTCCATCGTCGGACCGCTCGTCTGGGGGTGGCTGGTCTCGAATCCCGCCCAGTACCATCACGCCGTGAGCTGGCTCATCGGGCCGCTGGTCATCGGCCTAGGCATCCTCCGCCGCGTCCCGTATCCTGCTCATGAATGACACCACAGATGGCACAGATGAACCGATCCACAGATATCACAGATAGAGCTGCTTTCTCTGTGACATCTGTGGCGTTCTTCATCTGTGAAATCTGTGGTGACCCGTCGACATGAAACAACACGAGATCGCGGCGTTGTTTACCCAGATGGCGGATCTTCTTGAGTTACAAGGAGAGAATCCGTTTCGCATTCGCGCGTATCGCCGGGCAGCACAGAACCTCGAGCGCTTCAGCGGAAACCTGGAGCGCCTAGCTGCTGAGCACAAGCTCCGGGAGCTCTCCGGCATCGGCGATGATCTGGCAAGCAAGATTGAAACATATCTCTCGACAGGCGCCATCCCGCAGATCGAACAGCTGAAACGGAAGATCCCGCGCGGGGTGTTGGACTTGCTTGAGATCCCAGGCGTCGGACCGAAAACCGCGAAACGACTCACCGAACAGCTCCACATCGAAGGGGTCGCTGACCTCGAACAGGCGATCACCGCGAAGCGACTCCACCATCTGCCGGGGTTTCAGGAGAAAAAGATCCAGAATATCCTGAAAGGGATTGAGATCCTCAAGAAGGGCCGGCAGCGGATGCACCTGGGCCTCGCGTTGCCGTTGGCCCACGACATCCTTGACCGGCTGCGGCGCATCAGCGGCGTGACACGCGCCTCAACCGCCGGCAGTGTGCGCCGGATGAAGGAGACCATTGGCGATCTGGACCTGTTGGTCGCCTCCACGCGCTCCGCGAAGGTCATGGAGGCGTTCACCCATGGCCCGTATGGCAGCCGGGTGCTGGCGGCCGGCGCCACCAAATCCTCCATCCTGACGCCTGACGGCATTCAGGTGGACCTGCGCGTGGTGGAACCGAAGAGCTTCGGCGCGGCGCTGCAGTACTTCACCGGCTCGAAAGAGCACAACGTCAAGCTCCGAGAGCGCGCCATCCGACAAGGGCTGAAGGTCAACGAGTACGGCGTGTTCCGGTCGACAACGAACCGGCGCATCGCGGGCAGGGAAGAGGAAGCGGTGTACAAGGCGGTGGGGCTGCGATGGATGCCACCCGAGCTGCGGGAGAACCAGGGAGAGATCGAGGCGGCACTGGCCGGGCGGCTGCCGACGCTGGTCGAGGCGAAGGATATCGAGGGCGACTTCCATATCCACACCATCTGGTCCGACGGCAGCGATCGGCTGGAAGATGTCGCCAAGGCGGCCGAAGCCCGCGGCTATCGCTACCTCGCCATCTGCGACCACTCGCAATCGTTGAAGATCGCGCATGGCATGAGCGTGGCGAGGCTGCGCCAGCAGATGACGAAGATCCGGGCGCTGAACGCCCGCTCCAAGCGATTGCGCTTGTTGATGGGCGCGGAGGTCGATATTCTCAACGAGGGTCGTATGGATTACCCGAATGGGGTCTTGGCTGAGCTTGACTTTGTCATCGGCTCGATCCACTCGGGCTTCGGGCAAGGGGAGGCCACCCTCACGCGCCGGATGATCACCGCCATACGCAACCCCTACGTCACGATGATCGCGCATCCGACCGGACGGCTCATGGGCCAGCGCGAGGCCTATCCGCTGGATCTGGAAGCCGTCTACAAGGCGGCCAAGGAGACCGGCACGGCGCTAGAAATTAACGCCTACCCGAAGCGCCTAGACTTGTGCGACACAGCGGCCAGACGGGCGAAGGATGTCGGCGCGACCCTCGCGATCTCGACGGACACGCACAGCCTGGACCAGCTGGACCAGATGGCGTTCGGCCTTGGCGTGGCCCGTCGGGCGTGGCTCGAACCACGCCACCTGCTCAACTGTCTGACGCTCGAGCAGCTCCAGAAGTGGATCGACCGTAAACGCCAACGCGCCCAACGATGAACGATCACAGCGCATCTCTCGTCCATCCCGCTCGCGCTCACTCGGGCTCTCCCTCGGCGCAGCTCCCGAGGCCCGCGGCCGAGGGACTGGCGCTCGGGATCCCTCGGCCTGCGGGCCTCGGGACGGGCGCACAGCTCGGCGCCCAGGCCATGAACTCCTCGCCCCGTCTTTGGGCTCGTCGGACAGCATGGCCGTTGCTCAAGAACGAGGGCGCCTCGCTGTGCTGAGCCCTCGCATGCGCTTCGCCGGGATGGACGTGAGATGCGATCCCCAGGCTCCGGCCCTGTGCCGGGTGACGCGGAGCGGGGGCCCCCACGCCGGACCGCAGGCGAGCGGGGGATGGGGGGTCGCCGTGGAAAGACTACAGCCGCCCGCCGCCGAGGACCGCCGTGGGGTCGCGCAGCGGCAGGACCCGGCACAGGGCCAGCTGCCATGGTAACACCACCGCATCGCTCCGGATTCGTGGGCATCGTGGGCCGTCCCAACGTTGGCAAATCCACGCTGCTCAACGCCTTGCTCGGCGAGAAAATCGCCATCACCTCGCCGCACCCCCAAACCACGCGTCATAAAATCCTGGGGGTCCTGACGCGGGACAACGCGCAGCTGTTGTTCGTAGATACCCCAGGACTCCATGAGCCGCATCACGCGCTTGGACGCCACATGTTCGAAGCCGTGAAGGCCGTCATCGAAGACGCGGATGTCCTCATCACCGTCATCGATGGACGAGCCGGTCTGACTGCTGACGACGAGAGGGTCTTTGAACGGGTGAAGCAGGCCAAGCGGTCGACGCTGCTGGCGATCAACAAGGTGGATGTCGTCAAGAAGCCGCTCCTGCTGCCGCTGATCGACCGCTGCGCCAAACTGGGCTTGTTTGCCGAGTGCATTCCGGTGTCGGCGCTGACCGGCGAGCAACTGCCGGTGCTGCTCACACACGTGATCGCGAAGCTCCCCGAAGGACCGCAGTGGTACGGGCCGGAGCAACGGACGGATCAGCCGATGATTCAACGCATCAGCGAGCTGATCCGGGAGCAGCTGCTGTTGGCCACTCGACAGGAAGTTCCGCACGCCATCGCGGTGATGGTCGAACAGATGGAGGAGAAAGAGCGCGTCACCACCATCGAGGCCACCATCCTGGTCGAGCGCCCCGGCCAGAAGGCGATCGTCATCGGCAAGGGTGGCGCGGTGCTCAAGCAGACTGGCCAGGCGGCCCGGCACGAGATCGAGAAGCTGCTGGGACGACGCGTCTACCTCGGCCTGTGGGTGAAAATCGCCGAGGGCTGGCGCAGCAACGAGCGCATCCTGCGCGAGCTGGGCTACGTCCGGGTGGACCAATGAGCTCGCCTCTGCGCGTCGTCAAACGCACCACGATCTACCGCGGCCGGATCATCAGGCTCATCCAGGAAGTGCTGGAGGTGCGCGGGCACCGGGTGGTCAGGGAGACCATCAAGCACCCTGGTGCTGTGGTCATCGTGCCGCTGTTGGACCGATCGCATCTGGTGCTGATTCGCCAGTACCGCCGATCGGTTGAGCGCACGCTGCTCGAGCTGCCGGCCGGCACGTTGGGAGCAGGGGAGCGCCGGGAGGCCTGTGCTCGGCGCGAGCTCGAGGAAGAAACCGGGTGGCGTGCCGGGAGATTGCGGCGCATCGGGCAATTCTACGCCGCCCCGGGCTTCATCTCAGAACAGATGACCCTCTTTCTTGCGCAGCACCTGACCCACGTCGGCGCCAGTCCTGAGCCTGACGAGCTGATCAAGCCCGTCGTGCTCTCGATTCGTGAAGCGATGGCGAAGATCCGCTCGGGTGCCATCTGCGACGCCAAAACCATCATCGGCGTCCTCTTCGCGCAGCGCTACCTCATCCAAGGCAAAAGGCAAAACGCAAAAGGTAAAATTACAAAGCAAAATTTTAAATTTTGAATTGTCGTTTTGCGTTTTACCTTTTGAATTTTGCCTTTAGCTTGTGTACACTATCTTCCAATGGCGACACTGGTGCAGCGCATCGACGACGACTATAAGACAGCGCTCAAGGCCGGCGAGCGGCTGAGGGTGGACACGCTGCGGCTCATCAAGGCGGGGGTGCAGCGCGCGGCGATCGATAAACGCAAAGACACGCTGGATGACCCGGAGGTCATCCAGGTGCTTTCCCAGCAAGCCAAGCAGCGCCGTGAAACCATGGAATCCGCCAAACAGGGCGCGCGGCAGGACGTCTTGACGCAAGCCACTCAAGAGTTGGCGATTCTCAACAGTTATCTCCCCGAGCAGCTCTCCGAAGACGCGATCAAGCGGCTGATCGACGAGGCCATCGGGGCCGTGGGCACCAACCAGGGCCAGATCATGAAGCACGTGATGGGCAAGGCGGGCGGGGTCACGGATGGCAAGACCGTGAGCCGACTCGTCGGGGAACGCCTCAAACAAGGCGCCTGATGGCCGTCACGACCGCGCAGCCCCGCAAGGGCCGTCCCAAGGCGCTGATCAACCCGGATAGCTGCACCGGCTGTGAGGTGTGCATCGCGGTCTGTCCGGTGGACTGCATCTCGAAGCTGCCCGGCCCGGAGTACACCGGACTCAACCCGACCTGCATCGTCGACCAACCCAAGTGCATCGGCTGCTGGCTGTGCGAGAAAATCTGTCCATGGGACGCCATCACGATGGTCCCCCCACAGGAGGCCCCGGCATGATCCCACCCCCTGCGCCAGCTTGCCGGAGGCAAGCTCGAATGCCTCATATTCGAAGAACTCAAAGTTCGTTAGGACGATCTCCTGTGGCATTCGTCATGGCGGCACAGGCTATTACTGCCATATGCCGCCATGAGGCGCAGGGGGTGGGATGAGCCCAGACGAAGCAGGGAAGTCTACGCCGCCCGTCGCCCCGCCGCAGATTTCCATTGAAGAGTTCAAGAAGCTGACGCTGCGCACCGGCATCGTCACCGCCGCGCAGGACCACCCCAACGCGGACCGCCTGCTTGTGCTCACCGTGGACATCGGCGAGGCCGCGCCGCGCCAGGTGGTCGCCGGCATCAAGGGCTCCTATCAAGCCGCGGAGCTCGTGGGAAAACGGGTGGTGGTGGTCACCAATCTCAAACCCGCCACGCTGCGCGGCGTGGAGAGCCAGGGCATGGTGCTCGCGGCCTCGGATGGCACGTCATTCGTCCTGGTGAGCCCCGAGCGGTCAATCGACGCTGGCCATCCTGTCAAGTAAGTCCCACAACCCAACGCCCCTCGTGATCGTCATCGAAGTCATCTTCCTCCTCCTCTTCTGGAGCTGGGTCTTCTCAGCCTCGCTGTTTCTGCGCAACACCGTCCTCCCGCGCCTGCCGCTCGATCGCACACCAGCGGATGTCCGTCTCGCCGCAGACACGGTCCGTTTCAATGCGACGGATGGCGTGCAGCTGGAAGGCTGGAAAATCCAGGCACACCCGGGCAATCCCTGGGTCATTTTGTGCCACGGCGTCGGCTCCAACCGCTCTGACCTCGTTGATGTCGCGGCTGGCTTGGCCGAAGCCGGCCTGAACAGCCTGCTGTTCGACTTCCGGGGACACGGGGGCAGCCAGGGCCGATCCACGTCGTTTGGATACGCCGAGCAGCGGGATCTGGAGGGCGCGCTCGCATTCCTGGGCAGCCAACCCGATCTGCCCGACACACCCTACGGCGTCTATGGCATCTCGATGGGGGGAGCCGTCGCCCTGATGGTCGCGGCCCGTGATGAGCGCATCGGTGCAGTGGCAGTGGACAGCATCTACACCAGCCTTAGCGGAACCCTGGAGCGGCATCTGAAGCTTATGTATCCAGTCTTGCCCAAGATCCCGTTCGCCTGGTGGATCCACTCGACCTACCGGCTTCGCTTCGGGATCTGGCCTCAGCGCGTGTCCCCGCGGGAGGCGATCTTCGCGATGGAACACCGACCGGTCCTGGTCATTCACGGAGGCCAGGATTCGCGCATGCCGCTGGCAGAGATCCAGGCCATGCTGGCCAGCGGAGGATCACGCGAACTCTGGGTTGTGCAGGGCGCTGGACACCTCGAAGGTCTAGCGATGGACCCGGAGCGCTACATGGCAAAGCTCGCCGGTTTCTTTCGAGCCCACCTTATGAAGAAGTAGCTTTCCCACCCTTATCCTTTACAGAATATCTCTTATAAGACATTATACAGAGCACGCTAAACCCTACCATAAGACATAGAACGTTGAGGCTATGACGGAAACGACACTCCAGAAACCAGCAAAACCAGGCGGGAAATCTCACACGGCGAGGTATGACTGGAACTTCCCCGAATCGTGAAATCCTTCCACAGGATTGGCACTTTCACACTCTTTGCGCATCACGGTTGTTGCGGGATGGACTGCAGATCGAGGACGGCGCTCATGAACCCCCACGGCGTGGATATCTTGACCAACAGCGGCAGCCGGTTGTCGTCCGCGCTCAGGTAGGCCCAGATCTGCCCCCGCTTGACCAAGAGGCCCTTAAAGGAGGCGTTGGGCTCCACCACGAAGCATGGGAACGTCCCTCGCTTGAGCAGCTCCAGCGTCTCAGGGCCGCTGACAAGGATTTGCGTGGTGTAGATCTTCTCATCGGAATACAGATCAACGGTCAACGGCCGTCCCCCCTCCAGTGGCTGCGCGCGAAACCAGTAGAGCGCGCTGATGAGGTCCTGGAAGGTTTCTGGCAGCGGAATCTCCTTCGTCGAACCGTTGAGGCGCGAGTGGTAGGTGGCGAGGTCGCGCTCGTGATCGAACGTGACGACCTCATCCGCCCGGTAGCTCCCTTCCCGCTGGACTTTCTCAAACCGTAGGGGCTTCAGCGTCTCGGCATCGAGGAAGGAGTGGACTTCATCATGAATCGGATAGAACTTGGAGAGGACGTCGTTGGTATGGCCCTGCGCCTCGATGTGGTAGGCCTGGCGGCCGTCCACCTCGATCAGCTCTTTGACCTCGATCCAGCCGTAGCCGACCGGAATGCCCATCCACCGGCCGTGAAACTGAAGCCGTTCACCCAATCGTGGATGATCGGCTGAAGCAGGAGCGACGTCTTCCGCGGCTGCCGCCGGCCCGGCGGCCAGCGCGAGGCACAAGACAACGACCCTTATTCCCACGCGTAATCCGTCAGCTCCATCTGCTCATACGGCGAGGCGTAGTCTTTCGGGTACGGGATCAGAAAAGTCAAGGCTTCGTACATCCCGACACCTGCGCGCAGGACAGTCATCCCGAACCCCTTGACCAAACCCCATCCTAAACCGGTCATCGGGTTCTCCTCCTGGCTGCCCTGATGGATCTGCTTGGGAATCTCAATCCATCCGGTGAGCACATTCACGAGCCCGCGCCCCGCCTTATGAATCGGATCCTGGGCCCACCCGGCGGACGGCGCAGCCAACAGCACGCCGACCGTCACAACCACAGCCATCGTGCCCTTCACCACTGTCATCGGCGCGTTCCTCCTTTTGCGCATTCTAGTGCCGTTTCCAAAAAAGTTGTAGCGTTTTTTTCGCCTTGGAACCGCCTGCGAATACGGCACGGTGTGGCCCCAGGGGCCGGTACTGCAAAATCGACACAACCTTTTTTGGAACGGCACTAGCAGCCGTGTTTCGCCTCTGTCAACGCGATCGCCCGACCCGATGTTCTTGCCCGGCAAGCAGCCGTTGGATGTTGGCTCGATGCTTCGCGATGATCAAGAGCGCGAGCGCGACGCCCACCAGGACCTCATGGCGGCTCTGATGCGCGAGCCCTTGGGCGACAGGAATCGTCACAGCCGCGGCCAGTGACCCTACCGAGACGTACCGCCACGGCAAAAAACCAACGACCCACACGAACAGACAGACCGCCGCCACCGACGGCATCGCGCCCACCAAGACACCGATCGTCGTGGCCACACCCTTCCCTCCCCGAAATCCCAAGAAAATAGGAAACACATGCCCCACGACAGCCGCCAACCCGCAGCCAAGCCGCTGCGCGGCCGAGCCAGCGGAGAGCAGCGCCGGTGCAATCAGCAGGACGGCCGCCAACCCCTTGGCGACATCGACCAGAAAGACCACGACACCCGCCCACAAACCGGCGGCCCGGGCCACGTTGGTCGCTCCCACATTGCCGCTGCCGATGGTCCTGACATCGATGCGCTTGAGCCATTTGACGGCGAGGTAGGCGGTGGGGATGGAGCCGATCAGATAGGAACTGACGAGTGCGCCGAGCATGGCCGAGAGGGTCATGGGCGGTGTCGACGTTCACGTCCCCGCACCACCAGGGACAGTGGAATGCCGCTCAACTGGGGATGCGCATGCAAGGCTTTCACGAGATACCTGGTGTAGGGCGGCGGCAGCGCGCCAAACGGCCGGGTGACCAGCTCGATCGCAGCAGGACGGCCGCCCACCCACCGCACCTCATCAAGCGAGATCGCCCGTCCGCGGATCCGCGGCGCAGGATGCTCCCGCCATGCCCGACGCAAGAGCGTGTCCAGCACTTCGCGATCGATGCCCTGCTCCATGGCGCGCGCCACCTTCAGCGCTTCCACCACGCATCGCCTGACCTGAAATCCCGTCTTCGCCGAGACCGCGACGACCGGCGCGAAGGACACCATCGGCAGCGCGCGATGAACCGAATCAGCCAGCGTCTCCAGCTTGCCCCGCGTGACGAGATCCCACTTGTTGACCATCAGGACCACGCCGCTTCCCTCCCGGCAGACCTGGGCCGCGATGCGGCGGTCGTCGCTGGTAATCCCCTGCGTCGCATCGAGCAGCAGCAGCGCCACGTTGGATCGCCGGATCGCGTCGATGGTGCGCGACATCGCGAACAGATCCACCGGCGTCTTGACCTTCCGGCGGTGCCGCAGCCCCGCGGTGTCGATCAAGATGCACGATCGTCCATCCACGTTGACCCAGGTATCGATGGCATCCCGGGTCGTGCCAGGCTGCTCGCTGACAATCACCCGCTCCTCGCGCAGGATGGCGTTCAGGAGTGAGGACTTTCCGACATTTTGCCGGCCGATAATCGCCAAGGAAGGGGCCGGCGACGTGGCGAGACCGGCTGACGGGGGGACCGACGCCTCGGCCGTGAGCCGATCCAGCAGCTCCCCGATGCCCAGCCCGTGGAGCGCAGAGACCGGCAGCACCGTGTTCGCCCCAAGGGCAAAAAAATCCGGCGGCACCACAGCCCCGTGGTCGATTTTGTTCACAGCGACCAGGACCGGCCTGCCGCTGCGCCGCACGTGCTCGAGCACCATCTGGTCAGCCGGCACCAGGCCCGCCTGCCCATCGAGCACGACCACGACGCTGTTCGCCTGTGCCACCGCCTGGCGCACATGGCGTTGGATCGAGCCCTCCAAACCCTTCGCCTCGGAGAATTCGAACCCCCCGGTATCAATCACGGTGAACGGGACGCCGCGCCATTCCAGAGCGCCGTCCACTCGGTCTCTCGTGGTGCCTCGCAGCGGCGAGACCACGGCTTTGCGGAATCCCAGCAGGCGGTTGAACAGGGTGGATTTACCGACATTGGGACGGCCGACAATGGCCACACGCCATCCCGCGCGGGCGGGCGTTAACTGAGCGCGCGGCTCCCGATCCGTACGTACGCGATGGCGGAACAGACGGTGAGAACGGCGGCGATGGTCACGAGCGGCAACTTGATGGGCAGCCCCAGGAGCACGGTAGGAATCACGATCATTTGGGCGCAGGTTGTCCACTTCCCCAGGCGGTTGGGACGCACGCTCCAGCGGCCCGTGATGACGAAGAGCACCACCGTTCCGGCGATCAAGAGGATGTCGCGGCTGATGACGATGAGATTGAACCATGCGGGGATCCGTAGCGCATCAGGCAAACCATGAATAACCGAGCAGCTCACGAGCGTGCTGAGGATGAGCGTTTTGTCGGCGATCGGGTCAAGGAGGGTACCGAGCTCCGTTTGCTGGTTGTGCCGGCGGGCGAGGAAGCCATCGATGGCATCCGAGACGACCCCCACCAGAAACAACCCCAGAGCCAGGAACCGAAGCCAGTCACGCTCTGGATGGTAGTAGAGCAGCGACGCCACGATGGCCGGCGCTAGCAGGATCCGGCCAATCGAAATCGTGTTAGGGAGACCAATTCCCTTGGAACCGTGTCCCACTACTCTTTGTACCGAAGTTCGACGCCGTGGTTCGGGCAGTACTTGATGTCTTCGCCGTAGAGCTCACCGCCCACCGGGCAGAACTTCGTCCGGCTGGTGGCCACCGGCGTCGATTGCTGTTGGGCCTTCTGCTCGTTCTCCTCCAGCGCGCGCCCGAGCAGGCCGCCACCCAGCGCCCCGAGGCCAGCGCCGATCGCCGTCCCGGCACCCGCATGGTCGGATTGGTTGCCGATGATCGCTCCCGTGCCCGCACCCAGCAGACCCCCGAGCACCGCCCCTTGCGTCGTTTTCGACTGCGCGGCGGTTCCCATGGTCTCGCACCCGCTCACCACGAGCGCTGCGAGGGCAAAACTCACGACTGCAATATGCTTCATCGCTGACCTCCTCTGTGCACAGACAACTCTACTGTAACACGAAATCCTGCCCTGGGCAACCGTGGCCGATGTTAGTGTAGAACGCGCCAGCGTTTGAGCGGCCAGAAGATGCACAGGGCCCGGCCAATCACCAGCTTGCGCGGGACAAACCCCCAGAACCGGCTGTCATGCGACGAGGCGGAGTTGTCCCCGAGGACAAAGTACGCGTCCTTAGGCACCTCGACCCCCTCCCCTTCCCGCCCGTACTTCCCCTGGTTGTAGTACTGGTTCGACTGGAAGATCCCGGAGCCATCCAGCGGCTCGTCGTTGACCCAGATACGCCTGTCCCTGATTTCCACCTCGTCGCCCCCCAGACCGACCAACCGCTTGATGAACGGCCGCTTGGGATCCTCAGGGTAGCGGAACACGATGATATCGCCCCGCTGCGGCTCTCGGAAGCGGTAGATGAATTTGTTCACCAGGATGCGATCGCCTTCAATGAGCGTCTGGCGCATCGAGCCGGAAGGGATCTTAAACGGCGCGATGATGAAGGTCCGGATGACCAGGGCCAGGGCGACCGCCCAGAGGAGCGATTCGAGATTCTCACGCCACCAGGACGCGGTCCGGCGCGTCATCAGATTTTCAGCACCGCCAGGAACGCTTCCTGCGGGATCTCGACATTGCCGAACTGCTTCATGCGCTTCTTGCCCTCCGCCTGGCGCTCCCAGAGTTTGCGCTTGCGCGTGATGTCGCCCCCGTAGCACTTGCCCGTCACGTTTTTGGCGAGCGCGCGCACACTCTCCCGCGCGATGATGTGACTGCCAACGGCCGCCTGGATCGCCACCTCGAAGAGCTGCCGCGGGATGAGTGTCTTGAGCCGTTCGACCAATGCCTTGCCCTTCTCGTACGCGTGCTCCTTGGCCACAATCGAGGAGAGCGGCTCGCACATTTTCCCGTTAAGGAGGATGTCCAGCCGCACCAGATTCGCCGGCCGGTACCCGATGACTTCATAGTCGAACGACCCGTAGCCGCGCGTGAGCGACTTGAGCCGGTCATAGAAGTCGATCAGAATTTCGTTGAGCGGCATCTCGTAGACCAGCTTCACACGCGTTTCGCTCAGATACTCGGTGGACCGGTAGATCCCGCGCTTCTGAATGGCCAGATCCATGAGGCCGCCCACCGTGTCCGCGGGACAGAGAATGACCGCCCGCACGTAGGGTTCGGCGATGGTCGCGATAGCGGAGGGCTGCGGCAGATCGTTGGGCCGGTGCACCTCGATGATGGTGCCGTTGCGGGTCGTCACCTGAAAGACGACACTCGGTGTGGTGAGCACCAGGCTGACGCCGTATTCGCGCTCCAGCCGCTCCTGCACGATCTCCATGTGCAGCAGCCCCAGAAAGCCGCAGCGAAACCCCTGCCCCAGCGCATCCGACTGCTCCGGCTCGTACTGAAACGCGGCGTCGGTCAGCGTAAACTTCTCCATCGCCGCGCGCAGCGTGGTCAGCTCCTGCGCGCTGGCAGGGTAAATGCCCGCGAAGACCATGGGTTTGAGCCGCGTAAAGCCGGGCAGCGGGGTGGGGGCGGGACGAGTGGTCTCAGTGACGGTGTCGCCCGCGACGATGTCATGCGGATTGCGGATGTTCGCAGTGAGGTAGCCGGCCTGGCCGGCGTGCAACTCCTCAATTTTCTCCGGTGTCGGTGTGAGGATGCCCAGCTCCTGCACCTCAAACCGCTGCTGGTTGCCCATCAGTGTGATGAGCATCTTGGGCCGTATCGTGCCATTGATGATTCTGACAAAGACGATGACTCCCTTGTAGGCGTCATAGGTCGAGTCGAAGATGAGCGCCGACAGCGGCTTGGCGGGATCCCCTGCCGGCGGCGGGACCTCGCGGACGACGCGCTCGAGGAGCCCCGGCACCCCGCGTCCTTCTTTCGCGCTGACCGATGTGATGACGACACCGGGCTGCTGCAGGAGGTGCTCGATCTCCTGCTTGACCCGCTCAGGCTGGGCGTTGGATAAGTCGATTTTGTTGAGGACGGGCAGAATCGCTAGCCCCTTGTCTTTGGCCAGTAGATAGTTGGCGACCGTCTGCGCTTCGACTCCCTGTGCTGCGTCGACCACGAGGAGGGTCCCTTCGCAGGCCTGAAGACTCTTGGTCACCTCAAACGAAAAATCGACGTGGCCGGGCGTATCAATGAGGTTGAGTTGATAGTCATGGCCGTCTTTGGCGCGGTAGCACAGGCGCACGGAGGAGGCCTTGATCGTGATCCCGCGCTCGCGCTCGAGGTCCATGTCATCCAGGAGCTGCTCGCGGAACTTGCGCTGCTCCACTGCTCCCGTAATCTGGAGCAGCCGGTCGGCGAGCGTGGACTTGCCGTGGTCGATGTGCGCGACAATGCAGAAGTTTCGAATACGCGTGAGGTCCATCTAGCGACTACCTTGATGGTTCATTTCTGGTGTGCTCTCGCTCATCCCCCTTGCGCTTAACGCGGGCTCTCCCTCGGCCTTGGGCCGAGGGACGGGCGCCCGGCTGCGGCGCCCCGGCCATGAACTCCTCGCCCCGAAGGGGGCTCGTCAGACAACATGGCCGCGGCGATGACAGCGAGGGCGCCTCGCCGTGCTGAGCCCGCGCATGCGCTGCGCTGGGATGAGCGAGAGCGCCGGTAATCGCCCATTACGAGGATGTCGCCAGCCTCACGCCAAACGATAGGAGCGGGGCCAGATGGCTGCGACGAGGAGTCTCGGCGTAGATGCGCACGATCGGCTCGGTGCCGGAGCGGCGAAACAGCAGCCAGCTTTCATCGCGTCCCAGCAGCTTCACGCCGTCGAGCCGGTTCACCCTCGTGACGGGGATGCTTGCCATCCGCGTCGGCGGCAAGGCGTGCAGACGGCGGAAGACCATGTCCACTTGCGACATCTTCAGATGCAGATCGCGACGCGCGTAGAACCATCGCCCGTACCGGCGTTCGAGATCCTGGAGCATCGCCGCCAGCGTCTGATGGCGCACCGCCATGGCCTCGAGCAGCAGCAGCCCGTTGAAAATTCCGTCTCGCTCAGGGAGGTAGCATGTGACGCCGATCCCGCCAGACTCTTCCCCGCCAATCACGATCTCCTGCTCGAGCATGAGCTTCGCGATGTGCTTGAACCCCACCGGCACCTCGATGAGCCGAAGCCCAAGATGCTCGCACATCCGGTCGATCATCATCGTGTTGGACACGGTCTTCACCACAGCACCCGTCGCCCGTCGGGACGCCACTAGGTGGCGCAGCAGCATGCACAGCACTTGCCCCGGATTGAGCCAGACACCATCGGGCCCGATGACGCCGATCCGGTCGGCATCGCCGTCGTTGGCAATACCAAGCGTTGCCCGGCATCTCCTCACCGTTCGGCTCAACTCGCCGAGATACGAAGCGATCGGCTCCGGCGCGTGGCCGCCAAATAACGGATCCGGCGTGGCGTGCAGCGTCTCGACGCGGCAGCGGCCTCCCCTGAGCAGCTCTTCGATCAATCGTCCGCCGGCGCCGTGCATCGAGTCGACGACAACCCGGAAGGACGAGCGCCGGACAGCCGCCAGGTCCAGCGCATGACGAATCCCGTGAAGAAATGGCGGGAGCATGTTAACGCGCGTCACCCACTTGGCCTTGAGCGCCTCATCAAACGGCAAGCGCTTCACCGCGTTGCGGCCGATGCGCCGCTCGATCGAGGCGACGGTCTGTGTGGTCGCGGAGCCCCCGAACGCCTCCTTCACCTTGATCCCGTTGTAGGTCGCGGGATTGTGGCTGGCGGTGATCATGATGCCGGCCGGCAGACGCTTCGCCACGACCTGTCGGCTCACCGCACAGGTGGGAATCGCCCGGTCGGTCAGGGCCGAATGAATGCGGTTGCCTGCGAGCACCTCGCAGACCGCCCTCGCGAAATAGTCGGAGAGGAACCGCGTGTCATGTCCAACGGCCAGAGTGATGGACGCGCGGGCGCCGGACTGCGCCTTGACATGGTCGGCGATCGCCTGCGTCACCACCCGGACATTCTGGGCGGTGAAGGCTTCCCCCATCACCGCCCGCCACCCTTCCGTCCCGAAGGCGATCCTCATGAACCATCTCGCAACGATTGAATCGCACTCTGATAGGAGTCTGCGTGAAACACGTAGGTGCCGGCCACCATCACGTTAGCACCCGCCTCCCGGCAGAGCGTGCCGGTCTGCGCGTTGATCCCGCCGTCCACCGCGAGATCTCCTTGAAACCATTCCCGCAACCGGCGTACCTTCGGCACCACATCCGGCATAAATGCCTGCCCACCGAAGCCCGGCTCAACAGTCATCACCAGCATCAGGTCGATCGCGTCCAGAAATGGCTTGACCGACTCCGCCGTCGTGCGAGGGCGCAGCGACAGGCCAGGCAGCCCACCGTGCTTGCGAATGGCATCGAGCGTCTGGCGCAGCACGCCCTCGCTGCGTAGGCCAGGTGCTTCCACATGCACGGTCAGGTAGCGGGCCCCGGCATCCATGAACGGCTTCACGTACTGCTCCGGATGGTTGAGCATCAAGTGCACGTCCAGCGGCAGCCGGCTTGAGCGGCGGATCGCCTCAACCACCGCCGGACCGATGGTCAGGTTCGGCACGAAATGGCCGTCCATCACGTCGATATGGAGCCAGTCAGCCCCGGCCTCTTCGACCTTGCGCACCTCGTCGGCGAGCCGGCTGAAATCGCACGCCAGCAGGCTGGGCGCAACCACCACCCTGCGCGTCATACTTGCACCCCCTCTACTAGGATGACGGAATTCGGAATGCGGAGTTCGGAATGCGGAATCCGTGCTTCATTCCGCACTCCGCATTCCCAACTCCGCACTCTCTGCGGTCTCATCAGCCTAAACGGCACAGATCGGTCAGGCGAGAGACGTCCGACTCCCCGACCGGCCCGACCACCGCGACGTGGAGCTTGGGCGTCACGAACAAGTGCCTGGCGACCTGTTGAATCTCCCGCGGCGTGACGCGTCCCAAGTGCTTGAGCAGCGCCTGGGGGTCCGCGACGCGTCCAACGGTCACCATCTGCTCGCCCATCCACAACATGTGATCCATGGGGTCTTCCAAGCCCATGAGCAGCTGGCCGGCATAGTAGTCCTTAGCCCGCCGCAGCTCGGCGCTTGAAATCGGCGTGCGGCGAACTCGTGAGAGCTCGGTCAGGATCGTGCCGATCGTGGCGGAGAGCTTGCCGGCGTCGCATCCCGCATAGACCACAAACGCCCCGGTGTCCTCAAACCGCTTGATATGGGTCCCGATTTCGTAGACCAGCCCCTGCTTCTCCCGCACTTCGCGAAAGAGCCGGGAGGACATGTTGGCTCCGAGGATGACGTGCAGCAGCTCCAGGGCGAAGCGGGCCGGATGCGTCCGGGGAATCGCATACGTCCCCAGGCACAAATGGGTCTGCTCCGTCGGCTTGTGCCACACGCGCACCTGGGGGCTTCGCCGCGGCCGCGGGGCCTGAAGAAAACGCGGCAGCGTCCGGCGGGCGTTCACCCGACGGAACGCGCGTGTGACCTCCCTCCGCACGACCTCTGCTTCGACCGCCCCCACGCACGCGACCAGCACGTTACGGGACTGGTACATCTGCCGCCAGTAGCGCACAACGTCCTCCCGCGAAATGCGGCGCACCGTGTCAATGGTGCCGGATAAGAGCGTCCCCAGCGGATGGTCAGGCCACAAGAGCTGATTGAACAGATCGTGAATCGCCTGGCCGGGGCTGTCCTCGTACATACGGATTTCCTCGAGAATGACCTCACGCTCTTTCTCCATGTCCTTCGCAGAGAGCCGCGGGTGGCAGACCATGTCGGAGAGCACCCCGAGTGCCAGCCGCGCATGGCGCCGCGGCACCTTCACGGTGTAGCAGGTGAACTCCTCCGCGGTAAATCCGTTGAGCGATCCGCCCACGCCTTCGATCTGTCGCTTGAGCTGCTCGCAGGAGCGCCGCCGCGTGCCCTTGAACAGCAGATGCTCAAGGAAGTGGGAGATGCCGGATCGCTCCGGATGCTCGTAGCGCCCGCCGGCCCTGACCCAGACGCCGATGGCCACGGACTGAGCCTGCGGCGTGGACTTGAGTGCTATCACCGGCCCGCCCCGCATCGTCTCGATCAGATACGGACTATCTTTTCGGTGAGTTCTGTCGGGAGCGGCGGGGCCTCTGCTATGCCCTCGCCCGCCCCGCTCGCGCTTAACGCGGGCTCCGGGCGCCCGGCTGCGGCGCCCCGGCCATGCAACTCCTCGCCCTGAAAGGGGCTCGTCGGACAAGCATGGCCGCGGCAATGAACGCGAGGGCGCCTCGCCGTGCTGAGCCCGCGCATGCGCTTCGCCGGGTCGGGCGAGGGCATGGCGAACTCTAGTGTGAGCCAACCGCGGCGGGTGGCCCGGGCCTACCCCGAGCACGCGCCGGCGGCGGGTGACGCGGTGCCAGGGTCCCCAGCCGACCGGAGCCGACGACGCACGAAGGTCGCGGCGCGGCGAGGACGGCTGGGGTGGCACCGCGGCAGGACCCGCCGCCGGTTCGAAGGGCCCGGACAGGACCCGCCGCGAAAAGTCTCTACGAAGCATGCTGTCGCTGGCCATCGAGGTAGTGTTGAAGAATCAGTTGGGCCGCCACTTGGTCGATGGTGGCCTTTCGCTTGCGGCGGGAGGTCTCGGTGGCCCGCAGGGCCCGCTCGCCCTCGACGGTTGTCAGCCGCTCATCCACCAAGTGCACCGGCACCGAGACGCGTTCTTGAAGCTGCCGCGCAAACGCCGCGACTTTCTCGGCCTGCACGCCGTGTTCTCCCTTCATCGTCAGAGGCAACCCAACCACGATCGCTTCCACGCCGTGCTGGGCCACGAGCTCGCGCACCGCGCCCAGATCGGCGCGAAGATTTGTGCGCTCGAGCACGGTCAATCGTTGCGCGCTGATCCCCAGCGGATCGCTCAACGCGACCCCGATGCGCCGCTCGCCAAAGTCCAGCCCCAGCACGCGGGTCATTGAAAGGCCTTCCATGCGGGACGCCTGGACAGCCGTTTGACGACCTCTCGAACCGCTTGCGCCTTGTCCGACGGGCAGATCAGCGTCGCCGTTGGTGTGCGCACGACCAGCACATTGCGCATCCCGATCGTCGCCACCAGGTGCGGTTCCTGGCTGACCACACGGACGTTGTGACTCTCGATACCCACGACGTACGGCGCCGCCGGGCTGCGCTGGGCCCAGGCGTCCCAGCTTCCCAAATCGGCCCAACGGAACCGGCCTTCCACAATCACCCCTTCGCGCACATGATTCATCACCCCGTGGTCGAACGAGATCGCGCGCAACTTCCGGTAGGCCGCCGCAAGGCGACGCCTGCTCACCCCGCCGTTCCATGGCCCGGCCAGTGGAGCCAGCTCGCGGGTATGGTCCGGAAGCCACTCGGTCAGGCATTCGAGAAACTTGTCGGTGGTGCCGACAAAGATCCCGCTGTTCCACCATGTCCGACCACGGAGCAGCATCCGCGCAGCCTCGCGCCGGGATGGCTTCTCGATGAATCTGGCCAAGTGAAACACCTTTGGCCCACGCCCTCGAGACAGCACAGCACCCGCGCACACGTAGCCCAACCCCGGATGCGGATGGGTGGGTCTGATCCCGATCGTCGCAATCGCGTCGTATCTCACCGCCGCGCGAATCGCGGCGCGCAGCGCATCACGGAACGCCAGAGTGTTATCGATCCAGTGGTCAGCCGGCACCACCACCAACACACGGGAGGGATCACGATGAGAGAGCGCCGCCAGCGTGATGCACGCTGCCGTGTTCTTGATCTCGGGCTCGACCAGGACACGACGTTGCAACCTGGCAGGCAAGCCGGCTCGAACGGCATCCCCTTGTTCTCGAGTCGTCACAACCAGCCAGTCGGCTTTCGGCCACACACCGCTCAAGCGCTCGACGGTCGCCTCAAGAAAGGTGCGCCGGCCATCCGGTGAAAGGCACACTTTGGGGCGCGTCGAGCAGACCAGCGGCCACAACCGCTCCCCCCTGCCCCCGGCCATGATCACATAGGTGACGCGCATGCGCTGGGCCATTAGACGGCGCGCCGCAGCTGGCGCATGAACGAGGCCGTCGCGCGCAATGCCGCCGCACGGTTTCGCGCTGCAGCAATGCGCTGAACCAACGCGCTGCCGACAATGACTCCGTCGGCGATGCCTGCGACCGCCGCCGCCTGGCGGGGCGTCGAAATCCCGAAGCCGACGCACACGGGCTTGGTCGTCAGCAACTTCAACTGCCGGACACCGTTGACCAACGTGGTCGGGAGGCTTCGACGCACTCCGGTCGTGCCGGTCACGGACACGTAATAGATGAATCCTTCCGAGGCGCGCGCGATCATCCGTAACCGATCCGGCGGGCTGGTGGGGGCGGCGAGAAAGATCGTTGCCACGCCGGTGCGCTGGACCGCCTGCCGCAAGGGATCGGCTTCTTCAACTGGCAGATCTGGCACAATGACGCCGCTGATGCCGCTTTCGCGCGCCGCACGCAAAAACGCGTGCGGGCTGAAGGGTGGAGGGTGGAGGGTGGAGGCGAATTGGACCATAGGATTCCAGTAGGAAAGGCACACCACAGGAACCTTGAGGCGATTGCGCACTGAAGCAATTACGTCCAAGACGTTACGTGGCGTGGCGCCCCGGCGCAGCGCTCGGGCGGAGGCTGACTGGATGACCGGACCGTCCGCGAGCGGGTCCGAAAATGGAATCCCTACCTCGATCACATCGGCGCCGGCGTCTTCCAGCGCCAACAGGAGCTGCGTCGTAGACCGCAGATCAGGGTCGCCTCCCATGACGAACGGGATGAGCGCCTTTCGCCGCCTCTGACGCAACTGCTGAAACATATCCTGTAACGTCATCGTAGAAAAAATGGGGACGTCTACCTTTTTCCAAAAAAGCTCATCGATGGGAAAAAGGTAGACGTCCCCATTTTTTTCCTTGAATGCCAGCGGCGATGGTTTCGACATCTTTGTCCCCACGGCCCGAGAGCCCAAGGATGACGATGGTTCCCCGCCTCAGGCGGGGCGCCAGCTTCGTGAGATACGCGACGGCGTGCGCCGGTTCAAGCGCCGGGATGATCCCTTCGGTCTTGGCTAACAGCTCGCACCCCTTGAGCGCGTCACGATCGCTGACCGCCACGTAGCGGGCTCGCTTGGTGAGCTGGTAATAGGCGTGCTCCGGTCCGACGCCGGGATAGTCCAGGCCGGCGGCGATGGATTCGGTGTCCAGCACCTGGCCGAACCGATCCTGCAACAGCAAGCTGTTCGCGCCATGGAGCACACCCGGACGGCCTTTCACGAGCGTCGCGGCATGGTGGCCCGGTGTGAGACTTGTCCCGCCTGCCTCAACACCGATGCACTGCACCTTGCGGTCGCGGACAAACGGGTGGAAGAGCCCGATCGCATTTGACCCTCCTCCGACGCAGGCGACGAGCACGTCAGGCAGCCGACCTTCCGCCTGCAGGACTTGCCGCCGCGCTTCCTGCCCGATCACCGCCTGAAAATCCCTGACCAGCATCGGGTAGGGGTGCGGCCCTACCACCGAGCCGATGCAGTAGTGGGTTGTGCGGACCGTCGTCACCCAGTTGCGAATCGCCTCGCTGCAGGCGTCCTTGAGCGTCTGTGTACCGCCGGTCACCGGCGTCACGCGCGCTCCCAACAGCCGCATGCGCACCACGTTGAGCGCCTGGCGGCGCATGTCCTCCTCGCCCATGAAGACCTCGCACTCCAAGCCGAGCAGCGCCGCCGTGGTCGCCGTGGCCACGCCGTGCTGACCTGCCCCGGTCTCGGCGATAATCCGCCGCTTGCCCATCCGAGAGGCGAGCAACACTTGGCCAAGCGCGTTATTGATCTTGTGCGCGCCGGTATGGAGCAGATCCTCCCGCTTGAGGTAGACCTTGACTCCGCTCAACTGCTCGCTCAGCCGCCTGGCATAGTAGAGCGGCGTCGGGCGGCCGGCGTAATCGTGGAGGAGCTGGCGCAGCTCATCGCGAAACCGCCGGTCCCTGCGTGCCGTAGCGTAGGCGCGCTCGAGCTCATCGAGCGCGGCCATGACCGTCTCCGGCACAAACTTGCCGCCGAAGGGCCCGAAATGACCTGTACGATCCGGAAGGTGAACAGCCATAGGGAGAACTACTATCTTATCGGATGACGGGAACTGCGTCAAAGGGAGGGAATGGTCCGGATCACCGAGACACGCGGATTTTCACGATGCGCAGCTCTTCGAGGACCGCATCCAGCCGCTGGAGGAGGTTCTCCTGACTGGCGAGGACCTCTTGAAGTTTCAGTTGCAGTCGCTGCCGATCGGCTGCGGTCAGCTCTTGCTCATCGCTGGCGGAAGCCTCTTTTACGGTCTCGGCCTCGGCTCGCCTCGGCGCATGCCACGATGCCATCAGCACAAGCAGGCAGGCCATGGCCAGGGTCACCGCAC
>CAYJRJ010000013.1:0-29582 GCA_964372775.1 uncultured Planctomycetales bacterium | reverse complement strand
AGTGCCTCAGAAGCGAGAATTGCTTCCGCTTCTGCTACAGGGTTGTAGTTGGCACTTGAGTGATGTCAGGTGTTTTATCCCTCGCTTGCGCTCGGGATGCCTTGCGGCACGAGGCCTCCTGACCACCTCGGCATGCCCCTCGCAGCTCAGAGATCCGAATCGAATCTCATCGCCCCCATTGCGAATGATCGCTATCGCTTCTGCCGCGAGCGCAGCGCGCGGGCGATCTCCCGCTGCGTTTCGCGCTCGCGAATGCGATCTCGCTTCTCAAAGAGCCGTTTGCCTTTGCCGACCGCCAGCTCCACTTTCACCAGCCCGTGCTTTTGGTACAAGCGCAGCGGGATCAGCGTCATCCGCTGGCGGGAGAGCGCGCCGTTCAGGCGGTCGATTTCCCGACGGTGCATGAGCAGCTTGCGCACGCGCACCGGGTCGGGATTGTAGCGCCCGCCCTGCTCGTACGGGCTCACATGCATATTATACAGGAACAGCTCACCCCCATCAATGCGGGCGAAGCTGTCGTCGATGCTGACGCGATGCTGCCGGATGGACTTGATCTCGGTCCCTGCGAGCGCGATGCCGGCCTCGTGCGTCTCCAGGATCTCGTAGTCCCGGCGCGCCTTGCGGTTGGTGGCGAGCGTGTCGGACGGCGGGTGCTTGCCTTTGCCGGACGGCATGAGCCTAGCGCTTGCGCAGCACGCTGATCATCCGCCACGACAGGGATGTCGGCTCAAACGGCGCGGTGAGGTCGAAGTCCCCGTAGAGCCCGAGCAGCTCGAAGACGCCGGAGTGCTCGATGAGCAGGCGGAACTCCTGCGGTAGGATCAGGCGCGTCCGGGTGCGCCCACCCCGGATTTCCTTCGTGGTGCCGTTCTGCTGCACCTCGAAGATGAGCTCATCCTCGAACGTCTGCTCGATCGGATCGATCGAGTCCGGATGCTGGAGGTAGAAGACGCGCACAGTGGTCTCGCCCTCGGTCTGCTCCCACTGGTGGATCTCGTTGCCGATCTGATCCCACTGGCGCGGGATCCAGAAATCCGTGAGGTACAGCCCGCCGGGCGCAAGGAGTGAGGCCACGGCGCGCAGATGGGTGATAATCTCCTCGTTCGTCAGCAGGAAGCGGAAGGTATCCATGAAGCAGAAGGCGAGATCGTATGTCCCGTTGACGGCGAGGCGCCGTAGATCGTCGATGGACACCGTGAGACCCAGTTTCGCCTTCTTCGCTTCCTCTTTGACGTACGCCACCATCTCCGGCCGCAGATCGACGCCGGTGAGCTGGTAGCCGCGCTTGGCGAGCGTCATCATGTGCCGCCCGGCGCCGCAGCCGATGTCAAGCAACCGTTTGGCGCCGGAGGGGCCGTGCGTCTTGAGGCACGCCTCGATGAAATTGCACTCGGCCTCGGTATTCCATCGGTAGCCGAGGGCGTAATAGTGGGGGTACTTGTAGACTTCAGAGTCGCTCATCAGATTCGCAGGCGTGCATGGGATGGCACGTCGGCAAAGCCGAGCCGGCGCATGGCGGCATGGAGAATCTCGCTGATGACATCCCGGTACGCCACCTGAAAATAGTCGGCTAGCAGTCCCACGGAGCCCTCCGGATCAAACGAGGGCAGCGGGTTGATTTCAAGAAAGTAGACGCGGCCTGCCTCATCGACGCGCAGATCCACGCGCGCCATGTCCCGGCAGCCCAGCGCGTCAAACATGGCCGCGGCGATGGCGCGCGCGCGGCGGTCCAGCTCTTGAGTCAGCTCGAGCGGACACAGCCACGTCGTGGAGGCTCGGCGGCGTGTGACATGGCAGGAGAGACGGCTGTCAGGATCGAGCGGCCGCTGGATGGCCGGCAGTGCCTGCGGTGGATGGTTGCCGATGAGAAACACCGTGAGCTCGCCATGGGCGATGAACTCTTCGACAACGCAGGGCTGGCTGAATCGCTGAAGCGCCCACGCGACCCGGCGGCGCAGCGATTCAGGATCATGCACCACCGCTCCAGGATCGATGCCCAGCCCCGAGCCTTCGTACCGGGGTTTGACGATCAGCGGAAATCGCAGTAGCTCGATCGAGGCCAGCGCATCAGCAGCGCTCACAACAGCCCAGGCCGGCGTCGGCACATCTGAGGCGCGCGCCAGCCGCTTGCTCATCACCTTGTCAAGGCCGAGCGCTTGCGCGGTGGCATCCGAGCCCACATACAGGACGCCCCACTGCTCGAGCAGCATCGGCACCCAGGCCTCGCGGCAGCGGCCCCACGCACCCTCGGCGATGTTGAAGACGAGGTCGATGCCATCGAGCATCGACCGGGAGGCGATCAGCTGCTCGGCATCGCCCAGCAGGCGGATGTCGTGGCCGAGCGAGCGCAGCGCCGAGGCGACCGCCGCAATCGTGTGCGGCGAGTCGAACTCCGCCTGCCGCTCGTCGCCTGGATCGGTTTGTACGTCGTAGGTGAGCCCAATG
Source organism: uncultured Planctomycetales bacterium (assembly GCA_964372775.1). Taxonomy (GTDB): domain Bacteria; phylum Omnitrophota; class Gorgyraeia; order Aquiviventales; family Aquiviventaceae; genus CAYJRJ01. The sequence continues at coordinate 27,137 of CAYJRJ010000013.1, read as the reverse complement.
CGCATGAGAAACTCCTGGAACGGTGATGATTATACTACGCTTCGAGGACGTCGTAACATTTCGTGGTACCGTGCCCCCACCCAACCCGCTTGCGCTAACGCGGGCTCTCCCTCGCTAGCGCTCGGGATCCCTCGGCCTGCGGGCCTCCGGACGAGCGCACCGCTCGGCGCCCCGGCCGTGCAACTCCTCGCCCCGGCTTGGGGCTCGTCGGACAACATGGCCGTGCTCAAGAGCGAGGGCGCCTCGCCGTGCTGAGCCCGCGCATGCGCTTCGCTGGGTCGGGTGGGGGCCCGGCGAACAGCACGAGTCAGTAGCGGCGGGTGGCAGGACATTCGCCAAGCCGCACCTGAAAATTGCGAGCGAGCATGGACCCCCGCCGCAGGCGGGGGGAGCGAGCAATGTTGAGAGCGCAGCGCGCCACGCCGGGGCGCGCCAGCGATGCGTCGGGTGAATGTCCTGCCAGGCCCCGCCGCGAGCAGAACCCGCCAGAGGAGAGATAGCAACGTCCCTAATTTTTGGATATACTCAAGGAACTCTAGGCGGAGGTGGTGGAACTGGCAGACGCGTCCCGCCACCAAAGAGCGGTGCAATGCCTATGGGCGGATGGCGGAACTGGCAGACGCGACGGTCTCAGAAGCCGTTGGGGCAACCCGTGGAGGTTCAAATCCTCTTCCGCCCATTTATCTTCCCGTTGGGTTTCTCGGCGAAGGTGCCACTCCTGGAGCGGCCGCCATCAGGGCGGGCCGCGGAATGCCGAACGCGGCGGGCGTTCGGCCTCCCTCCGCACCAATTTTTACCTTTCCCGGTAGGCGCGGGCAAGGCGGACGTACTTCGCGACCCAGTGCTTGATGTACTGAAGATCGCGTGCACTCACCTTGCGCACGACGCGAGCCGGTGCGCCGACCACCAGCGTGCGCGGCGGCACCTTCGTTCCTTCTAGCACCACACTCCCTGCCCCGACGATCGCGCCGGCGCCGACGCGCGCGCCGCTCAACACGATGGCGCCGATGCCGATCATCGCCCCCCGCTCCACCCGGCAGCCGTGCAGATTCGCGTGATGCCCAACGTGCACGTGGTCGGCGATGGCGCACGGATGATTGTCATCGACGTGGAGGATGGAGCCGTCCTGGATGTTCGTCGCCTCGCCGATGTCAATCCGATTGACGTCGCCGCGCAGCACGCAACCGAACCAGACGCTGGAATCCTTCGCGAGGCGGACCCGCCCGATCACATCCGCGCCCGGCGCGATGAACGCGCTGGGATGAATCGTGGGCGCTGTTCTGCGATAGGTCATAATCATCGATCGTCATCTCCTTCCTCATCTGCATAGCGGCCAATAATCGCCAGTCGTCGTTGATCGAGCACCTCAGTGAGGTACGCCGCGTCTTCGGGTCGGCTGTACTGTCCGGCTGATACCGCCGCGGCGATCTGCTCGCGCGAGAAGCGCGCCAGGCGTCTGACGATCCACTCGGCATCTTCTTCATCCATTTCCTGGAACGCCAGGTTGGGCGCATAGGGCTTCCATCGCGTCGGATCCACATGCGTCGACAGGAGCCCCACGCGGGGGTTCACAGTCTGCATCTGCGGGTCGCACGCGGGCCGGTGCAGCCCGAGGGTCAACAGCTCGAGGGAGGCTTCGGCCATATCCACGACGTATCTCCAGCCCTCGCACGGCATCTTCGGCGCTCCAAGACCGGCGTCAGCGCCCAGCGACGTGCCGAAATCAATGAGGTAGCCCGTCGTGCGCTGCCCATCCCAGATGAGTAGCGTATTGTGATCCTTGGCGTCGATGTTGTTGAGCCATGCGTACGCCACGCGCAGCGCGCGCATCTCGGTACAGTCGCGAAACCGCTTGAACGACGCCGGACCCAGGATCTCCCCATCGAGTATCTTGCTTGCAGCCACCCGCATCGTCCCGTCGCGCACGCGAGGCTCGAGGAGCTCGCGGAGCATCTCTTCGGTGAAGGGATGTGCTTCGCCGCGCCGATCTTTCATCACGGCCCCTTCGCTCATGCCCAATTCCCCCGGACGCACGAAGACGATCTCATAACTTGGCACATGGTAGCCGAGCGCGAAGAGCAGCTTGCTGCTGACCACCTCGGCTCCTGAGAGCAGCTCCGGCACCTCGATGGGATCGAGCTTGAAGAGATAACGCGCGCCGCGCGCATCCGTGACGAAAAACCCGGCGGTCTTCCCTTCCGTCTTGGATTTGGTGATGACAAAGGGGGGCGTGGCGCGATCGCCGGGTTTCGTCGGTCCCCATCGTACGTTATCAGGGGTCAGTGTGGCGGGGTCGCGGTCGGTAACAAACGCGCTGCTGACCAGGCGCCCATCGTCGAGATTGATCGAGCGAATCGGCACGCCCATGAGCTTGCGCCCGCGGCGCACCAAATGCAGCGATTGCTCAAACGGCTCGAGGACGGTGACGTCAAACAGATGCCACCAGATCGGCGCGCGGACCACGATGGGCTTCGTGTCGATGCAGCATGGTCGATCGCTCCAGCGCCGAGGCCACGACGCGCACCCGCTGCCCATCACGCACAGCAGGGCGACGAGACATCGGCACACAGCGCGCGATGAGGGGGGTGGCGAGCAACGCAACGTGATCACGACTGGGTTGACAGGTGCAGCGCGATCTGCGCCGCGGTGGCGACCAGCGGCAGCTGGTGGTGGGTTGCCTTCTCCACCTCCGCGCGCAAACGCGTCAGACGCAGCCGACCGACGGCGCACAGCGTGGTCACGCTGAGCCAGAGGTTATGGTCCCAAATCGCCTGCTGCACCGCCTGGAACGCCTCGGCGGGCTCGAGCGCTTCTCCCGGAAGACCCTCCACGCGATCGAGGAATTGATCCTCATCCAGAATCGGAAAGATCACGGGACGCATCCAGGGATCAACCAGGTTGTCGAGCAGCTCAATGGCGTCGGATCGCAGATGCGGGTCGGACTCGCGCAGTTGTTCATAGACCAAGTGGATGTCCGCAGGCCGATACAGCAGCATGAGCAGCCGGAAAATCTGCTCCACCGACTCCTCCATCAACACCTGGAGCAGCTCGAGGAACACCCGGTGCTCATCAGGCCGCTCACGCCGGTGCGTGCGCCCGACGGTGGTGAGGTTGGCGATGCGCTGGTAGTTAGCCACCTCATGCGCGATGAGGCGCCGAATGGCCGGCGCTGGAAACTCCAGCCGGCGATGATGCACTCGCAAGCTGACCAGCCCCAAGACGGCTTCCTGGCGCAGCGCGGCGTCCGGCTCGACGGTCACCAACCCGAAGAGATAATCCACGGTTTCCTGCGTCGCCGCGCGCGAGAGCAACTGGATCGCGAGCCGGCGCACCGCCATTGGCCTGTCCTGGCTCCAGATCACCGCTTTCAGCCGCTCAACGCTTTCCGTATGCAGCGCTTGCGCACCATCCCCCTCACCTTCATAGCGCTGCAAGCCACCGAACAGGTCCTCAAGTTGACCGGATGAGACGCGCTCCAGGTCCATTAACTGGCGCAGGAGAGCGAACTTTCTCGATGAGGATGGGCGGACGGTCAGCGAGCCGAACGCCGTGGCGCCCTGTGGGGCTACCGATGACGCTGTCAGAGCGCCCTTGGGAAGTGCGCGGACTTGCAGCAGTGTGCGGATGATCGCCACATACTCCCGCCGCAGCCACAGTGCTACCATCAGCCAAGCGATCACCAGCGGCACGCAGAGGTAGCTCAGCGCCTGCGGCGGCCATTTGAGCGTGTCCAGCATCACAATCCCGATCACCGCGGCGACGCCCTTGCCGAACCGAAAGATCACCATGTCGATGAACGGCTTCACCTTGTAGCGAATCGAGCGGTCAATCGGAAGGTACAGCACTTCCTTGGTCGTCTGCTGCAGGGAATAGTTCATCGAGGCGTCGTACAACTCCGTCCCCGCCGCGAGCCACAGCGTCGGTAGGAAGACCAGCGCGGTGGTCCCGCCGAGCAATCCCACCGGCAGGGCCAGCAGCGCCGCAGTCAACCCCCACCGGCGCAGGATCCAGCTCGTGAGGAAAAACTGGATGAGAAACGCCGCCGCGTTGATCCCGCCGAAGAACAGCCCGGTGAAGCTGGTCCGTATATCCTGGTCGGGAAACGCCTGCTCGATGAACGGGTTGAGCTGGTAGTAAATCAAGGTCGCGACGATCTTGTTGATCGCCACGATCGCGATGAGCAGCAGCAGGTAGCGCGAACGTGTGAGCAGCTTGACGAAGTCGCCGAGGTTGGAGAGAAACGTGTCATGCCGCCGGGCCGCACGGTCGGGGGCGCGTTCCTGCAGCAATTCCGGAGCACTGCGCCACAGCGCACGGACGACGAACCAGCATCCGAAGAGAATGGCCACCGACAACCCGATGAGCTGCTCCGTGCCCAGAAAGCGGGCCCCCACCGCCGCGATCGAGGATCCGACGACGCCCCCAAGGATGCCGCCCGACCCGATGAAACCGAAGAGGCGCTTCGCCTCCCGCGGATGGTAGAGGTCATTCGCCACCAGCCAGAAGAGGGTCACGACCAAGACGGAAAAAATGGCGACCCAGACGTAAAACGCGCCGGCGATCCACGGCCATGGCTGACGGACCAGACCCCAGAAGAGCAGCAGGATACCGATGACGACGCCGAACGACAGGCTGACGAGGCGCGGCTTGGGGATCCGATCGACGCAGCGCGCGAAGAGTGTGACGACCGGCCCCATGAGCAGCGCGCAGAGCAGGTCCGCGTAAGGCACCATGCGCGAGCCCAATTCTCCGAGCACCAGTGATCGGCTCACCGGCTTGATCACGTAGTACGCCGTGATGATGAGGAAGAAATACAGAAACGTGAGGAAGACCTTGCGGCCCTCGCCGGGGCGAATCTGCACAAACCGTTTTGAGATGGCTCCGATGGTCCGATGCATCGATGGATTATGCGCGCATCATGATGAATGACATCAGGCGTCCGGTCGCGCCGCCTTCACGGCGCACCGAGCACCACCGCCCGAGATCGCACGCCGTGCATTGGCCGCTGTCGACAATCCGCTCGGGGCGCACGCCGCTGCGCACGAGCTCTTCGATGGCCACGCCGATGAGATCGCACATCAGTCGCCCCTGTGCCTCGCGTACGAAACGCCCGAAGCGGCCCGCACACTCCGGCCTCACCTCATAGCAGCACGCATGGATGGCCGGCCCAATCGCCACGTGCAGTTCGTCAGGACGGCTCTGCGCGCTGTGCCGCAGGGCCGCCACAAGCCGGGCCGGCAGCGAGGCCGCCAGACCGCGCCAGCCTGCGTGCGCGATCGCGATGACGCCGCGCCGCGGATCGGCGATCAATAGCGGCAGGCAGTCGGCGGTGCGCACGAGCAGCGCTGTCCCCGGCACCTCAGTCACCAGCGCATCGCATCCCGGCAGAGGCTCCCGGGCCCGCGTTCGTCCGATCACACTGATGCCTGCGCCATGCACCTGCTCAGCTTCCACGGTGGAGGACGCGCGTAGCAGGCGGGTCAACTGAGCCGTGTCCGCATGACGATCCGCCACCCCGGCGATGAGACGGGGCGAGACCCACGAGCGGAACCACCACAGGCCGTGCTCGCCGGCTTCCAGGACCGCAGGGCTATTCGCCGCCACGACCATCCGGTTCTCCTTCGAGTGATGCAAGCGCGGAGTCGACGACCTCGAGACCCAGCGCGGCAGGATCAATCGATTCGCCGCGGCGCATCACCTCAAGATGCACATGCGGCATGATCCAGGGATGCTGGGCGTTGCCGGTCTTGCCCACCGAACCGATAGCGGTTCCCTGTCGGACGCGCTGGCCGGCTTCGACGCGCGTCTCGTTCAGATGGGCGTAGAGGCTTTGCAGCGCATTCCCGTGCTGCAGCACGACGTAGCGGCCCAGCCCGCGCTGGAATCCCGTCTCGAGGACGCGCCCACTGCGGATCGCGCGCACCGGGCTATGCAGCGGCGCCGCCACGTCGATACCCCGATGGAAGCGGTGGCCGCTGCGCGGCGCTTGAAACTGTCCATCGCCTTTCGCATCATGCCGGATGGTCAGCGGTTGCGTATCCACCGGCGGTGCGACGGCCTGCCAATTGACATACGGCAGCTCCACGATGGTGACCGCCAGGCCGCAGACGAGAGCGAGCTCCATCCCCAACACGCCGTGCGTCACAAGGTCGCGCTTCATCGATCAGACCGCGCTGCGGTGGCGCCGGGCGGAGACCGTGAGCGATTCGCCGTAGAGCGAGGCGGCCGCCTCGGTGATCGCCTCCGGCATCGTCGGATGCGCCGTGATGGTCTGTGCCAGCTGCCTGGCGGTCAGACCCTGGTGCACCGCCAGCACCGCGTAGTGGATCAGGCTCGACGCCTGGGCGCCGACAATCGTCGCGCCGCGCACCTGGTCGGTCACCGGATCGACGAGCAGTTTGACGAACCCTTCGGTCTCATCGTCACAGTGGGCCTTGCCTAGCGCCCCGAACGAAAAGCGGCTCACGCGCACCGCCCCATCGAACGCCGATTCCAGCGGACCGATGTGTGCTAGCTCCGGGTCGGTGAACACGCAACGCGGCACGGCATGAGCGTTGAGGGCCTCGGCGGATTCGCCTAAGAGGTTACGGGCCGCCACCACACCTTCGGCGCTCGCACGGTGCGCTAACCCGTGGTCCTGCAGACAATCCCCAATGGCCGCGATGTGCGATTGATTCGTCCGCAGGCAGGCATCCACGATGACTCCGCGGTGGGCCTCAACGGCGGCCGAGGCCAGGTTGAGCGATTCGATGTTGGGCCGGATGCCGATGGCGACGAGCGCATGGGAGGCTTCGAGCGACGCGCCGTTGCTCAGTGTCGCGCGCACGCCGGTGGGGGACAGGTCGAGGCGCTGTACGGTCGTGCTGGTGCACACCGTCATGCCTTCCGATTCCCACTGGCGCGTGAGCCACCGGACCGCCTCAGGATCCTCGGCAGGCAAGAGCTGCGGCTGTTGCTCCACAATGGTCACCCGCGTGCCAAACGCCGCGAAGCACGAGGCGAACTCGCAGCCGATGACGCCGCCGCCGATCACCACAAGCGATTCCGGCACGCGGGAGAGCGCGAGCAGCCCCCGATAGGACAGCACGGTGCGCTCGTCGAACGTCCACGACCCCTCAAGCGGCCTCGCACCGGTGGCGATCACGATGCGCTGGGTCTCCAGACGTTCGGCGCGCCCCTCGTGAGTCACCACGAGGTGGTGGGGATCGTCGAACGCCGCCGTTCCGGGGATCAGGGCGACGCCCTCCCGACGCAGCAGCTCGGTGAGCCCTCGGCGCAGCGTGCCGACGATCCGCTCATTCCGGACGCGCACCGCGGCATAGTCGAGCGCATAGCCGTGCACCGCAACACCCAGCTGCGACGCATGCTTGAGCCGCCGCAGAAACCGCGCGACGGACACCAGCGCCTTGGTGGGGATGCAGCCGATGTTCAGGCACACCCCGCCCCACTGCTCCCGCTCGATCAGGCCGACGCGCAGTCCGCGGCGCGCCGCAGTCAGGGCCGCGGCGTAGCCGCCAGGGCCGCTGCCGATGACGACGAGATCGCACGCGCGGCTCATCCCTGCGGGACCTCTTGCGGACTCTCGGGGCGGTAGGCGCAGACTTTGTTCTTGCCGGTGGTTTTCGCTTTGTACAGCTGCTCGTCCGCGATCCGGATCAGGTCCGTGTAGGTGGCGTCTCGATCTTCGGGAAACCGCCGGACCGCCACGCCGACACTCACCGAAAGGTTCAGCGGCTTTTGCATTTCGCGGAACTCGTCCTCGACCGCTTTGCGGATGCGCTCGGCGACGACCAAGGCACCGGTCGAACTGCCGGACTCATCGCCGTAGCCTGTCTCCGGCAGCATGATGATGAACTCTTCGCCGCCGTAGCGGCCCACGAGGTCGATCGCGCGGGTGCTCTTCCGCACCAGTCTGGCGATGATCTTGAGCACCGCGTCGCCCTGCGGATGGCCGAGCGTATCGTTGACCGCTTTGAAGTTGTCGATGTCGACCATCAGCAGCGAAACCGGCTGTTGATAGCGACTCGCCCGCTCCACCTCCTGAACAAGCCGCTTCATAAAGTATCCGCGGTTGTGCGCACCGGTCAAACGGTCGAGGATCGCCAACTCCCCCTGGACGGCGATCGACAACCCGAGGGCCAGCTCTCCCCAGAACGCATCGTAGTAGGGCTGCTGGCCCTGGTAGCTTTTCACGACGTCGGGATGGCAGCAGATCACGAGCACGCCGAGCACGGCGTCCTCGACGAGCAGCGGCACCACCATCATGCCAGTGGAAGTACCCAGCACGCTCTCTTTGTCGGGCTTCAGGAACGCGAGCGAGGCGTCGCGCGCTTCCATCACCCACGGCTTTTGCGTTGAGAGCACGCGGGCAAACGGCGGCTCGGTCGGCTGGTATTCGGAGCGCGCGAAGAATGCTTCCTCGCAGTAGATCCCGAAGTCGAAGCCGAAGGTGTCGGTCTCAAAGCGCAGCAGCCATAGGCTGACGACGCTGTTCGCCTGGGAAACGCTGGTCAGGCGGCTCGCCGCCTCCACGATCTCCTGCACGAGGACCCGCTTGTCCAGCCGCTTCGTCAGCCCCTGGCTCAAGTGCGTCAGCTCCTCGAAGCGGCAGCGCAGCTGTGTGGTGATGTGCTCCACCTCGCGCTGTGAGGCGGAGGCAGCGCTGGCCTGCTGCTGTTTGGCGACGGAGAGGCGCGTCGTGAGAAAGACGATGAGGGCGGCGGTGCCGCCAATCGCCAGCGCCGAGACGATCAGGCTGGAGACGGTGACAACCACCAGAAACTGATCGAAATCCACGGTCAGCGGCAGAAAAGGCTGGAAGGTGAGGAAGAGCCCGGTGAGGCGCTCCGCCAACTCGAAGTTGCCGGTCACGTACATCGCCACAGCGATCAGGGCGATGGCGAACAGGAGCCACAGCAACCCCTTCAGGAAACTCATGTTACTTCGATTGTACCCGGCTTTACATGCAGCCGTCAAAAACAAAACAACTCCACGCAATGCGGAGTTCGGAGTGGGGAGTGCGGAATGGGTCCTTCATTCCGCATTCCGCATTCCGAATTCCGCACTCCGCACTAGACAATCGGATGGCCTCTGAGCTAGTATACGCCCATACAACCAAAGGAGGCAGCGATGGCGGTCTCAGCGAAACTGAAAGCGTTGTTGGACGGCGCGAAGGTGAAGTACAAAGTGATGACGCATCCGGTCGTCTACACGGCGCAGGAGATCGCCGCGGCCCAGCACGTCCCCGGGCGGCAGTTGGCCAAATGCGTCCTGGTCAAAACCGACAGTGGCCCGGCCCTGGCCGTGCTGCCGGCCGTGCACCGCATCGACTTCAAGAAGCTCAAAAGCGTGCTGGGAGCGAAATCGGTGTCGATCGCGAACGAGGGCGACATCAAGGCCCAGTTCCCGGATGTCGAGGTGGGGGCGATGTCGCCGTTCGGAACCCTCTACGGCGTCGCCGTCGTGGCGGATCGGGACCTGGGCCAGGCCGAGGAGATCGTCTTCAACGCCGGCTCCCACACCGATACGATCACAATGCGCTATCAGGACTTCACCGCGCTCGTGAAACCCAAAGCCGGTGCCTTCGGGCAGCCGTTTCCTGGAGCCAAACCGGCCAAGAAGGCGGCGAAGAAAACCGCGCCACCCAAACGAAAAACGGCACGCGCCAAAAAAGTTTCCACGCGTGCCATCAAGAAAGCAAGAACCCGCCGCTAACTCTGCCCAAGGCTCGAGGCTGAAGGCTGGAACGACCCTTGAGCCTTCGACCTTCGACCTTCAGCCTTCAGCGGTTTTTAATACCACCCTGCCTCGAACGGCGGATCGATCAATGTCTCCAGGTGCTCGGTGGCGTTGATCCAGAGCGCATGGGGCACACGAGCACCCAGCTCAATCGCCGTGACACCCGCGTTATCCAGCCGGAGCCTGCGCAGCAAGAAATCGAACTCCGCTCCCAAGAGATCCGCCAGCATGGCCGCGATGACACCTCCGTGCGTCACGATCACGTGCTCGCCCTCTCCGCACGAAGCAACCACCCGCTCAAGGGCTCGGCGCACGCGCGCCTGAAACGCCGCCAGCGGCTCCGCCCCGGGAATCGCCACTGTGGAGGGACGGTGCCGCCACTGTTCGTACGCCCCGTGATGCTGCGCGTCGATTTGCTCAGGCGTCAGCCCCTCCCAGATACCCAGGTGAATCTCCTCAAGCCCCTGCTCCACCAGCGGCTGCACACCATGCCCGTTGCCGGCGGCGATCGCCTCGGCCGTCTGGCGGCTGCGCTGGAGGCGGCTGGTGAAGATGCCGTTAAGATGGCGTGAGGCAAATGCCGCGCCGAGGCGCTTCGCCTGCGCCTCGCCCAGGGGGCTGAGCGGCAGATCGGAATGGCCCTGAATGCGGTTTTCCCCGTTCCACGCCGTCTGGGCGTGACGGATGACGTAGCAACGTCTCATGAGTTCCGATATCAGATATCGAAGCAAGCTGATCGATATCTGATATCGGTCGGTAGGTTAGAGGCCGTAACTGGAGGCGACCTGGTTCAAGACCTCATCGGCCACAAAGATCGGCGCATCCGCGCGCAGCGCCACTGCGATACTGTCCGACGGGCGCGCATCCACTTCCTGCCGCTCGCCGTCCTTGCCCCGCAGGATCAGCGTGGCGAAGAACGTGTTGAACTCCAGCTTGGTGATCACCACGCGTTCCAGCGTCGCGCCGAGCGTGCCGATGGTGTTCTTGAGCAGGTCGTGCGTGAGCGGCCGCGGCGGCTGAATCCCGCTGATCTTCATCTTGATCGCGGTCACCTCGGAGATGCCGATGATGATGGGCAGAAGGCGATTGCCGTCCCGCTCTTTGAGGACGATGACCTGCTCGCCCCGCCGCTCATCGATGCGGATCTTGCTGACCTCCATTTCCACGAGGCCATTTTTTCCTGAGGAGGAAGTGTCTGGATCGCTCATTGGGACTCCAAAAATTTCTTCCGTGCTCAATCCTATCATGCGCCGTCGTGAACTGTCAATCCTTCGACGCAAAGATTCTGGTTGCGACGACGAGCAGGAACCGGAATAATGATGGGCGTCATGCGTGCTCATCATCGCGTGCAGCGTGTGATCATCGCTACCCTCGCGTCCCTGTCCGCGTGGAGCCCGCCGGCCATGGCTGAGGAGCGGCGCCAGTGCCCGATCTGCATGTACGCGGGCCGGTCGGAGTCGACGTATCCCCAGAACGCCGGGCACACGCTGGCCCGGGGTGCTGCGAACGCCCTGCTCGGATGGACCGATGTGATCCGCCAACCGGCGCGCGAGGTGAAGCGAAGCGGCAACCTCGCCGCCGGCGTGCTGGACGGTGTGAGCTCCGGCGTCGTGCGCACATTCAGCGGCCTCGGTGAGGTATTGACCTTCTGGATCCCGAAGGTCGGCGAGCACTATGTCCGTTTTTCCCGGGATTGCCCCGTCTGCGAGGGACAGCTGCAGAGCGCTCCCTCCCGTCCATCTCCAACTGCGCGCTAAGGTTTTTCCTTGACAGCCCTGCTGTTGCGGCGTTAAGGTATGTGCACAACATCGCGTTCGATGGGTTCGTGCCTCATCAAAGAGGGAAGCCCGTGAAACTCGGGCGCGGACCCGCCGCTGTAACCCCAAGCACGTGCCTTTGCAACGCCACTGTCCCGCCATCGGCGGGGTGGGAAGGCGCAAAGTGAGGTTGGGGGAGCCAGAAGACCTGCCCGTCGGACGCATCCCGCACCGCGTAGGTGCGGGGGCTTCACACCAGCTCCGTGGAGCGAGTGCAGGGTGAAGGAAACTGGGACTTTTCCCTGACGCGAACGCGTCAGGGATTTTTGTTCTCGCCGCTTCCCCTCCCCGGCCCGCTTCCTAGCCGCCCGCGTGGATCGGGCAAGGAGGCTTTGATGGCTCATCGTCGGGTTCTCACCGGTCTCTTCGTCTCGTGGCTGCTCTTCGGTATTGCGGATCCCACCTGCGCGCAACACACCCCACCGTCTTCCCAACGCCCCCCTGAGCAGACGCTTGTCTCTTCCCGGCGCATTCCCGGCCGCACGCTCGAGACTTCCCGCGTGCCGGCGCACGTGACGGTGATCACCGCGGAGGATATCCGCCGCATGGCCGCCTCGACGATCCAGGAGGTCCTCGCTCGGCAGGCCGGCGTCGCCTTCTCCGATCAGCAGGGCTTCGGGCTAGGCTCCGACGGCACCGTGAACCTGCGCGGCGTCGTCAACAGCGCGCGCACCAACGCGCTCGTGCTACTCAACGGCGTGCGCCAGAACCGCATCACCGGGGATGAAGTCCACTGGCAGTCCATCCCCGTTGACCAGATCGAACGCATTGAGATTTTGCGAGGCGGCGGCGGCCTGATCTACGGGGAGGGTGCCTTGGCCGGCGTCATGAACATCATGACCAAGCAGGACAGCGAGCGCCCGCTGGAGTCCGAGTCAGGCGTCGAGGTGGGCTCGTTCGGGTGGCAGAAGTATGCGGTGAGCGCGCGGGGCCGCTCGGGGCCGCTGCGCTACGGCACCAACTACACGCGGCGCCTCGTGGAGGGGCATCGCGAGTTTTCCTGGTCCCGAAACACGACGCTGACGAGCCACGCCGGGCTGACGCTGATCCCTGAGGCGCTGCAGATGGACGTCAACGTGCTGCACAGCGAGGACACGACCGCCTTCCCCGGCCTGCTGACTTTGGCCCAAGCACAGCAGCGCGCGCAGCAGACGCACAGCTTTCACGGCATCAACACAAATGAGACGAACCAAGTCTCGCTGGATCTGGTTGCCGGCCCGTGGGCCGGGATGACAAACGCCATCACGCTGTTCTGGACCCGACGCGTCCAGACATCCGAAGACTCGACTAACTACAATCTATTCACCATCACGCCGACCCACGGCCTGCACGCCCGCACGAACTATGAGTGGTCGAATGGGGCCACGCACAACCTGATGGTTACCGGCCTTGAACTCGTCCAGGACAAAGCCACGACCGGCGATCCAGGCGTCGGCAACGATAGCGAATCGAACCGGGCGGCCTACGGGCTCTACGCGGAAGATACGCTCACGCTGTCCGACCGCATCTCGCTCGTCGCCGGCCTGCGCTTCGACAAGTCGCGATACGAAGAAGATCTCACGTTCCCCACTTTCAACGGGACGCTGCGCTTTGAGGGGTGGAGCCCGAAGCTGGGTGTGCGCGTGGCGGCCATTCCCCAGACGCTCGATCTGTTCGCCTCGTACGCGCGCCCCTTCAAGGCACCGAACGTCGATGACTTCTCCTCGCGCCTGGGCACCTCCTTCAATGGGAACGCAGATCTACAGCCTCAGCAAGCCGACACGTACGAGTTCGGGGTACAGGCCAACAACGCCGATCTGCGGGGCGAGGCGACCGTGTTCTTCATGCGTACGAATGATGAGATCTTGTTTGATCAAATCGCCTTGTCGAATCAGAACTTTGACATTTGGCGCAGTGGGCTGGAGCTGTCGGTGCGCTATGACCCGCCACAGCAGCGCGTGCGCGGTGGCGCCACCTACACGTTCACCGAATCCGAGTTTTCCGAGGGATCGTTCGTGGACCGCACCGTCCCCGGGACGCCGGAGCACACGATTAATACCAGCGTGGGAATTTCTCCGCTGGAGGGGCTGTGGATCGACCTCAACTGGCGGCTCGTGCACGATTTCTTCCGCGTCAACGACATGGAGAACAAGTTGGGCGGGGCGGACAACTACGGCGTGCTGCAGCTCGTCGCGCAGTATGAGCTGCCGAAGCTCACATCGTGGCGGCATGGCCCGGATGTCACCGCCTATTTCAAGATCGACAATCTCACCCATGAAGAGTACAGCTCGTACGAATCAAGCAACGGGAGCAATCTCACCGGCGCGGGCGAAGCGCCGATGCCACTGATCAGCTTCATCGGCGGCGTGCAGGTGAAGTTTTAAGATATCTTGCGCGCACCACACAACCCCGCGAAGCGCATGCGAGGGCTCAGCACGGCGAGGCGCCCTCGCACTTCTGCACCGGCCATGCTGTCTGACGAGCCCCCAGCCGGGGCGAGGAGTTCATGGCCGGGGGCGCCGCAGCCGGGCGCCCGTCGCGAGGCCGTCAGGCCGAGCGATCCCGAGCGCCAGTCCCTCGGCCGCGGGCCTCGGGAGCTGCGCCGAGGGAGAGCCCGAGTTAGCGCAAGCGGGTTGTGTGGTGCGCGCAGTCACGCTACAATGAAGTTAGACGAGGGGGGGTCATCATGAAAGAGGCAGGGGGTCATTCTTTGGTCATCGTTGGGCTCATTCTCTTGGGCGTCGTGGCACGGCTCGCACCGCACCCGCCGAATGCGACGCCGCTGATGGCCATCGCGCTCTTCGGCGGCACGTACCTTGCGAAACGTTGGTCGGTTCTTCTTCCTCTGATCATCGTCGCCGCGAGCGACCTCGTGATTGGCTGGCATGACACGGTGTTTTTCACGTGGGGCGCGTTCGCGCTGACCGGCCTGATCGCCTGGTGGGTGCGGCGGCAGCCGTCGGCCGGGCGCATTCTGTGCGGCGCGTTCGCCGGATCGCTCGCGTTCTTCCTGATCACGAACTTCGGGGTGTGGCTCATCGGGCATGGGGGCACGATGTACCTCAAGACACTCGATGGGCTCGTCAGCTGCTACGTCGCCGCAATTCCCTTCTTCCGAAACGCGCTACTCGGCGACGTCGCGTATACCGCAGCGCTCTTCGGCGGTTACGCGCTCGCACTACGAGCGCCCTCACTCCAGAAGGCGTAAGCTGAGCGCCACGTACGCCTTCTTGCTCGGACTGGCCTCAGGGTTCGCCCTGCTCGCGATCACCTCGTACCGTCGCGTCTCACCTTTCTGGCTCAAAGCGCTCCTGATGGCTAGCGGTCTCCTGCTCATTATCCGTTACATCATGACGATGCCGCTGAAGGAACAGATCTCCTTGTATCAAAGCATGGGTTCATGGGCCGTTTTCGGCGCTGGGAGCGTCGCCATGACGCTGGGCAAATGGCAGGCTGTGAGTTCAATCGGTTTGACCATGCCGGCTCTCTTTGCTGTAGACCAGTTGATCCGACATCCGGCCATGACACCGAAAAAACTGCTTCGTTGGTATCTGCTGTTTCTCCTGGTCGATGGCATAGCCATTCTCACAGCCATGGTGTGGGTCTGGTCTTTGTTTGTGCATTGGGCACTACTCATAGGGCTCACCTTTGGATTCGTCGGCGCCTGTGTGCTGCTCGCACGCAAGATTCCCTCAGCTCCTATTCGACGAGCTCTCGTAGGCCTTGCCCTTTCCTACGGATATCTGGGGGTAGGCTTCTTGATGGACTTCCGTGGGTGGTGGAACGATACCCTACTGCTCTCCTCCGAGATGGCCGCTCTCCTCGCCCTTTGGTACGCCTACGAGACCAGCGCCCGCCTCCAACAAACCACCTAACTCGCACCCGTCTCTCAAGCAGTCCTGTCGGCCATCGCTCAACCCGCTTGCGCTAACGCGGGCTCTCCCTCGGCGCAGCTCCCGAGGCCCGCGGCCGAGGGACTGGCGCTCGGGACGCGCTCCCTGCGGTCGCGCGCGGGCGCACAGCTCGGCGCACCGGCCATGCAACTCCTCGCCCCGGCTGGGGGCTCGTCGGACAACATGGCCGTGCTCAAGAGCGAGGGCGCCTCGCCGTGCTGAGCCCGCGCATGCGCTGCGCCGGGTTGAGCGATGGCCGGCACTCTCACAAGCACCTCCAGTTGACAGGTCTCCGACGATGGACTATGCTAGGGATCATCGTCGTTTTCTCTCCGTGAAGCCGACTTAACCAGGCCGAGCGCCCATCGCGCTCGGCATTCCGGAGCACCGACCATCGGGGTCGGCGCGGAGTGCTGGAGCCGGGAAGGCTCCGGCCGCGGCCGCCCTGATGGCGGCCGCTTCAGAGGAGGATGGTGATGGCCGTGCAGACTGTCTCTGAAACCACCGGGCAGCAGGTTCTCGTGTCCACGGATTGGGTCGCGCAGCACCTCACCGATGCTACCATCCGCGTCGCGGAAGTCGATGTGGACACCAAGGCGTACAACGAAGGCCACATCCCCAACGCGGCCGGCTGGGCGTGGGACACGCAGTTATGCGACACGCTGCGCCGCGACATCATCCCCAAGGACAAGTTCGAGAAGCTCCTGGGCGACGCCGGCATCGATGAGAACACCACCATCATCCTCTACGGCGACAATAACAACTGGTTCGCCGCCTGGGCGTTCTGGCAGTCAAAGATTTACGGCCACAAGGACGTGCGGCTGATGAACGGCGGACGTAAAAAGTGGATCGCCGAGGGACGCGAGCTGACGACCGCCTCGGCGAAGGCGACACCCAAGACGTACGCGGCCAAGAACCCGGATCTGTCTATCCGTGCCTTTCTCCCCGACGCGATGAAGGCCTCCGCCGAGCGGAAGGCGCAGCTCGTCGACGTCCGAAGCCCGCAGGAGTACAGCGGCGAGATCTTGGCACCCCCCGGACTGCCCGAGACCTGCCAGCGCGGCGGCCATATCCCCGGCGCAAAAAGCATCCCGTGGGCCAAAGCCTGCAACGACGACGGCACGTTCAAGAGTGTTGAGGAGCTGCGCACGCTCTACGGCGGCGCCGGCATCACGGGAGAGCAGCCGGTGATCGCCTACTGCCGCATCGGCGAGCGCTCGAGCCACACGTGGTTTGTCTTGAAGTACCTGTTGAGCTATAAGGACGTGAAAAACTACGACGGCAGCTGGACCGAGTGGGGCAACCTCGTGGCGGCGCCGATTGAAAAACCGTGAAGGTGATTTCGCAGATTTCGAAAAGCTGATTACGCCGATTAAAGCCACTACCATCTGCGAAATCGATTGGTAAATCGGCGTAATCTGAGGAATTCTTTGAAGATGCCTACTCCGCAAGAATACTCCGAGCGAAAAACGCAGTTGGCGGGCTGGCCGGTCAACATCGTGACGTACCGGCTTGAGCAGACCTACTACACCACGATTGACAACACCGATCCTGGCGCGTGGGTCGTCAAGGCCCAAGGCGCGACCAAAGAGGAAGCTGAGTCCAAAGCCCTCAAGGAAGCCGAAGCGCTCCTCGAAAAAGTGAAGAAGAGTAAACCTCCCACCGGCTGCACCTCCGTTCCCGGTTTCTAAACCGGCCTCTGCTCGCCCCGCTTGCGCTAGCTCGGGCTCTCCCTCGGCGCAGCTCCCGAGGCCCGCGGCCGAGGGACTGGCGCTCGGGATCCCTCGGCCTGTAGGCCTCGGGCCGGGCGCACCGCTCGGCGCCCCCGGCCATGAACTCTTCGCCCCGGTTGGGGCTCGTCGGACAGCATGGCCGGTGCTCAAGAACGAGAGCGCCTCGCGGTACTGAGCCCTCGCAGGCGCTGCGCCAGGTCGAGCAGAGGCCGGTGTACCTCGAACACGCGCTGGCGGCGGGAGACGCGGGGAGGACGCGAGAGGGAGGCCGAAGGAGGGCCCCCGAGCGTCCTACCCGGCGGCCACCCGCCGCCATCCGCAGCCATCCGGCCAGGCCCAGCCGCAGAGGAACGGACTTACCTTGCCTCAGGCTGCTCGACGGGCTAGAATGACGTTATGGCGTGGTTTCGTCGGCAACATCGCCTGACCTCCTCCCGACGTACGCGGCACATTCTCATCGCGTCAGTCATCTCGCTGCTCATCAGCGCGACCCTACTGGGACTCATTGCCTTCACGCGCTGGCGTGGCCATCAAGCGCTGGCCACCGACACCCGCGCGGTCATCGGACACACCCGCGAGCAGCTGGTGCGCACCCTGACGAGCCGCCGCGGGACCCTCACGTTCATCCGCGATACCCTCAATCGCCGCGCGGATCTGACTTCGCCGCAGCTTCAGGCCATGGGAGCCAGCGGGATTGAGCACACCCGCCACCTGATCAGCGTGGGCCTCATCCGCGCCTCGCAGGCGCCTGAGTGGTGGGCGGGGCCCCAAACCCTCTCGCGACATGACACGGCCACCCTGAATCAGGCCATCGGACAACGCGTGCAACTGCGCGGTGCGTGGCGCGTTCCCTCGACGTTTGTCACGACCGTCGGCTCGCAACGCACGCTCCTAGTCATGCTCGAACCCCTGCGAGCCGCCCCCTACCGCCAGAGCGCGATTATCGGCGTCTTTGACATGACACCCCTGCTGGAAGACTTCGTCGTCGCCCGTGTCTCACAGCCGTATCCGGTTCAGCTCTGGGATGGTGAGACGCTGCTCTACCGCTCGCCGAATTGGCAGCCTGAGACCACGGATCGTACGCTCATCGTCATGGAGGAGCGCATCGCCCTCGATGCCGCTCGCTGGACGTTGCAGATGCAGCCCGGCAGCACGCGCGTCGTCCAAACCCTCTCATCGGTCAACGTGCTGCTTGTCGGCCTGAGCGCGGTCGCCGGGGCTGGCGTGATCGTCATCGTCTGGATTCTGGCGGCGCGCACGTGGATCCTCCAGCGCGCGGTCCGCCAGCGCACGGCGGCCCTGCGCCGGACGATGGAGCGGCTGCGCCAGATGGCGATCACCGATGAACTCACCGGCCTCTATAACCGCCGGTTTTTCACGCAGCGATGGGAGTGGGAGTACTCGCGCGCCAAGCGCTATCAGCGCCCACTCGCCTGCCTGATGATCGACGTCAACGAATTTAAGCAGGTCAATGACCGCCTCGGCCATCACGTGGGCGACTTGGTCCTCAAACAGGTGGCCGGCGAGCTCAAATCCCTGCTGCGCCAGTCCGATATCCTGGCGCGTTTCGGCGGTGATGAGTTCGTGATCGCGCTGCCTGAAACGAGCGAGGTGCAGGCTTTGCTGGTGGCCGACAAACTTCGGCAGCTTCACATCTCTGTGCCTGGTGGCAAAGGCCGGATGTCGCCCGTGAGCCTCAGCGTCGGCATGAGCCGCCTGGATCAGACCGCCCAGAGCCCGGAACAGCTCCTTCAAGCCGCTGATGCATCCCTATACACCTGGAAGCGCGGCGTCTCCCCTGCCTCGGCGGTACGATAATCCCCACTTGCTACGGAAATGTAACATTCAAAAGGCAAAAGGCAAAACCACAATTCAAAAGGCAAAATTTTGAATGTTGCCTTATCATTTTGCCTTTTGCCTTTTTCCTTTTACCTTTAATTCTGTAACCCTCAGTAGCCGATCACGTTAGAGATCAGATATACTCGGAATGGTGTCCACAATGACCAGAGCCACGGTAGGGTGGAGTGCTCACGCTGACGCGATGCGCAGCGGCCGAGAAGCCGCCGAGAGCGCGCTCGCGCAGCTCTCGTCGCAGAAGCCGCAGCTGGCGATTGTGTTCGGCTCCTCGTGGTTCGATCAGCAGGCGCTGCTGCAGGGTGTACGATCCGTGCTGCGCGGCGTACCGCTCGTCGGAGGGAGCACGGCCGGAGAAATCGTGCCGACCGGACCGACCAGCCACAGCTGCGTCGTCGTGACGATCGCGTCCAAGTCGCTTCAGTGGAGCATCGGCGCCGGCGAGCACGTGGAGACGAACCCTCGCGACGCCGGACAGCAGGCCGCGTACGCGGCGCTGCGCGGGCTGCCCGGCAGCCAGCGCATCGGGTTCTTGCTCTTCGGTGACGGGCTGGTCGCGAGCTACGCTGAAGTCATGCGCGGCGCCCAGGAAGTGCTCGGCACCGGCTCCCTCATCGTCGGAGGAATGGCCGGCGACGATCTGCGATTTTCCAAAACGTACCAGTACTGCAATGACCGGGTCCTGAGCCGGGCGATCGTGGGAGCGCTCGTGGGCGGTCAGGGGAAGCTGGGCGTGGGGATCGAGCATGGCTTCTCGCCGATCAGCAAGCCCCGCCACATCACACGCGCGCAGGGGAACATCTTGCTGGAACTCGATCAACAACCTGCGGCGTCCGTCTATGAGGAGTATTTCGGCCATGCACTGGTGCAGCAGATGCGGACCGGCGGATTCACGCGGCAAGGCATCGCCTATCCGCTCGGCATCCAGTGCGAAGGCACGGACCGGCGGCTCCTGCGCAATATCGTCGCGTTTCAGGACGACGGCAGCCTGGCGTGCAGCGGCGAGATGCCCGAAGGCTCATGGCTGCAGCTGATGATCGGCAGTCGAGAGCTGGCGCTGGAGGCGGCGCGCCATGCGGCACAGCAGGCCATTCAATCGCTCAACCGAGTCGCCTGCGTGCTCGTCTTCGATTCCGTCGCGCGGCGCAAGCTGCTTGGGGAACAGCACGCGGCCATGGAAATCGCCCGGATCCGCCAGACGGTGGGACCGGAGGTCCCGCTGGCGGGTTGTTACACCTACGGCGAGCAGGCGCCATTGGGTGTCGCCTCCCTCTTCGGCCGGACGGTCGTCCACACGAGCTCCGTGCTCGTCATCGCAGTGGGCACCTAACACACTCATGCGACGCGCCCTGCTGTGGTTGACCATCGGAACGCTCAGCCTGGCGATCCTGTTGATCTCGCCGACCTGGCCCATCGTCACGCTCAGCGCCATCGTCATCCTCGGGAGCCTGATGTATCTGGCCCTCCAGCTAGATTCCACCAAGCTCGAGGAGAGCGAAATGCACCGGCTGCGCGGTGCGTATGAGCAGCTCGATCAGCAGGCGAAGCTGATCATCCGGACCGACATGGAGCTCCATCGCGCCCAAGAGGAACTGGACCGCCGTCTGGCCTCGCTGATGTCCCTGCATCATCTGGGCCAGCAACTGCAGGTGGGTCTGCGGCCGGAGGAGGTCTATGGCAAGCTGGATCCTTCAACCGTCACCAATTTTGGCTTCGCGAAGGGACTGCTCGGCAGCTGTTCCTCATTTGAGGCGATCACCTGGCGCTCACTCGTCGGGGTGGATGCCGACGCGGCCGAGGGCATCAAGCGCCATCTGCTCGAACAGCATCTTCTGAAGCAGATCCTCACGCACCCGGCACCTGTAACGCTGCAGGTCGCGAACGTCAGCGACGCCGCGCAGCGGACGCTGCTGGAGCGGCTCGGCGTCCCGTCTGCCGTCGTGGCGGGAGTCATCCCGCATACGGGGCCGGCCGGCTGCTTGGTGTTGGGACGCACGGCCTCCAGCTCCGTGGATCCGAAGGCGGAAGAGGAGCTCGTCGCCATCCTGACCAATCAGCTTGTCACCGCCGTCGAAAACTCGGCGCTGTTCGAGGAAACGTGGACCGCCCAACAAGCCCTGGAGCGCAAAGTGCAGGAACGCACCGCCGAGCTCGCGCAGGCGAATGACGCGCTCATCCAGCTCAACAAAGCGAAAAGCGACTTCGTGTCCGCCGTGTCGCATGAGCTGCGCACTCCGCTCGCAGCGATTAAGGGGTATGCGTCACTCCTGTGTTCCGGACAGTTCGGCAAGCTGGACAAGGCGCAGGCCGAACGCGTGGCGAAAATCGAAAAACATGCCGACGTGCTCACGCAGTTCATCAACAATCTCCTCGACATCGCCCGGATCGAATCAGGCCGTGTCACCATGGAGCGGCGCGCCATCCCCGTGGAGGAGTTCTTCGGCGCAATCCACGACATGGTTCGACCTCAAATGGAGGCGAAGCATCTGCGCTACCAGGTCGATCGGGATGGGGTGAGTGAGCTGTTGGGCGACGCGCAGCATCTCCAGCGGGTCTTCGTCAACCTGCTCTCCAACGCCATCAAATACACGCCGGACGGAGGGCAGGTGCGCGTGCGTCTAGCGACCGACGGGCCGTGCATCATCGCCTCCGTCACGGACACCGGCTGCGGGATCGCCCCGGAGGAATTGCCGAAGCTCTTCCAGGAGTTCTACCGGGCCAATGATCCGATCAATCAGCAGATCCGCGGCACGGGTCTGGGACTCACGCTGGTCAAACAGATTGTCGAAGCCCATCAGGGCGAGATCACGGTGGAGTCGCACAAGGACCGAGGCAGCACCTTCTCTATTCGCCTGCCTCGCACGTAGGGGGACGGGGTGGCCGACGCCGCACGCACGATGATAATCCTCATCGCTGATGACGATCCCGATCTGCGGGACATTATGCATTCCATCCTGGAGCCCGCGGGATTTGCAGTCCGGGAAGCCTCCGACGGTGCTGCGGCGCTGGAGGCGATCCGATCGCATCCGCCGGACCTGGTCATTCTGGACTACATAATGCCCCATCTGACCGGGCCGCAGGTCTGCGAGCAGGTGAAACAGGACCTGCTCTTGCGGCATCTGCCGATCATCATCCTGACAGGTAAAAGCGAAACGCAGGATAAGGTGTATGGCATCAATGCCGGGGCCGATGACTATCTCGTCAAGCCGTTCGAGCCTCAGGAGCTGCTGGCCCGCGTGAAGATGGTGCTGCGTCGGACCAGCCGGGATCTTGACGCCAACCCCCTGACGCGCCTGCCGGGTAACATCTCGATTCAGCGGGAGCTCGAGCGCCGCCTCTCTGCTGGGGGCCCGCTGGCCGTCTGCTACATCGACCTGGACCGGTTCAAGGCGTTCAACGACCACTTCGGATTCCAGCGGGGAGACGAGGTGATCCAGCGCACCGCCACGATTCTGTTGAAGGCATCAACGGCGTGCGGCAGCGGCAAGGACTTCGTGGGTCACATCGGGGGGGACGACTTTATTCAGATCACGGAACCGGCCTGCGCCGAGCGGCTCTGCAAGGAGATCATTCAGAAGTTCGACGCCATGATGCCCCAGCTCTACGATGAGGAGGATCGCGTCCGCGGGTACCTGCGTCATACCGACCGCAAGGGCCAGGAGGTCCGTGTGCCCCTGCTGTCGGTGTCCATCGCGCTCGTGACGAACGACAGCCACCCGCTTACCCACCCCGGCGAGATCGCGAAGATCGGCGCCGAGCTGAAAGCCTACGCGAAACAGTTCGAGCGCAGTATTTACGTGAAGGAACGCCGCCAGCCCGCGTAGCATTCATCCCGACACCACAGAGACACAGAATCGCCGCAGAAGCACCGAAGAGGTTTCATAACTTCTCTGTGTCTCTGTGGAACTTCTGTGTTTCGGTGGTGTTACGGGGAGGAATGTGACGAAGCGGCGGGGGCGAGGACGGGCGTGTCCACCGCAGGCTCATGGACGCGCACCCACACCGTACCGCGCCCAATGGTAGGACGCCCTTCCCGGATGAGGTAACCGCGATTTCCGGCGATCGGGGCGGTGAGTCGAGCCGCCGCGCGCTTGGCCGCCAGGAGCCGCTTGCGCTGGGCGCGTTGGGCGGCCTTGCGAGCGCTAATCGTTTCGCGGATGGCCAGGCGCAGCTCTGGCAGCGAGGCGAGCCGTCGCCTCAAACTCAGCCGTTCCTGCTCCAAGCCGAGCACTTGCTGCATGAGCGCATCGCGCTCGTGCTGTGCCTTGATCGTCGCCTCCTGGACCAGCGCCACCTCCTGCGTGAGCCGTTCCATGTGCTGGGTCAGATCCTGCGCGTGCTGATCCAACCGCGCGACTTCGTGCGTGGTATCCGAAAACTGCGCCTTCACCACCGTGAGCTCCTGCTGCAGCCCCTGCTCCTTGTGGTGCAATTGCGCGATCAATAGGCTGCGCTGCGCAAGCTCCTGTTGAAGCGTGTCATTCTCCGCCTTGAGTGTGCGCGCGGTCGACCACATGAAGACGGCCAGCACCCCCCCGCCGAGCAGGAGTGCCGCCAGCCCGCACATCTGGA
This sequence comes from uncultured Planctomycetales bacterium, assembly GCA_964372775.1. GTDB lineage: Bacteria > Omnitrophota > Gorgyraeia > Aquiviventales > Aquiviventaceae > CAYJRJ01. The sequence continues at coordinate 3,551 of CAYJRJ010000013.1, read as the reverse complement.
ACATCCGCCGACGCCCAGCACCTGGCGCGGGTGAGGGCTGGGGTCGACGGGCAAGGAATCCATGCAGCCGGGTGCGCGTGGTCTCTTCCAGTGGAAGCCATTCCAGTCCCACTCGGGATGAACGGGTGGCACGATGTGTCGGAGTCGACCACCGGACGACACCGGTGGCCGTCATCCCATCCGGGGAGTCCGGCAATGGCAGGTGAACCGTGAGGCGCTCTCCGGGAAGATGGGCGCCGCGCGTCAACAGCCCCGCCCCCCGCACACTCAGATCGGTGAGCTGTCCATCGCGCGCAAGCAGGTCCTCGGCGGGGCGATACTGCACGCGGCACGCATACGGCACGCGGATCGTCGTGCGTCGTTCCTGCATGGTAGGGGGCTACCCGATGGGGGGCGGCTGGAACTGTTCGATGAGCTGCTCCAGACGAGCCCGAGCCGTCTGCGAGAGCTCGGTCAATTTGTACCCGCTGTGGTAGCCTGTAGGCTTCCCGTTGGCGCGTTGCCACATGAGGCGGCCTGACGTCTCGATCGGCTCGGGCAGATTGGGCAGAGAGACGCGCATCTGTATGGAGGAACCTGGCATTTCCTCTGCAGTGTCCAAGCCGATCCCTTCCGGGCTCACATCGCGAGGCGCACCGCAGAAGAGCGGTGCAGGTGACTCGTTGCGCAGCTCGACAATGACTTGGGGGATATGGACGCGCACCGTCGTGCGGCGCTCTCCCCAATGGATGCGCAAAGTTCGCAGCTCAGCGCTCAATCGATCCAGCGTACCCTCCAGCTCTTGCGTCCGCTGCGTGGAAGCCTCCAGGGTCTGCTGGAGCTCGGCGAGTGCGGCCTCCAGCGCCTCCCGCTTGCCCCGTGCTTCCCCAAGAGACCCTTGTGCGTCGTCGCGCTCCTGCTCCGCACGCTGCGTCGTCGCCTGGGTGAAGGACAGCTGCTCGTCTAGATAGCGCACTCTCGCCTGCGCTTCACCCAGGTACCACTGGCTTTCTTCCCATTGCGCTCGCAGCTTTTCGGCTTCCCGTTTCCATTGTTCCAGCTCGGCCTCGTAGGCGCGAGTCCGCTCGGCGGCGGACGCCATCTCCGCCTCGACTTTCACCGATTTGGCGCGCTCCTCTCCAAGGTACCAGCTGGCCTCGTTACGTTGGCGACGCAGCGTCTCCAACTCGCTCGAGTACTGCCGCAACATCGCTTTGGCCTCTTCGAGCGCAAGGCGGTGGACCTCCAGCTGCCGCGTCACGTATTCGCTGGCCGCGCCAATGCTCAGCAACTCGGCGAGCTCATCACGCCCGATCAGGGTAACCTGATGCGCTTTCGCCAACCGCTGCGCAGGGACGGTGAACGAGCCGGCCGCCACCATGAACCCCTGCGCGACCTCCGCTCTCTTCATCAGCCGAATACACTGGTGCACCGTTTGCTTTTCAAAGAAGGGGCCGTTGCCGGTGCACAGCAGCGCCGCCCGGGCATTGTCCTTCGTCATGATGCGCCACGTCCCACCCGGAGCCTCCTGCAGCTCCTGTTCCATCACCAGCTGATAGCCGCGCTGCTCGAACGCCCTCCAGACTAGCTGATCCACCAGCGCCATCCCGAAGGACATCCGCGCCGCCTGCTCGGCCGCGTTCATGCGCCAGCGCGCGCCAGCCGTCCGCTCCCGCGCAATGCGCCAGACACCCGCGCCGGCAAGTGCCAAACCCGCAGCGAAGAGCACCCATATCACGGCCTGGTCCGCCGGAGACCGCGCACGCGCCGGGGAGGCCGCCGATGCCGCCGGTCGCGCCGGAGCCGTCACGGAATCTCCAGCGGATGGCGCAGCGACGGGCGGCGCTGACGCGCTCAATTGCATGGTCCACGTCATGGGGGCGGCCCCGGCGAGCGCGCGCTGCATCGCGTGAAATCGCTCGCTGATCTGGCGCGATCCTAACCCGCCGATGATGGTCCCTCCCTTCAACCCCACCTCCATCTGGGTCCCGCCGAATGACGCCGGATGATCAATCTCGATGACGATGCTGGAGGCCGTGGACCGCACCCGAGACGTATAGGGCGCGCTGAGTACTAGCTGGAGCGATCGAAGATACCGCGCGGACTGCGCCTCATCCCGCGGGTGGTAGTACGTGAGAATCGCGCGCACGACACCCCGACCCACGGTGGATCGTTCCGGCAGCGAACCGACCACGCGATCCGGAGGGAACTCGATCAGGATGCTGGGGGGCTGTGCGATTGATTGCGTCTTGATGGGCACCGGCGCCTTGGCATCGAGCCGCAGCGCAATGATCGTGGTGGTCATGGGCACAGGATCGGTGGTCTCGGCAGCCTGGGCCGCCACAGAGACACAGAAGCAAGACAACACCACAGAAACACAGAACAATTCGGAATGCGGAGTGCGGAATTCGGAATTAGTGTTTTCACTCCGAACTCCGCACTTCGAACTCCGCACTCTCTCTGTGTTTCTAGAGTATCTTGGCCACATCATTCGTTTGGACTTGGGTCGCATTCCAGCCGGGTAAGAGCGTGGCGGCGCAGACCGCTTCTTGAACCCGTTCGATTCGCGCTTTGGCGAGCAGCTGCTCGTTGCGGAAGATGGATACGGTGTCGCCGATGTGCACGGTGTCCCAACCGAGATCGATCACGACAAAATTCCACTCCGAATGCACCGACAGCACGCGGCCGCGCAAACCGGAGCCGCCGGCATCGGTGACGACAATCCGCTCCAGCTCCACCGGAGCAGGTGTTCCGGACGCCGTCGAGGCGTGCTGACGCGCTTCGATGGCCATCGCCAACTCACTCTGCAGTTGCTCCATCTGCCGCTGCAGCGACGTGAGCCGCTGCTGCAGATCGCGCGCCGTCTTCCCCTCCTCGCCCAAGCGTCCTACCGCTTGCTCCAGTTCGGAGCGCGTCGAGGCCAGCGCATCGCTCAGCTCTTTGGACCGCGCCTGCTCCCACTGCAAGGCCGCCGACATCTGATCGTGCGTGGTTAGCACCGTGCGGACTTGTTGTTCAAGCTCATGTCTGGCGTCGACGGACTCGCGGTAGCGGTGCTCAACCCCTCGCCGGGAGAGGTATTCGCTGACCGCAATCCCCCAGGGCAGCAGTCCGATCACGACCAGAATGATCCATCGTCTCTTGCTCACCTACGCAACCCTCCTGGTGACATGGTCCCGAAAACGAGAAAATCCCCGAGGAGCAATACGCCCCCGGGGGTTTTCTTCAGCATCTGAAGATCGCACCCGATCACTTGTGGAGTCGCCCGTGAAAGATAACCTCGCTGAGAATCACTAACTCACACAGTAGCAAGTGGCTTCGTCGTTGTCAAGATCAATGGAGAACACATGCAGGGAGGGGGATTTGAACCCCCACGCCTTTCGGCAATAGGCCCTCAACCTATCGTGTCTGCCAGTTTCACCATCCCAGCCTGAACAGCCGTTACGCTCTTGGTGAGAAGCCTGTGACGGCCCCTTCGGATGCTGAGGAGACCAGCTGCGCGTACTTCGCCATGACGCCACGCGTGTAGTGAGGAGCGGGAGCGCGCCATCGCGCCCGTCGTGTGGCCAGCT
>CAYJRJ010000012.1:2570-31432 GCA_964372775.1 uncultured Planctomycetales bacterium | reverse complement strand
CTCGGCTCGCCATCTCCCCCGCCAGGCGGGGGAGTCACCTCCACACGTCCGGCTCTGCGCACGCCCTGCCACCCGCGGCGACGAGTGATGCCTCACTCCAGCAGGACACGCAGGTGGGCTTCGACACTGGCCCCGAGCGCTCGCAAGTCATAGCCGCCTTCGAGCACGGATACCACCCGTCCCTGACAGCACCGGTCGGCGATCTCGCGGACGATGCGGGTGAGCTCCGCGTAGCCGGACTCCGTGACCGCTAGGCCAGCGAGCGGATCGTCTCGATGCGCATCGAACCCGGCCGAGATCAGCACGAGCTCTGGGGTGAACTCAAGCGCCCGCGGCACGAGCTCGTCGCGAAACGCGCGATGGAGCTCCTCGTCACCGGCCCCGGACGGGAGCGGGACATTGATCGTGTAGCCTGTCCCCCGCCCCACCCCGCGCTGGGTGCGGCTTCCCGTTCCAGGATACAACGGAGCCTGGTGCGTGCTGAAATAGAGGACGGAAGGATCCTCGTCGAAGATGTCCTGGGTCCCGTTCCCATGGTGGACGTCCCAGTCGACGATGAGGAGGCGCGCAAGGTGATGGTGCTGCTGCGCGTACCGCGCGCCGACTGCGACGTTATTGAAGAGGCAGAAGCCCATCGCGCGATTGGCCAGCGCGTGATGTCCGGGCGGGCGGACCGCGCAGAACGCGGCATCGAGCGCGCCTTCGAGGAGCTGATCAACCGCGTGCGTCACCGCCCCGACGGCGCGGAGCGCCGCCTCCCACGACCCGGGCGAGGCCACAGTGTCCGGGTCGAGGAGCGTCGGCCCGCGCTCGCATGAGCGCTGGATGGCGTCGATGTAGGGGCGAGGATGCACCAGCCCCATGGTCTCGAGCGAGGCCGCGATGGGCTCGACGTGCGCGAGCTTGCCCCACACGTCGGTAGTGCGGAGATGGTCGCAAATCGCCTGCACGCGCGCCGGCGCCTCCGGATGCGCCGGTCCCGTATCGTGCTGGAGAAAGCTGGGATGGTAGAAGAATCCGATCCGCCTTATTTTCTTTCCTCTTCTGATGGCGTTATGCCCCACACTTTCCAGATCGGGTTCAAGAAATTGTAGCCTTGCCCGTCCTCTGCGACTGTAGCCTGAAGTCGAATCCTTCCAAACCAACCTCGAGTAAACGGAGTAATGTGCATCCTGCTTTTGCCTTGAGAGGTTGCAACGACAACACCAAGAGCTTCGCGTCGGTTTGGCGAAAGTGCTGGTCTTCTTCCATCATACTGGGCAAGTGGAAGAGTCCACATTTCATTGATGAATATAACTGCGTTAGCGCCTGTTTGCTTTATCTCCCTAGCTACTCTCTCGTACATCACATATTTGCTTTCCTGATCTGGAAGAGGACAAACAACGTGTCGAACACTGCCGTTAGGCAGGAGCATGAGCAAATGGGTCAGAATAATTATTCAAGAAACCTTCCGGTTCGGTCAACTGATACCGCCTTCTCGCCCTTTCCATCGATTTCTGATTAGGGCTGAACTCTCGCTCAGTTAGAGTAATCGGTAGCCCATTCTTCAAGCTAATGTGGGCAGCTCGGAAGTGTTCGCTACTCTTCATGCATGGGAGTCGCCGACCCCCGATTACCTTCATATCGGGAAGCCGTACAATCTCCATCTGATGGCCACAGCGATGGTGAGCTTCGCTAATAATTCGCTCTAATTCACAATAGCCATAGGCGAGCACGTCAACGAGGTCCTTATCAGGTAGCTCTTTCACTGCCCAGAATCTTTCGACACAGAGAATGGCTTCATGGTTATCGAACTGACTTAGGAACTTCTGTTGTGACCGCCTCAGGTGGTGACCTATCTCTTCCGCCGATAGTTGTGGGGGCACTTCGAGCGTGGCCTTAGCGAGTTCCAGCCAGTTAGCTACTGTCACTTTGGCAGTACTTGCAACCTGGATATCTCCTTCCTTGACCACCAGATTACGGGCCTGATGAAGCCATTGAAGAATCGGATCGCTTGCTAACCCCTCTCGAACACCTTGGTACCACTCATCAAACCCGGGAACTTTCGCCTTCTCTTTCTGAAGAATAAAGGTCACGTTTCTGAGCGCTTGAATCATTGCGTTGAGGTTCGTTCGAAATCTGCGAGGACTATGGTAATAGTCGCAGACCTGATGCCAAAGCTCATGGGCCTCTTGTAGACGCCGATGAGTACCAGGAATTGGGCAGGGTTTATCACTCTGCTCATGCTCCAACAAGTCCCAATGCTGGCGTGAAGGGGTCATTTGATGTTCCGGATTTGATTCTGGTGAGGTCTATGACTCCGATATTGGATAAATGTTCCGTGTCCCCCGGCAACCCCGGCGAGCGAATGTGCGGTTCAGCCCGGCGGAGGCGGAGTTCTTTAAGAGCACGGCCCGATTGTCCGACGAGCCGTTGCGGGGCGAGGAGTTAAGGGCCGCTCCGCCGGAGCGGGGCGCCCGGAACCGCACATGCGGGCGCGGGGTTGCCGGGGCACGAAGCCGCTACCACGTGCCGGCAAAGAGCTCGCCTCTCAAGCCACGGCAATCCGCTTCAGTTCCTCATCAGGAACAAGCAGGACATGGCAACGGACGGCTTTGGCAGCCTTGACGATGGAGGAGATGCGCGGATCGTGACGGACGCTCTCTGTCCTGGCGACATGCGGCTGCCGGACCTTGAGCTTCTTGGCCAACGCTCGTTGAGACAGTTTTCTTCGGCGCGTTATCGAGAGGGCAATGGTTGAAGCTGGACTTCCATGGCCGCCTGCTCAAACTCCGGGTCCTTGTGAACCAGGATGGCGCCCAGTTGTTTCGCAGTCGCCACGATCCACGCATCGGCTAGCGACATCCGATACATCCCTTTCATTCGAGCGGCTAATGCAATCAACTCATCGCTGACATCCACACGAGTGATGGGGAGGTGCTGGAGGGAAGCGAGGAGGGTGGCCAGGCCATCTTCACCACGCGCTTGGTAGGCTTTGTAGCCAGCCTCCATCACACTGAGGAATGAGAGGTAGAGCTGGACCTCTCCTCGACGTCCCTTCGCCAGCAACACGCCAACAGCGTCTGCGCCAGGTTCGTCACCGGAGAACGTCAAGAGCGCTGAGGTGTCAAGCAGATAGCGGGACTTACCGCCGTCTGTGGGTTCGCTGCTCACGCTCCAATTCCTCCCGGCGATCCTTGAGTAAACTCGCGGTGAGCCCTAGACCTTTGAACATCCCCCGGAAGCTCTTGACCGCGTCGTTGGGAACGGGGACCACACGGATGCCTCCTCCGGTGTCTACCCATACGAGTTTCATATGGGCCTTCAAACCGTATTTCTTTCGCAAGGCAGCGGGAATGGCGGTCTGCCCTCGCTCCGTAATCGTGGACTCCATCCGTCATCACCTCCTCAGAGAAAGGATACATGCCAAAATACAGTTTTGCAAGATAAAAAGTAATATTTGCTTGTATGTCTGGCTGGGGGATCCATTTGGAAGTCCGGTGCCACATGACTATTTCCTCCTCACGCTGAAGCAGCTATTCATAACCGTTTAGCCTCTTCAGCAGCTTCAGCGCCATCTCGCCCTAGCGCTACATGCGGCGGGTGGCGTGGCGTCCGAACAAACGGGCCCGCCATCCTGGGCGCGGGTGGCAGGGCGAATGCGAAGCCGGACGTTAGGAGGCTAGTCCGGCCATGGTGCCCCGCCCCCGGCGTGCTGGGTGCGGGGCGAGAACCGGCCGACGCCCGAGCGAAGGCCCGCCACGGTGGGGCGGGCCGAGCGTTCCGGCGGAGCATCGCCCGGCAAGGACCCGCCGCCCCCCGGAATCGGACCCAGGGCCGGAGCGACACCCCACGCAGCCGCACCCCGAGCGGCGCCGAACACTAGTGCCGTTCCAACTATCTCCGCTGAAGACTTCCCGCGCGGTCTAGCCCCGTTCCAACACGTTGGAACGGGGCTAGCAGGAAACGGAATGGGTTTGCTCACCCAAACGGTTAGGCTCATTCCGTTCGAAACGAAGTTTCGAACGGGACTCATCAAGTTGGAACGGCACTAGCCGCCGAGATAGGCCGATTTGACCCGGGGATTTCGGGTCAGGGCCGAGGCGGTATCGGCAAGCACGATGCGGCCCGTTTCGAGCACATAGCCGCGGTGGGCCACCTGTAAGGCGAGATAGGCGTTCTGCTCCACAAGCAAGATCGTGACCCCCTCCTGATTGATACGTTTGATCGTCTCGAAGATCGTGAGCACCAGCTTCGGCGCCAGCCCTAGTGAGGGCTCATCCAGCAACAGCAGCCTCGGCCGGGCCAGCAGTCCCCGCGCGATGGCCAGCATCTGCTGCTCGCCGCCGGAGAGCGTCCCCGCCAGCTGGCGGGAGCGCTCGCGAAGAATCGGAAAGAGATCCCAGATCCGGCTCACATCCTGCTCGATGGCCGCGTGGTCCCGCCGCACATACGATCCCAACCGCAGGTTTTCCAGCACCGTCAGCCGCGGCAAGATCCGTCGACCCTCAGGCACTTGGCTGATGCCCCGCGCCACGATCTGGGTGGGGTCACATCCGGCCAGCGGCTCCTCCTGAAACGTGATCGACCCGCCGCGCAAGGACACCAAGCCGGAGATCGTCATCAGCGTCGTGGTCTTGCCCGCCCCGTTGGCGCCGAGCAGTGCCACGATCTCGCCGGCGTTGACCTCCAGCGAGACGTCCTTCAGACAACTGATCGGTCCGTACCCCGCTTCAATACGGTCGAGTCGCAGCATCAGCGCAATGCCTGTGGAGTGCCTAAATACGCCTCAATCACCTGCGGGTTTGACTGAACTTCGGAAGGGGAGCCTTCAGCAATGTTTTTGCCGTAATCGAGCACAATGACCCGATGGGAGATGGGCATGACGACCTGCATGTCGTGCTCGATGAGCAGAATGGAGAGCCCCTGCGTCTTGAGCTCCTGAATAAGGCGCAGCAATTCCTGCTTCTCCACCGGATTGAGCCCTGCCGCCGGCTCATCCAAAAGCAACAATGCGGGATCGGACGCCAGCGCGCGCGCCAGCTCCAAACGGCGCTGCAGACCGAATGGCAGGGCGCCGGCAGGCTGCGCTGACTGGTCCGCCAACCCCACAAATTTCAACAGGCCCATGGCGCGCTCGCGCGCCCACCGTTCCTCCCGACGAGCCTCAGCACTGAGTAGCGTCGCGCTGATGAGGCCGGTATGCGTCCGGATATAGGTCCCCATCAGCACATTCTCCAGCGCGCTCATACCGGCAAACAGCCGGATGTTCTGGAAGGTACGGGTGATGCCGCACTGGACGATTTGGTGCGAAGCATACCCCACGAGCGATTCCCGCCGTTCGCGGCCGAACCAGACATGGCCTTGCGTCGGTCGCAATACTCCCGTCACGCAGTTGAACAGTGTGGTTTTCCCCGCTCCGTTGGGCCCGATCAGGCCGACCGTCTCTCCCTGGTCGATACTGAAGCTCACATCGTCCAGCGCCATGACGCCGCCGAAGCGTTTGGACAGCGAGCGGATCTCAAGAAGAGACGGCATGTGCTGATCTGCCGAAGAACCCCTGGGGCCGGACGCGCATGATGATGATCATGGAGAGCCCGAACGTCAGCATGCGGTACTGTTCAAACCCGCGCAGCAGCTCGGGAAGCGAGCCGAGCAGCAGCGCTCCGACGAGCGCGCCGCGGATGCTGCCCAACCCGCCGAGGACCACCATCGCGAGGATCATCACCGACAAGATGAAGTCGAAGCTATCCGGCGTGATCGTGCCCTGTTTGGCTGCAAAGATAGCACCGGCCAGACCTGCAATCGCTCCGCCGCAGGCTTGCGCGAGCAGCTTGAGCTGCAGGACGGGAATGCCCACGCACGACGCCGCCAATTCGTCCTCCCGAATCGCGATCCACGCCCGCCCCACGCGCGAGCGGCTCAACCGCATGCACAGGCCCGCGATGAGCGCCGTGGTCAGGCACACCAAGTAGTAGTACGGCGTGGAGGAGACGCCGAAGTCGATCACCCCGCCTCCGGGCACCCACAGCGTTGGATGATCGATGCCCAGCAACCCGTTGGGCCCGCCGGTCCACTGCTCCAGGTTCGTAAACGCAATCCGGACGATTTCCCCGAATCCGAGCGTGACGATCGCCAGATAGTCGCCGCGGACACGAAGGACCGGAGCACCCAGCAACACACCGGAGAGACCGGCGACAAGTGCTGCGGGCATCCAGCCGACCCAGAACGGCCAGTGCCAATGCAGGTTGAGCAGCGCGTACGCGTACGCCCCGATGGCGAAAAAGGCCGCGTAGCCAAGATGGAGCAGCCCTGTCAGGCCGACGATGATGTTCAGGCCAAGTGCTAGCAGCGCATACAACAGCGCCGTGGTCAGCACATCCAGGTGGTAGGGGTTGGAGTGGAGCAGTGGCAGGGCCAGCGCCGCGACAACACCAAGCATCCATCGCAGAGTGCGGAGTTCGGAGTGCGGAGTGCGGAATAGACCCCAAATATTCCGCATTCCGCATTCCGCATTCCGCACTTTGGCGGGTGTGGTCATGTTAGGCTCTGTCCGCCACTCGCTCGCCTAACAATCCGGTCGGTTTGAACAGGAGCAGCACGACGAGGATCACGAACGCAAACACATTCTTCCACTGGGACGAGAGGTAGCCGGCCCCCAACCCTTCAAGCAATCCCAACATCAATCCGCCGACCATCGCACCGGGAATGTTGCCGATGCCGCCCAGGACCGCGGCGGTGAACGCCTTGAGACCGGCAAGGTAGCCGTCGTGGAAATTGATCGTGCCGTACTGGAGCCCGAAGAGCAGGCCGCCCATCGCGGCCAGTGCCGAGCCGATCGCAAACGTCACGGCGATGATACGATTCACCGGAACCCCCAACAGCGCGCAGGCCTTGAGGTCCTGGGCGGTCGCGCGCATCGCCACTCCAAGCTTGGTCGACATGACCAATACTTGCAGCCCGACCATCAATAAGCCGCTGGCACCCCAGACGATGATTTGCATCAGCGTGATCGTCACTCCGCTGATCTCCCATCGGACGAGCGGGACGAGCGAGGGAAACTGCCGGTCCGTCGCCCCATAGAGCAGCATCAGCGCGTTTTGCAAAAAGAATGACATGCCGATCGCGGTGATGAGCGCGTTGAGCCGCGGCGCCTGCCGGATGGGACGATAGGCTACGCGCTCAATCGCCCCGCCCAGCGCGCCGCACGCCGCCATCGCGCCAAGGCCGCAGACCAGCAGTAGCATCCACCAGGGCCATGTCATCCCTCCGACGAGGGTGAGGACGGTCAGAGCGAGGTACGCTCCGACGATGAACACTTCCCCATGCGCAAAGTTGATGAGCTGAATCACCCCGTAGATCATGGTGTAGCCCAGCGCAATGAGGGCGTAGATCGCCCCGAGCGTCAGGCCGTTGGCGAGCTGCTGGAGGAACAGCTGGAGAGGCGTCATGCGGAGGGAACGAACCCCGGAAAATGCGGAGTGCGGAGTACGGAGTGCGGAATCAGAACAGAAAACGCGAAATTGGCTGGTTCATCGCGTTCCATTCCGCATTCCAAATTCCCCACTCCGCACTGCGTAGACGGTACCGTCGTTAGTCCCACGAAGCGGTCTTGAGGAAAACGAACTTGCCATCTTTGACGGTGAAGATGCCGATGTCGCGGATGAGGGAGTCGCCCTTCTCATCAAAATTCTGCGGCCCAAAGAGACCCTGATAATCCTTGAGCGTCTTCATGGCTGCCAACACCGCGGCGCGATTCTTCTCGGCTGCGGTGCGAATGGCCCAGGTGGCGATGCTCGTCGCTTCATAGGCATAGGCGGAGTACGCGCCGATCGGTCCGAAGCGCGCTTCGTATTGCTTCAAAAAGTCCTGCGCGGTCGGGATCTGACGAATGTCGGATCCGATCGTCGTCAGGTAGACCCCCTCGGCGGCCTGCGGCGTCGCCAGTTGGATGAGCACCGGATCAAACAACCCGTCGCCGCCCATGAAGAGGCCGCCCAAGCCGACCTCCGCCCGCTGCTTGATCAGCAAGGCCCCTTCAGGGAACATGCCGGCAAAATAGACCAGATCCGGCTCAAGCGACTTGATCTTGGTCAGCAGCGGCACAAAATCCTTGTCACCCTGCGTGATCCCCTCATGGCCGATCGCTTCGAACCCGAACGACCTTAGCTTCAGCTTGAACTCATTGGCGAGGCCCCGCCCGTACGTCGTCATGTCATCCAGGATGAAGATGCGCTTGGCGTGCAGCTCGTGCACGGCAAACAGCGCAGCGGCAGGCCCCTGGATGTCATCGGTAGCGCACGTCCGGTAGAACGTGTCGAAGTTCTGGCGTGAGATCTGGGGATTGGAGGAGACCGGCGTGATCTGCAGCAGCCGCGCCTGATGGTAGATCGCCGAGGCCGGCATGGTGCAGGAGGAGTTGAGGTGGCCGATCACCGCGACGACATCGCGGTCAGCCGCCAGCTTTTTGGCGGCGGCGACCGCCTGCGTGGGGTTGCGCTGATCATCAAGCGGGACGAGCACGAGTTGATGGCCCGGGATGACCGGCCCCTGGGCGTTGGCGTGCTCGACGGCGAGCGTCGCCCCGCGAAGCATGTCCTCGCCGTGCGGCGCCTGATCGCCGGTGAGCGGCGCGACAAACCCGATTTTGACAATGGGCTCAGACTTGTTGGAGCATCCCGTCAGAGCAACCAGAGAAACGACGACCGCACCAAGGACACGCAATGCGGAGTGCGGAGTGCGGAGTGCGGAATTCCGCATTATGCGGTCTTCTCGAATGCGCTCTGCCACTTGAGCACCTCGGGCGACTCCTGCTTGCTTCGATAGATCAGCACGCCCAGCACGACGATGCCCACCAGGGCCACCAACCACATCAGGGAATTCGGCTGCTGCTCGTTGCTCACCACAAACGGCAGCACCAACAGCGCCACCATGTTCATGACTTTGATGAGCGGGTTGAGCGCCGGCCCCGCGGTATCCTTCAACGGATCGCCCACGGTATCCCCGGTGATCGACGCCTTGTGCGCTTCGGACCCTTTGCCGCCGTAGTGGCCATCCTCGACGAATTTCTTCGCGTTGTCCCACGCCCCTCCGGCGTTGGACATGAACACGGCCAACAACTGACCGGACAGGATGATCCCCGCCAGAAATCCGCCCAGCGCTTCTTTATGCAGGACGACGCCGACGATGAACGGGGCCAGCACTGCGAGCAGTCCCGGCCCAATGAGCTCACGCTGCGCCTCGGATGTGCAGATCGACACCACCCGGGCGTAGTCCGGGGTCTTCGTCCCCTCCCAGATCGCCTTGTCCTGGAACTGCGCGCGCACCTCGTGCACGATAAGAAACGCCGCGCGCCCGACGGCTCGAATCGTCAACGAGCTGAAGAGCATCGGGATCGCACCCCCGATGAGAAATCCGATGAACACCAGCGGCTCGGAAATCGAGAGCAGCGGCACAATCTCCTCATAGGCCTTGTTGGTGAACTTGGCGATGTCGGTGATGTACGCGTTGAAGAGCGATACCGCCGCGATCACCGCCGAGCCGATGGCGATGCCCTTCGTGATCGCCTTGGTGGTGTTGCCGCACGCATCCAGGTCGGCGAGCGTCTGGCGCGCCGACTTGTCGAGATGCACCATTTCGCCGATGCCGTTGGCATTGTCCGCCACCGGGCCGAAGACGTCCATCGAGATGTTGTTGCCGGTCAGCGTCAGCATGCCGATGCCGCACATCGCCACGCCATACGCAATGTAGGTGGGATTCGTCCCCTGGTAGATGAAATACGAGCCGAACACCGCCATCGCGATCGCGAAGATCGCCCACACGCTGCTCTCGTAGCCCACCGCGATGCCGTTGATGATGGTGGTCGCGTGGCCCGTCTGCGTGGCACGGGCCACGAACTGCACAGGCGGCTTCTCCGGCGCGGTGAAGTAGTCGGTGAGGAAATTGATCACGATCGCCAGGACGATGCCGATCATCGTCGTCCACACGGGCCGCATGTCCAGATCCGGAATCCCCAGCGTGACCCATGCGGGCAACGCGTCCTGACCGGGGAACCGCAGGTAGTAGAAACCGATGATGCAAAAGCCGACAACGGAGACGATCGCCGACACCGTGAATCCGGTGTGGATCGCCCTCATGGCGGCCCGAGCTTCCTCTGAGGTCTTGACCAGGTATGTCCCGATGATAGAGCTAACGACGCCGACCGCCCGCACCAGCAGCGGGAAGATCACGCCCTTGTGCCCGAAGGAGGCCCAGCCGAGGATCATCGCGGAGACGATGGTCACTTCGTATGATTCGAAGATGTCCGCCGCCATGCCGGCGCAGTCGCCGACGTTGTCGCCGACGTTGTCGGCAATCGTCGCCGCATTGCGGGCATCATCCTCTGGGATGTTTTTCTCGAGTTTGCCCACAAGATCCGCGCCCACGTCGGCGGCTTTCGTGAAGATGCCGCCTCCAACACGCATGAACAAGGCCAGGAGCGTGCCGCCAAACCCAAACCCGAGCAGCACCTCGTACGCTCGTTCGCCGTAGACCATGAAGATGATGGTCCCACCCAAGAGTCCTAACCCGTCCGTCAGCATGCCCGTGATAGTGCCGGTGCGATAGGCAATTTTCAGCGCCTCGGCGAAACTGGTGCGCGAGGCGGCGGCCACGCGGACATTGCCCTGAACGGCCATGTTCATCCCGATGAATCCGACGAGAAATGAAAACGCCGAGCCCATCAGAAACGCCAGGGCCCGGCCGAACGCGATGTGCTGCTCCCCGGCGGTGAAGTACAGCAGCGCGGCGATGATGAGGATGAGCCCCGCGAGGGCGCGCAGCTGCCGGAACAAGTAGGCGTTGGCCCCGATACGAATCGCACTACTGACCCGACGCATCGCCTCGGTGCCCTGGTCCTTGCCTAGCACCTCAGCGGCGAGAAAGGCGGCGTAGAACAGCCCCAGAATGGCCGTGAGCAGCACGCCGCCAAGGGCGATGCGCTCCCAGATCGTAAAATTCGGATCGGCCATGACCACAAAGAGTGTTTCCATGATGATTCCTTCGCTGGCCTTAGCGAGACATCGAACGGGCGCGCGCCGCCTCGAGCGGCGAGGCGACCACGCCGCCGGACACAATGAGCTTTACGGCATCTTCCACGGACAGTCGCAGCGGGATTACGTCGACTTCAGGAACAAAAATAATCGGGCCGGTAAATGGCGAGGGAGGGTTCGGGATGAGCAGCGTCAGCAGATTCTGAGAGCGGCCGGTCGCTTCGGTCTGCGACTCGTTGGTCACAAACGCGAGGGAGTACGCTCCTTCGCGGGGATACTGCACGAGCACGACACGCCGAAAGGCCGCCTGGCGGCTCTCTTCGTTGAAGAGAAACTGGGCCAGTTGTTTCACGGCCGGATAGATCTTTTTGATCAGCGGCAGGCGAGCGAACCAAAACTCAACAGTGCGAAACAGCACGCGGCCAAAAAAGTGCACAGAGAGCACGCCCACGAGCAGGATCACACCAATCGTCAACAGCAGCCCGAGGCCGGGAATCTGAAACCCGAGTCGCCGACCCAAGAACCGGTCGGCGATATTGAAGATGGCCACGACAAGCCAGAGGGTGACGGCGACAGGAAAGAGCGTGGCCAGCCCTGTGACGAAATAGCGCCGCAGGGCCTGGCCGAAACGCGCTGAGGGTGTTGGGGATTCTAACCCTAGATTTTTAGACGGTTTACGACTCATGAGGATTTCCACAATGCTACCGTGGCCAAACAGTCTCGTCAAGTGACCGATATCTGATATCCTCGGGATATCAGATATCGGACGTTAGAGAAGATTTAACGCCGCTCCGGCCTTGAACCAGCGGATCTGCTCCTGAGTCATGGAGTGGAACAGCCGGATCGGCTCGCGGCGCCCATTCGCGCGGTGGAGAGCCGCGGCAAGCGGCTGATCGGGTGTCAGGCCGCGCAATGCCTGGACGCTGATGCGATCGCCTGGCTGAATCTCGTCATAGTCTGACGGGTTAGCAAACGTGCAGGGCAGAATGCCCTGCTTCTTTAAATTGGTGAGGTGCAGACGCGCAAAGCTCTTTGCAATCACCAGCCGGCAGCCCAGGTGGCGGGGCGACATGGCGGCGTGCTCGCGGCTCGAGCCTTCGCCGTAGTTCTCATCTCCAACAACCACCCAGCCCATTCCGTTCCCTTTGTAATGACGGGCGACTTGCGGAATTGGCTTGGTCTGCCCGTCCAGCACATCCACCGCCGTCCCCATCTGGCCGGTCAAGTCGTTGGTGGCGGCGGTGAACATGTTGTCGCTGATCTTATCCAGGTGGCCCCGGAATCTCAGCCACTTGCCGGCGGGCGAAATGTGGTCGGTCGTGCACTGCCCCTTTACCTTAATCAGAACCGGCAGCCGGTCGAAGTCCTTTCCATCCCACGGAGGAAACGGCTCGAGGCGCTGCAGCCGCTCGCTCGTCGGGGGAATGGCCACCTCAATGCCTTTCCGCTCACCGAGGGATTGAGGAGGCAGACAGCCCGCCGCACCCGCAGCAAACCCCTTGGACGGCAGCTCCTCACCCATCGGAGGCTCGAGCATGATCTGCCTTCCATCCGAGGTCGTCACCGGATCGCTCAGCGGGTTAAAGCGCAGATCGCCCACCAGGGCCATGGCGGTGACGATCTCCGGGCTGCCCATAAATGAGAGCGTCTCGGCGGTACCGTCGTTGCGGCCGGGAAAGTTGCGGTTGAAGGAAGTGAGAATTGAGTTGACCTCCCCCGGCGTGATATCGTCGCGCTTCCATTGGCCGATGCACGGCCCGCAGGCGTTCGCCAGCACCGTGCCGCCGATCGTCTCCAGCGCCGCAAGCTGTCCGTCGCGGCGGATCGTGTTGTGGATCTGATCCGACCCCGGTGTGATCAAAAAGTAACACTGAGCCTTCAGACCCGCATGCTTCGCCTGCTGCGCCACAGCGGCGGCGCGGCTGATGTCTTCGTATGAGGAGTTCGTGCAGCTGCCGATGAGCGCAGCCTTAATGCGCGGCGGAAACCCTCCCTGTTCCACGTCCTTTGCGAGTTGTGAAATGGGGCGTGCCGCGTCCGGGCGCCTCGGCCCGACGATGTGCGGCTCAAGGCTGGAGAGGTCGATCTCGATGATCTCATCAAAGAACTGCTTGGGATCCTGCTCGACTTCCGGATCCGCGACAAGATCTTTGGCGTGCCGCAGGGCGAGCTCAGCCACCTGCGCACGATCGGTCGCCTTGAGATACGCCGCCATCCGCTCATCAAACGGGAACACCGACGTCGTCGCGCCCACCTCGGCGCCCATATTGGCGATCGTGCCCTTGCCAGTGCAGCTGATCGAGCGCGTGCCGGGGCCGAAGAACTCGATGATCTTGTCGGTGCCGCCCTTGGTCGTCAGCAGACCGCACAGTTTCAGAATCACGTCCTTGGGCGAGGCCCAGCCGGTCAATGACCCTGTGAGGCGAACCCCGATGAGCCTGGGACACTTGACCTCCCACGGCAGTCCAGCCATGACGTCAGCTGCGTCAGCCCCACCGACGCCGATTGCCAGCATTCCCAAGCCGCCTCCGTTTGGCGTGTGGGAATCGGTCCCGATCAGCAGCCCGCCCGGAAACGCGTACTGCTCAAGGAACACCTGATGGATGATGCCGGCTCCCGGCTCCCAGAAACCCATGCCGTAGCGCGCCGCAGCACTCCGCAAAAACTCGTAGACCTCTTGATTGGCCTCCAACGCGGCTTTCATGTCTTCGGTCACGCCGACACGGGCCTGGATGAGATGATCGCAGTGGATGGTCGTCGGCACAGCGGCGGTGTCGCGGCGCGCCTGCATGAACTGGAGGATGGCCATCTGCGCGGTGGCATCCTGCATCGCGACACGGTCCGGCTGGAGAGTCAGGTAGCTTTGGCCGCGCACGAACTCCTGGGAGGCGAGGTCTCGCCCGTGCGCGACAAGAATCTTTTCGGCCACCGTCAGCGGCCGGCCCAGCTTCTTGCGCGCCGCGGCATGAATCGCGCCCTGCCGCTCGTAGAGCCGCTGAATCGCGTCAACTTCCTCAGGTCGTAGCATTGGAAAATCCATTATAACCTAAGCTGTGAGCGAACACGATCCCCGTTGCGCCGCTTGGGCCTCCACCCAACCCGCTCGCGCTGACTCGCTTGGGTGCGGCACACCGTGGGTGTCGCTCCGGCCCCGGGTCCAGCTGGGAAGCGGCGGGTCCTGGTCGGACATATGCTGCGCCGGACCGCTCGGGCCGGCCCACCGTGCCGGCCTCTCGCTCGACTCCGGGGCTCGCTCGTCCTCGCTGCGCTCGGACACCGTGGCCGCTCGCCCCTCCGTACGTCCGGCTCCGCATATGTCCGGCCCCCCGCCGTCGTGTATCGGCGTCACCCGTGGCCGGAGCAAGGAAAGCCGCCCCCTCGCTAGCCTCGTTGCTATTGCGGTGGAGTGGCCGGGCGCACCTCGAGCACGCGCGGGCGGCGGGTGGCGGGATATTCGCCAAGCCGCACCTGAAAAATGCGAGCGAGCACGGACCCCCGCCAACGGCGGGGGGAGCGAGCATTTTTGAGAGCGCCGCGCGCCTCGCCGGGGCGCGCCAGCGATGCGGCGGGCGAATGTCCTGCCAGGCCCAGCCGCCATTCGCAGTGCCCGGCCACCCGAGTGAGCGCGAGCGGGTTGGGCGGAGGGTACGGCGAGGCGTCACCAGACTGCGGTATAATAGGGTACGATGTCGCGCCGGAATACCGCCATCACGTGGTTTGTCACCTGCTGGCTCACCGTCTTCCTCTACGAGACGTTGCGCCTCAATTACCTCAGCCCGCTCATCGGCCGGCCGCTGCCGAAACTCGCGTTGCTATTCCCTCCCGCCGGCTGGATCATGTTTTACGAGATCGACAAGACGTACGGCTTCGCCGAGGTGTATGGCACCCGCGACGGCCAGCCCCAACCGATCGACCCCCACAAGATTTTTGAAACGAAGGGCGTCGGCTATGACAACATCCACCGCAACGCCCTCGTCGGCGTGCTCTCGCAGGACCGCGCCCCGGCGTTCTGCCACTACCTGCGGCGCAAGTTACCGCAGTATGAGTCGTTCGCTGTGCTCTACGGCCAGTATCCTGACCTCATCGCGGACCCGAAGCGCGTGGGCTACCGCGTTGCGTATCGGTGCCCATGACCCGCTGGTGGTACCAAGTGTTCCTCGAGAAACGGTCCTCGGTAAGCCTGGGCCTGTTTCGGCTTGCAGTCGCGTGGACCGTCGGCTGTCATATGATTCCCTCGTTTTTCCACATGGACGACAACTACCTCTCGACCGCGTTCAAGACCAAGAACCTCTCGTTTTTTCCGATTCCCATCCTGCAGCTCGTCGAACGCAGCCCGGACTGGCTGGTCTGGGTGCTCGTCGGGCTCTTCCTCATTGCATTGACGTCGTTTGCCGTGGGACTTTTCTCGCGAGCCAGCTGCCTTCTCATGACGCTCTGCTGCTACTACTTCTATGCCCTCAACAACTTTCACATCGGCACGCTCAGCTTCGATATCCTGCTCGTCACGCTGTTTCTCATGTGCGTCACGAACTACCACGGCGATTTTCTCTCGCTGGACAGCCTCCGGCGCGCCAAAGCCACCTCGTACAAGCGGCCGCGGCCATTCTTCATCCAGCGCCTGCTCCAGCTCCAATTGGCCGTCACGTTCTGGCACACAGCGCTCAACAAGACCCACTTCGCGCCGCCCGGCGCCCCGTTGCCCGGCAACTGGCTGACGGACAACCCCTACTACTACTTGATGCATTACCCGCCGATTGGCGTCGTGCGCGAGTTTCCCTGGAGGGAATTTCTGGGCCAGCATCCGCAGCTGTGCTACGCCCTCGGAATCGCGTGCATCAGCTGCGAGATCCTCATGCCGTTGCTCTGGTTCATCCCGAGGACCCGAGCGGTCGGCATCACGCTGGGCATCTGCTTTCAGTTGATGCTGTGGGTGACGCTGCACGTCCCCACGATTTTCCTCTTTCTGTTCCCACCCATGATGCTCCTCTTCATTGCGCCTGAAACGCTGGTGCGCCGGATTGAAACCCAGCAGGAGCGCAGCGCCGTGCTGGACCGGGCGATCCTGGTCTACGATGGGCAGTGCGGATTCTGCCTGGAGAGCATCAGGCGGCTGCGCGTGCTGGACCTCTTCGGATGGATCGACCCGGTGGATTTCCACGCGCAGCCGGATGTCTCGCACGTCCATCCCTCGCTCACGTCGGAGCGCTGTCGCAGCGAAATGGTCCTGGTGGAGGTCGGCGGGCAGATCAGCGGCGGGTTTGACGCCTTTCGCCGGATGAGCTGGCACCTGCCGATGTGCTGGCCGCTGGTGCCGTGGCTCTATCTACCAGGCGCACGGTGGGTGGGCGCACGAGTGTACCGGTGGATCGCGAAACACCGCGATCTCTTCCATCGCAATCCCACCTGCGCCTCGAACCAGTGCGGTATCCGTCATTCCGGTAACGGCAGCTAAAAATGGGGACGTGTACCTTTTCCGATTCGAAAAAGGTACACGTCCCCACTTATTCCGCGAAGATCTGATCTTGGAAGACGTGGAGGGTAGCCTGCCGCCAGGAGTCTGGCGGCAGGCCGGCTTTTTGGCTGGAGAGCTCTTGAAGAAATTCCACGCGGGTCCACCCGGTTTCTTCCCACACCTGCGGCAGGAACACACCGCTATGACCCTGCTGCTCCAGAATCACGCCGTCGCGGCCGGGCACGAGATCGCGGATATCCGCTAATTGCACAGGCTCAGTCAAGACAGACACCTCGACATTGATATCCTGCAGCTCCTCTGGACGCACGGGGTTGAAGCGCGTATCGCGCAGCGCCGAGTCAAGCGCAACCACGGGAACAGTTTCAGCCAGCGACTGAGGCGTCTGGATCCTGCCGATACAGCCGCGCAATTGGCCGCGCTTGCGCAGCGTCACGAACGTCCCGTTGGCGGCCGACAACTCCGGATACCCGTTCAACCGTTCCGTGATTTCCTTGATGACTCCTTCACGCTCACTTGGTTTGACCCCAAGTCCGCGCTCAAGAACCTGGCGCGCGGCTTGGACCAACGCCATCCCGGCTTCGCTCGACAACCTCCCGACTGAGACGGCCGGCCGCTCGTATATCCCGATGGCGGCATAGCCTACGACGCGCGAGCGGTCGCCTGCAGTGTCCCCCGAGTTGGCGTAGCGCAGCAGATGAAACTCCAGATAGCCGAGCTTGGCAGACAGCAGTAAGCTGGCCAGAATCGGCCCTCGCCCACACGCTTCGAGCTGGCCTGCGCCAAAGAGCCGGTCGACCGCCTGAGGCGTCTCAAACAGCATGGCGTTGACCGTCCGCTCATCAATCGTCTGCGCCTGGTCATAGGGATGATAGTGCGACAGGTCAGTGCTGAACACAAATAGGTAGTCCCCGCGCTGTGAGAGCGCCGCCAGCGCCTCGGCAAGCCGCTGGGCATCCTCCAGACTGGCGCTGCCCATGAGCACTGAGACCAGCCGCACGTCGCCAAGCGCCACCTGCACGAACGGCAGCTGAACCTCCAGGGAGTGCTCTCCGCTCTCGTGAGCCTCCTCGACATGCCCAACACCGTCAAACGTCTGAAGAAACTTCACCGCCTCCTGATGAATCGGCAGGCGGCCCAGCGGCGTCTCGTAGGCCTCGACGGTATCCACCGAGATCCCGTCAAACTGGAAGCGATGCGTGAAACCGACCACCACCACCCCGTCATACGTCTGCCCTAGGAGCTGGCGAAACGCACTCGCGGCCACCACTCCGGAGTAGGGGTAGCCTGCGTGCGGAACGATGAGGACTCGAGGCTTGCTGCGGCTCGCCTGGACAGGCTGACGCTCAAGAAGGTCGGTCACCACACTGCGAAGCTCGGCCGGCTCGGCCGGGTAGAACTGCCCAGCCACCTGAGGCGTCCGGACCTCAGCGGCCCAGACACCAGCCACGGCGCTGAGCCAGCACACCACCCCAAGCACAAATCCCCGTCTCATACCTTTGTATATATCAGATAACGCAACGCAGCTCAACAGCCTCTATCCCTATTGACAGGAAAGGCCTTTTCGGGTATACTAAAAAATAAGTTTAGAAGCTAGCGTACGGCGTGCGGGAGCTGCTTTCCAACACGTTTGACGCTTTGAGCGCTGCAATCACTTGAAAACCTTGGGGTTATGAAGTCGCAGCGCGTACGAGGAACAAGGCATTAAGAACGGTTTAGGCAACACAAGGCCTGGAACGGTAAGTGTTCCAGCAGTGATTGTAGAGAGCGAGACGATCTTCGTCACGAAGCCGTAAGGCAGCTGATGAGGTTGCCAAGCGGTTTTTGTGTTTTTAGGGTCGGCAAGAGATAGGAAGGGGGTGGAAGTGCAATGGCAAAAGGCACCGTGAAGTGGTTTAGTGACCAGAAGGGGTATGGGTTCGTTACCCCGGAGGACGGCTCGAAAGACGTGTTCGTCCACTACTCCGCAATCACTGGTGACGGCTTTAAGTCCTTGAAGGAGGGCGAGGCGGTGGAGTTCGAGATCACCCAGGGCCCGAAGGGACCACAAGCTTCAAACGTCACCAAGGCGTAAGGTCACGATACCTACCCCCGCCGATGGCGGGGGTAACCACACGTCCCGCCGATGGCGGGACGTTGTGTTTTACAGACCTAAGACCCTCAGGGGATCCGCCAAGGAAAGACGAAGGGTCAGCTGGTCGGCAAACTGCAGCGGAACTTTCACGTGCGGCCCATCGATGAAGGCGCATCCCCGCCGCATCAGCCAGGTGATCTGGACTGCAGCAGGTGGCCGGAGGACCCTGCCGGTGAGCCGATATCGTGAGAGCCTCCCCCAGTAGAGCTCGCGGGGACGGTACTGGAACTTCCTTGAACCCCATGGCAGCCGAACCCCGCCTGCCGCCAGCGCCGCGCTGCTCGATCCGGCCGCGGTAGACACCCAGAGGCCGGAGCTCTTATGCGTCTCTCGGCGCCCGCCGATCGCCAGGCGGTACCGGGTCATCGTGGCGGGATCGTCATGGGCGATGAGGACATCGTTGACTGCGCGATACGGCAGCGGCTTGCCGTTCAACCAGAGGGCGAGCCGATACAGCCGCAAGACGGGCAGCGTGCCCGCAAACGCGCGGCGGCAGAGCCGGTCAAAGTTCTTTTGCGTGGCTGCGCAGAAGACCGCCTCGCTGCGTTGAGGGTCGGAGTTGACACCCAAGATCGGCGTGCGATTCACGCTGCGAGCCGCTTGCAGAAAGGTTCCGTCTCCTCCGATGGAGACGACCAGATCGTACCGCTTCGTCACCCGCAGATCCGCGCGATACGCCACATCACAATCCACCCGGAGTTGCCGCAACGCGTGCACCACGGTGTTGATCGCCTCTTCGTGGACCGCGTGGGCGCGCTGCATGTCGAGCACATCCGGGTGCCGCCATCGGAGCAACCGCGTCAGGTGAGGATCTTGCTGCTCTTGGAGGAATTGCTGGTAGGCATCCTTCTTATAGACGACCAAAACCCGTGGCACCCGTCCCATCTGGCTACTCGTCAATACGCACACGCTCCATGACGATTGGGCTGCGGGGGCGGTCGTTGGCGTCCCGGGGTGCAGTCACGATCGCATCGACCACGTCCTGCCCCTCCACAACTCGCCCGAAGATCGAATGTTTCCCATCCAGCCATGGGGCGGGCGCGACCGTAATGAAGAATTGGCTGCCGTTGGTGTTGGGGCCGGCATTGGCCATGGACAGGACTCCCGGCGCGTCGTGGCGCAGATCCGGTGCGAACTCGTCCGCAAACGTGTAGCCCGGCCCCCCGCGCCCGGTGCCCTCAGGATCGCCGGTCTGCACCATAAAGCCCGGAATGACCCGATGGAAGACGATGCCGTCGTAGAAGCCCTTCGTGGCGAGTTTGACGAAGTTGGCCACCGTCTTGGGCGCCTTATCCGGATACAGCTCAATGACGATGCGGCCCTTTGAGGTCTCGATCGTCGCTCGAGGACGAGCTGATTTTGCGCTGCAAGCTGTCACGGACAAGAGGACCCCCGCGATGAGCGAAACACCGAGAAGTCTGCGGCGCATGATTTCCTCCTCCTGGCTTGACACATTAGAATCGCACCTGGACGCCGCCCACCACCGACCGCTCTTCGGCTTCGGCGCGCAGGCGCACAAAGAACTCCATATCCGGCACCAGCTCTTTGGTAAACGTCACCGTCAACCCCAACCGCTCGCGGCGGCTCGTGCGAAGCGCCACCGCCACGCGCTCCCGTGTTGCGCGCGTGATGAGCCCCTCGAACCGAATGGCCTGAACGCGCCCGTTGGCGTAGGGGACCTCGAACGAGACCGACAGATCCCGGTGGAGCTTCCAGGCGCCGAAGAGCGTCACCCGCCTGTGCTGTCGGCGCCCGCCGGAGAGCCCCACGCCAACCTGATAGACGATGCGCCCGTCCTTCGCCATCAGCGACGGACTCTGCAGGCTGGCGGAAAACTCAAAACGCGACGCCGTTGAGCCGCTCAACCGGTAGACCAGTCGATCGGCGCGACTCACGTCCCACGCACCGTCAAACGCGAGCAGATGCTCCCGCCTCCGGCGCGCGCCGTCGGGCTGACGAAAGCGATACCGCAGCTCGTGATGCGGACCCACCTCCCACCCGCCGCCAAACGTCAGGCGGTCGGCTGAGCCGTCAGCTTTCTCCACCAGAAAATTCAACCGGTTGGCGGCATCCGCCTGCCATCGGCCCGAGAGTCGAACCTCCTGGGCCGAGCGCCCGTCGTCCTGCGCATCTCGATGCAGAGCGAGCACCAGCGCATTGGCCTCTGCCCTGATCAGCGCGCCCTTGAGGCGCAGCGTCTGGCGCGCTCGGGCGTCATCGGCATGCAGGGTCAGTGCTAGCTCATGATCCTTGGTGAGCCGCCAGGTGCCCTCCGAACCAAAGCGCCGAAACACCTGTAGCCGGTTGCGGCGGTCGGTGGTCAGCCAAGATGTGGAGATACGGCGTGTCAGTGGCATGATCCGCTTATGATGCCTGAGAGGACGTCGTCCTGCAAGCGCCTTTAGAGTCGCTTGAGGATATCGGAGGGATATTCGGGAAAGAGCCGGCTGATCGTGGGGAGCTCGAACTGACGCTGGATGTGCTGCTTCGCCCCGCGCTCGAGCAGGAACTCAAACGACCGCTTGATCAGCGCCTCCGGCGTAGTCTCCTTGCCGTTGGTCAGCCGCTGAAAATCACCCTGGCTGAGTGTCACGGTGTGCCGGGTCTGGCCGTTGGACTCCGCAACCTGCACGCCGAAGGTCCAACCGTCTTTGCTGGGAACTATGCTGACGCTTATTTCCGCCATGGATTGAGCTAGGTGAGATGAACTACTTGCAAGTATACACGATCATTCTTCAAAACGCACGGGCCCTCGCAACACTTTTTTCTGAGCCCGAGCCCGCTTGAGTACCCGCAGCTTCTCCTTGGTCCGCCGCGAGCGCTTGCGCTTTTGCCTCCGGATCTTGGCGATGCGCTGCGCCTCGGCGCTCAGGCGACCCAACCGATCGGCCTCCAGCCGCTCGAGCAGCCATCGACGCGCGAGGTAGCGGTTGAGCGCCTGCGAGCGCTCTCGCTGGCAGCGAACTTCGACGCCGCTGGGCCGATGACGCAGGACGACGCAGGTGGCCACCTTGTTGACGTTCTGCCCGCCCGGCCCGCCGGAGCGAATGAACCGCTCGTCGAGCTCGCTCTCCCGCACCCCCACGCGCTGCATCAACGCATTGAGTGCTCCCTGCTTCTCGGGAGAGATCGGAAAACGCATCTATCGGCTGAGAACCCTTCGGCCGCGGGTCCTGCAACCGAGCCCGGGTACCCAGCGAAGCTGGGTGGGCGACGGGAGTGCCGTTCGCCGAGAGGTGAACGGCCCGCGACCCTCCGGCGTCCCCCGTGGCCTCATGATTCTCTATTCCGTGAGGATCTCGATGGCGCTGTCGAGGTTCACGACGGCGATCTCGATGGCCTCGGCATCGGAACCGCGCCGCGCGCGTTCTTCCCTGGCCAACGCCTTGAGCCGTTCAAGCGCCGCCTTGAGCTCCTCACCGATCTGACGAGCGTCAGGATTGCGCATGGGGGTTACTGGGACTTCTGCAGCGCCCGCTGCAGGAATTGACCAAGGAGATCTTCCGGCGCCGGCGCATGGGTCTGGCTTGGCGCTTGCCCTTCTTGCCCTTGGGGAGCGTCCTGAGATTCCTGCTCTGGCTTGAGGAAGGCTTCCAACAGATCCACCGCCGTGGTCGCGATGACTTTTGATGCCACGTAATTGAGATCAGGCATCACAGCGACTTGAGGCGCCCTTCCTGAAATCGCCACCGGAATCTCCAGCTCCCCGTTGGCATTGGCCAGGCCCCGCAGCTCATGGACGCTCTGAATCATCGCGGCGGAGAGCTCCGGCTCAAGGTAGAGCCGGGTGCGAAACGTCAGTGTCTGATCCAACCCCACGCTCCCTTGCCCGGCTAACCGGAACGTGTCGGTGCTCATCTGCACCTCATCGCACCACAACACGCCATCCTGCAGCCGAACGGGGAGGTTCATCGGAGCCAGGATCGTGTCGGTGGCAGCCAGTTTGGCTTGATAGGTCGCCGGGAGCCTCGCCTGCAATGACTCGATGAGGCTGGGGATCATCGAGAACCTCTGAAACACTTCGCGGAGGATGTTGAGATTCGCGATGCGCGGCTCATCCACCTTCAGCGTGCCCTGCCCGGCCACCGCCTGCAGCACCTGCGGCGCGACCAGCGTGGGCACGCGGCCCTCAAACTCGAACGATAACACGCCGTGGAGTTGCGGTTGTCCGGTCGCCACCTGGGGT
This sequence comes from uncultured Planctomycetales bacterium, assembly GCA_964372775.1. Classification (GTDB taxonomy): domain Bacteria; phylum Omnitrophota; class Gorgyraeia; order Aquiviventales; family Aquiviventaceae; genus CAYJRJ01. The sequence continues at coordinate 8,633 of CAYJRJ010000012.1, read as the reverse complement.
GTAATCTGATCTACCCGCAACTTGTTCAACGAAAATGCCAGCGCGTCGATCATTCCCTCAGACGCCGAATCGGGAAGCGTGACTCGCCCGTTGAGGGTGAGGTTCTGCGCATCAGCGGCCAGCGCCGCCCGAACATCCAGACGCATTGGCATCCCCGGCGCGATATCCGAGATGGTCGCATCGATCTGCTTGACCCACAGCTCGATGGCCGGAGTGCGCGAGGCATCGACATAGTGCAGCGCCCCATCCTCGATCCGCAGCGAGGCGATCCGAAACGACACGGCCGCCGGGCCGACACTCGCCTGTTGAGCCCCGCCGGTGGCGGGGCGAAATCCTGAGCGAGTCCCGCCTTGGCGGGACGAGTCGAAGGAGCCGGAGGCCGCTGCCGGAGCCGCCACCGCCGCCACACCCAGCAGATCCATCTGTCCTTGGGCGTCGCGAACCAACTCAATCTTCGGCCTCGTTAGGGTGATGGAAGCGACCTGGATTGCCTTGCGCAGCAGCGGGAGCAGCTGGACTTGCGCGTCGAGTGAGTCAACTCGCAGGACCGGTTCAACAGCAACTCCCTGCAACTGAATCGCGAGGCCGCCGCGCCAGCTCAACGCCAGGCGCTGAAGCTGCACCGGACGGCCGAGCGCACTGGTGATCTGCTGGACGACGAGCGGCCGGTAGCGGTCGGCGTCGAACGTCGCGATGAATACAATCAGCCCGGCAACTGCAAGAGCAAGCACGAGGACAAGGATCAGCAGGAGCTTCTTCATGCGATGTGCCAAATGGAGAGAAATCAATGGCAGCAAGCTCATTATCTCAAAAGACCATGAGCCTGACAAGCGGTGAAACGGATTGGCGGGAAGTCAGCTATCCTGACCGCTGACGACGACGTAACCGTGGTAGGACGATCAAACCGCCTCCAAAGAGCGCCATCGACAACGGCTCAGGAATCGCGGGTGCGCGCACGGGCTCTTGGTGCGGCAGCGCGAGCTGCCCGTCCACGGTGCGGCCAGGAGAGAAGGCGTTTGGGTTGACGGTGGTATGCTTCGCAAACGAACCGGTGGCATCCGGGAATCGCGTGAGCGACACATCCGTCCCACCCTCGCTGCCGTAAGACACCACGTCGAGAATGTTCAACGCGCTGTCGCGAAGCGTCACCGTATCGCCAGTGTTGTTGAGGGCCAGCGTCCCTGAGGAAGCGACCGCGGCGTTCGAAAACCCTGCCGGCGTGCCGCCGCCAAACACCACGAAAAATCCGAAGCTGGAATGGCGGCGCCAGAGACAAACGTGTGACGCACGCTGATGAGATCCGACAGCGACCAGCCCTCCAGCGAGACCGAGCCGGCTCCCGTGTTCACCAGCTCAACGAACTCATCCTGCGTGGTGTTGATCACACCGTCGCCGTTGGCGTCACCGGACACCGCTGAGGGATCGGCCAACATTTCGTTGATGAGGATCGCGCCTTCGGCGCCGCCACCCTCCAAGCACACTGTGCCAAACACTGCCACGACCATACACCAGAGCCCGCGTTTCATCGACACCTCCCGTGGGTAAACAAAAACGCAGGAGAGAGCGTGCTCTCCTGCGTTCTAAGTTATCAGTAGCGGCAAGCTACCCTTACCTATTTAGATGAAGCACATCTCATGCCAACCGAAAAATGGGGACGTGTACCTTTTCGTAGAAAAGGTACACGTCCCCATTTTTTCACGAGGCGTCGTCGGAGGCAGGGATGCGATTACTCTGGTCATCGTAGGTGTAGCGTGGCTCACCGTTGACTTTGTGGATGCGCACGTCGACAACTTCCAGCTCGCCATCGTAGGCTTCGACATCGAAATCGAGGTCGAGCAGCTCACCGGTCTGAGCGTCTTTCATGTCCGTGCAGGAGTAATAGTAATCGCCCGTCTTGCCCACCCGCTCATGAACCTGCTCGAGCGCTAGCTCGCGCGTCTGGCCGGTGATGTCATCATCGAGGTAAAAGGCGCCCTCATCCTGGATCACATCTTCTACATATTGTCGGATCGTGTCACGGATCTGGTCCGCGCTGGGCTCCACGGCAGCGACCGGGACAGCAGTTGTCGCTCCGCCGTGCTCCTGCCCGCCGTGCTCAGCCGCCATCAGCGGCGCGGCCCCGAGCGCAATCACCACTGCGCCCATGACGTACCCTGACCAACGCTTCATGTCGACCCCTCCTTGTAGGGTTGGCTGCGAAAATGAAACTCTGTGTTCACGGTGGTAATCGGCCGGCCGTCCGCCTCCACGTAGGGTGCGAGAAAAAAGTTCAGCGGCTCACCCGCCTGCGGCGGCACCAACCGAAGATCCCGGCCCACGCTGATGAGCAGCTTGTTGGGATCGGGCGTGCCGAAGTAGTACTCCTTTTTCTCGGGATGCTTCCAGGCCTCTGAGGCGTCCACCGGGATCCACCCCTCCTCGCGAGTGTAGACCTCAGCCCAGCAGTGGTAGCCGGGGATGGTGCCCTCCCTTGCCTCGGGGACGGTCGCGCCGATGACAAACCTTGCCGGCAGCCCGGCGGCGCGCGCCATCGAGACGAACAGCGAGTGGAAGTCGGTGCAGTTGCCCTTGCCGATGAGACAGGCGCGGCGCGTATCGCCGCGGCCCCAGCCGGGCGTGGTCTTGTCATAGCTCATGTGCGCGATGACGAAGTTGTAGATGCCGCGGGCCCGCTCCACGTCCGTGGCACGATCTTGCGTCGCCTCGGCGCTGAGCTGCTGGACCAGCGAGTCGATGATCGCCAGCGACTCCGGCTGCAAGAGCCGCTGCAGGGCGTGAGCGTCGGTTGCGGCATCCGGAAACCCCTCCGACGAACCGCGAAACGCGTCCCGGTCGCTTCGAACGAGCGCGTCATACGTGATGCGGACTGAGTAGGCGTGAGGAATAGGCGGTGTCAATGCGCAATGGAGGATGTCGTTTCCGGTCGCAGAATCGGTGTGCACCTGGCAGGGCTGCGGGGCGTCGATGCGCCGAGCCAAGATCTGCTGATTCGCACGCGTGCGCGCCAGCGGCACCCAGACCTGGACTTCTCTCGCCTCCGTCGGTAGATCGGCCACCTGCGCGGTGTAGGTCAGCTCAAACGCGCGCCCCCGCACCTGTTCACCGATGCTGGCTCTCAACTCGATGCCACCGAGTCCGGTGACGATCACAGCAGCCGTGAGGACCGCTCCACCCCACCAACGCATCAGCCCAGTTTCCCCACTCCGTACGAGGAGCGAATGCTGGCCCAGATTGCGATGACTCCCAGCGCTACGGCGAGCACCAGTGAGCCCGCGCTCATCGCGCCGTAGTGCGCCGGGGCGAGCATGCCAAAGAGCATGGGGCCGGAGAGAAACGAGTTGAGCCGGGATGTCATCAGCGCTCGCTTGCGCACGGCCGGTGCTTGATCCGCCGGGACCTTGCCAGTCAAGAGCGCCTTTTGCGCCGGCCAGATGATGAACCAGACGTTAAACCACATGACCGTTCCCAAGAGCATCCCGAAGAGAATCCACATGGCGCGGTCGGTGATGCCGTCCACATCCATCATCAGGCTGGTGGGGCCAAACCCCACACCCGGCGTGTACCAGTACGTCAGGACAAAGAGTGTGAGCCCGGCCAGGAACGTGATCATCGCCCCCCACCGGAACCACCACAGCGCGCGCGGCATCAGTTGGGGATTGACGGATTTCTTGGTGGCGTCATCCAGCGAGCCTTGCAGGGGGACGTTGACGAAATTGAAGAAGTAGAGATGTCCGATCCAGGTGATGCCGGCGATCACGTGCAGCCAACGCACGAGCAGATGGAGATTGCTGTACAAATCAGGCATGACACGATCCTCCTCTTTGTGCTGATCCGATAACGAGGATATGTAAACGGCAGGGCCTGCCTACCGGCCCATTATAGGCCGGGTCCACAGGCCGCGCAACTCCTCCAGCGCCGCCCGAAACGTCGCGTCAGCGGCCCGGTTGTCCGAGAGACGAGTCCACTCTGACGTCGGCCAGCCGCGCACCGGCTCAAAGCCGGCCTTCAGCCGGTCGTAGTGCTGGGGTTGTGCCTCGGAGAGATCGGTCCCGGCTCGATACCGCCGTGCCACGCGGCGCAAGGCCACCGCGCGTGGCACCACGCATTCAAAAAAGTGAAAGGAGGCCCCATACCGGCGCGCGATCCGACGCACCTGCGCGCGCCCGATCGCCTTGGAAAAGGTTCCATCGCACACCACCGAGCGGCCGGAGCGCACCGCCTCTTCAGCACGTTGGATCAGCCGCCGGTACACCATCTCGGACACGCGGGCAGCGTACAGACCCTCCCTGAACCCTCGGCGCGGCTTGCGAAACGGCGCGAATTCGCGCAGACGGATCTCGTCGGTGCGCAGCCAGACTGCGTCCAGCGCTTCGGCGAGCCGGCGCGCCAGCGTGCTTTTGCCCGTGCCGATCAATCCTCCGACCACGATGAGTTGCGGCTTGGCGAAGGATGCCGCGTACTCCCTGGCCAGCCTGAAATGGCGCTGCGAGAGCTCGCGGATCCTGCGCCCTTCCCGCGTCCTGGGATGTTGCAACCACGCCAGCCCTCGCACTTTGCCCCGCACCAGGCTCCGGTGGCATTTGTAGACGGGCAACACGGCATCGAACGTCGAATCGTTCATCCGTGCTTGGTAGCGCTCCACCAGGATACGAGCCAAGTCATGGCGGCCGCGACACTCCAGGTCCATGACCAGAAAGCTGAAATCGCTGGCCATATCGCCGCAGCGAAAGGCCGGCTGGAACTCGACGCAATCGAAGATGGACACCGGATCCGTCATGCAGATGTTTTCGCACCGCAGGTCACCGTGGCCGTCAACCATTCGCCCCTCACGGACACGCCGCCCAAGCAGCGGCTTGGACAACGCGAGAAACTGCCGGTAGGCTACCTCGAGGAACCGCCGGTCAGTCTCCGGCAACAGCGTCCCAACGAAGGGCTGACATTCCCGCAGGTTCCCCAGCAACAGCTCGGCAACCTGCTCCGGTTGACCGTAGGAGCTGATGGCCCGGCTGCGTCCTGCTCTCCGAAAGAACGCCAGCAGCCGATCCGCAACCTGCTCGATCTGGCGGCGGCTCACCTGGCGTCTTGCCACGAGCTGATCGAGCATCCGCTCCTCCGGCAGGCGGCGCATCTTGACCAGCCATTCCACTACCCTCCCTTTCCCGCCGAGCTGCAAACCATTCCCCGTCTCCACCACCGGCACCATCCCCAGGTACACCCAGGGTGCCAGCCGGCGGTTGAGCGACAGCTCGAGCAGGCAGAACTTCCTGCGCAGCGCTAGAGTGGAGGCATCTAGGAATGGAAACTTGACAGGCTTCTTCAGCTTGTAGGCGAAGTTGCCCGCCAGAAACACGTGCGAGACATGCGTCTCCCGCCTGACGACAGCCTGCGGCACCGGATGCGGGTAGGAGGTTGGATTCGAGAGGAAACGAACCAGGCGTCGTTCGTGCGGTGTCATATCGTATCGTACGGGACGTTTCTATTTTCGCCTATTGTACTTCACATACGCGAAAATAGAAATGTCCCGAAAAAGGTGCTAGAGTTAGGGCAAACTCCGGAGGTGATGGATGCCCAAACGAATCTCGCGGGGGGTCATCGCGGCATGTCTGGTCACCTTGGCCAACCCGAGCCCGGCGTCTGCCGAGCCGATGGAGGCGGGTAAGGCGTTTGGCAAGCTCACCAGAGGCTTCGTGAACGTCGTCACCGGCTGGGTGGAGATCCCCAAACGTATTCAGGAAACCTCTCAGGCCTCAGGCGCCTTCGCCGGCTGGACCTGGGGGCTGATCCGCGGCCTTGGCCATGGGTTCGTCCGAACAGCGGCGGGTGGTTATGAACTGTTCACCTTCCCGTTTCCCGCTCCCCCGGGCTATGAACCGGTGATTGAACCAGAGTACGTCTTCACCCAACCCACACCGTAGAAAAGTCTTGCAATCAATGATAAAATCGCTTAAACTTTGTTAGAGTTGCGTGGGGAGACAACAAGGGGGTGGGCATGGATACTACCGCCGGGACGTCATCTCCGATGGAGACGGTAGCGAGTATGGCCCAGCAGGGGTTTCAGCAGGG
>CAYJRJ010000012.1:0-2470 GCA_964372775.1 uncultured Planctomycetales bacterium | reverse complement strand
TTCCAAAAAGGTTGTGGCACATTTTCCACCCTCACGCTCTCGGATGGTACGGTCCGGTAGAGCCGGAGCAACCGCTGCTGCAAAAGCGATACAACCTTTTTTTGGAACGGCAGTAGTCGTTCACGTGTCTCGCGTGAGCCGGCGGTCACTGCAGATGGCGGTGGCCGCCGGGTTTGTTTGTGCGTCCCCGGCCCTAGCGCTGACCGTGCAGCGGTTGGAGCCGGCCGAGATCGAGACGCTCAAGAGCACCCTCCAGACCCTTGAACCCACCATCACGGCGAAGAAGCAGGACGGCACAGCCATCGTGTTGACCTGGGATGCGCTGTATGCGCCGCTCTCTCCCGATCAGCGGCGGTTTCTGGATGAGTTCCGGCAACTCAAGGCGGCGGACTTGGGTGCGACCAGCCACTACTTCGGCGAAGTCGCGGAGGTTGACCTTGTGCCGGTTGGCCCGCAGACCATGATCAAAGAGGGAGCCTCGACACCGCTGGATCCCCAGTTCCTGCCCCGAAACGTCTTCGAGACATACGAGCGGATGATGGACGCCATGGCGGCCGACCTAGGCAAGCGTCTGCTGGTTGAGTCTGGCTACCGGTCTCCGGCGTATCAGCTTTACCTTTTTCTGTTCTACATGCCGAAGCACGACGACTCGGTCATCGAAACCAACAAGTTTGTGGCACTACCGGGCCACAGCGAGCACGGCTACCCGCCGCGCCAGGCCATCGACTTCATTAACCAAGAGGGGATCAACGGGGAGGATCACCCGGAAGAGTTCGAGGCGCTGCCTGAGTACCAGTGGCTCCAGCAGCATGCCCAAGAATTTGGCTTCCACCTCTCCTATCCGCGCGATAATCCTTACCACACAGCGTTTGAACCCTGGCACTGGCACTACGAAAATGGGGACAGTCCCCTTTTTCAATAGGAAAAAGGGGACTGTCCCCATTTTCTGATGCGACAGCCAACCTTAGTACGAGCCCTGGGACTAGGCGATGCCACGATGCTGGTGGTGGGCTGCATCGTGGGGGTGGGAATCTTTCGCACCGCCAGCTCCATCGCCGGCCACCTCGCTTCCCCGGCGCTTATCCTCCTGCTCTGGGTCTTCGGCGGCTTGCTCTCCTTGTGCGGTGCCTTGTGCTACGCCGAGCTGGCCGCGATGTTTCCGACCAGCGGGGGCGACTACGTCTACATCGGGAAGATCTATGGCCGGTTCTGGGGATTTTTGTTCGGCTGGACCAAGCTGTTCATCGAGCGCACCGGCACCATCGCCATCCTGGGGTTTGTCTTTGCCGAATACCTCAACCGGATCGTCCCGGTCGGAGCCGATGCGCTGCGCTGGGTGGCAGCGGGTGCCATCGTCCTGCTGACGGCCATCAATGTCATGGGCATCCAATGGGGGAAATTCGTTCAAAACATCTTCGCCGCACTGAAGATCCTCGCGTTGGCCTCCATCGTGTGGGCGGGCGTGTCGGCTGCGGCCAGCGGAAACACCGTGCAACCCCAGTGGGTGACGCCGGAGTTGAGCCTGTCGGTCATCCAATCGATGGGGGTGGCACTCGTCTTCGTGCTGTGGACCTACGGCGGCTGGACCGAGGCGGCCTATGTCGCCGAGGAAGTCCGTCACCCCACGCGCAACGTGCCCCGGGCGATTCTCGGGGGCCTGCTGCTGACCACCGTCCTGTACGTGCTCGTCAACTGGAGCTACCTGCTGTTCATTCCGATGGAACGCATGGCTGCGACCCCCCTCGTCGCTTCCGAAGCCATGCAGGAGGCCTGGGGAGCTGCGGGGGCTTCGTTCATTGCGTGCATGGTCGCCTGCTCTGCCTTCGGCGCGCTCAACGGCTACATCCTCACAGGTGCTCGAATCCTCTATGCGATCGGCAAGGATCATGCGCTCTTTGCCCGGCTGGGCACCGTCCACCCGACGTTCCACACGCCGGCATTGGCGCTGTGGGCCAACGCGCTGATCGCCATAGGGCTGGTGTTCACCAAGACGTTCGATCAGATCATGACCTACTCCACGGTGGTGATTTCGGTCTTCTTCACACTGGCCGTCTTCGGCGTGATGATCTTGCGCCGGAGGCAGCCCAAGGCCGAACGACCGTATCGGGCGTGGGGCTATCCTTGGACTCCCATTCTCTTTTGCCTGACCATGATCGGCTTCATCGCGGACGTGTGCGTCAAGGAGCCGAAAGAGTCCGCCTTCGGCTTCCTCCTCCTTGCCCTCGGCCTCCCGCTCTACTGGCTCTCCCGCCGTCGATAGTCCTGTGCTAGTTGTGCCGGGCCTCCGACGACCCGCTCCTGCGAATGGCGGCGGGTCCTGTCCGGGCGATGCTGCGCCGGATCGCTCGCCCCGCCCCGCCGAGGCGGGGCTTCGCTCGCTTGCGGGCCTCGCTCGTCCTCGCTGGCGCTCGGACTCCGTGGCCGCTCGGCCCTCCAGACGTCCGGCTCCGCATGCGCCCGGCCACCCGCC
>CAYJRJ010000011.1:0-37379 GCA_964372775.1 uncultured Planctomycetales bacterium | reverse complement strand
GCCTCCGGGTAGTTGGTCGTAATCGCGTTGGCGATCTTCTGCAGCAGCACCGTCTTGCCGCTGTACGGCGGGGCCACGATCAGCCCGCGTTGGCCCTTGCCGATCGGGGTCAGCAGATCCATGATCCGGGTCGAGACCTCCCGAGGATCCGTTTCCAGCACGAACGGCTGGATGGGATAGATCGGGGTCAGGTTGTCAAAGTTGACCTTGACCTTGGAATCTTCCGGGTTCTCATGGTTGACCGCCTCGACCTTCAGCAGGGCGAAGTACCGCTCCCCTTCCTTCGGCGGGCGGACCTGGCCGTTGACGACATCACCCGTGCGCAGATCGAACTTGCGGATCTGTGAGGGCGACACGTAGATGTCGTCGGGACATGGCAGGTAGTTGTAGTTCGGTGAGCGCAGGAACCCGAAACCGTCCGGCAGGATCTCCAGCACCCCGGAGGAAAAGATCAGCCCCTCCTTCTCCGTCTGGGTCGAGAGGATCTTGAAGATCAGATCCTGCTTCTTCACCCCGGAGATCCCGTTGATCCCCAGCTCCCGCGCCACCTTGTGGAGCTCGGGAATCTTGAGATCTTTCAGCGCCGCGATGTCGAGCTTGGGCGGCTGCTGGGCGTTCCCTGTGACTTGCGTGCGACCAGTTGATTCCATAGTCGTTTCACCTGTGTTCGCGTGGCATCCATGCCATCGCTGTTATCGACCACATGGTCAGCCAACGCCACTTTGGCCGACAGCTCCCATTGCGCTCGCATGCGCGCATCGATCTCCTCCTGTGTCCATCCATGTTTCGTCATCAGCCGTCCACGAGCCACCGGTGGGGGCGCGGTCACCACGACCAGCGCATCCGCCTGCCGCTGCGCTCCCACCTCAAAGAGCAGCGGCACGTCGAGCACCACGGCGCGGACCTTGCGCGCGCGCCGCAACCGCCGCAGCGTCTGCTTGATCTCGCGCAGCACGCGCGGGTGCACGAGGCGCTCGAGCTGCCTGCGCTTTGTCTCATCCCCAAACACCAGGGCCGCCAACCGGCGGCGGTCGATCGTCTCGTCGTCATTGAGCACGCCCTCGCCAAACATCTTGACGATCTGGCGCCACGCCAGCCGCTTGGGCTCCATGACGTGATGGGCCATGTGATCCGCATCGAGCACCACGGCACCCAGCCGTTTGAACATCCCCGCAACGGTACTCTTCCCGGTCCCAAGACCTCCGGTGACACCAATCACCACCATGGCGAAGGTGGATGTTGGAAGCTGGAAGTTGGAGAAGCCGCCTGCATCCAACCATCAGTTTCCAACTTCCAATTTCCAACTTCTAACATCGCCTACTGCACTTCTCTCAAGTCGAGCCAGTTGGGGCCAGCTTTGATCGCGACGGTCAGCGGCACGGTCAACGTGATCGCGCCCTCCATGACTTCACGCACCAGCCGCGTGACATCCGGCAGCTCCCGCTTGGGGCACTCCAGCACCAATTCATCGTGGACCTGCAGGAGCATGCGCGCCTCACAGCGTCGCTGTGTGAGTGCCTGCGCGAGATCGATCATGGCACGCTTGATGACATCTGCGGCCGATCCCTGGACCGGGGCATTGATCGCCATGCGCTCTCCGAGCTGTCGGATCATCGGATCCGAGCTGTGCACCTCAGGGATGTAGCGCCGCCGCCCCAGCAGCGTCTGGACGAAGCCATCGCGTTTGACCTGCGCGATTTGACGATCAAGATACTCGCGCACCCTCGGATAGCGCTGGAAATACGCCTCGATGAATGCCTGCGCCTCCTCATGCGGGATGCCCAGCTCCTTGGAGAGCCCGTGGGCGCTCATGCCGTAGATGATCCCGAAGTTGACCGCCTTCATGGCGTTGCGCTGCTCGCTCTGCACCTCGTCCTCCGGCAGCCCGTAGATGAGGGAGGCCGTAAACCGATGGATATCGCGCTGTTGCCGGAACGCCTCCGCCAGGTGCTCATCGCCTGAGAGATGCGCGAGGATACGCAGCTCGATTTGCGAATAATCGGCCGCCACCAGCACCCCATCACGGATGCCAGGGATAAATGCCTTGCGAATCGAGCGGCCTAGCTCGGTCTTGACCGGAATATTCTGCAGATTGGGTTCGCTGGATGACAGCCGCCCGGTGGCGGTCGCGGTTTGATTCCACGATGTGTGGATGCGGCCGGTCGCCGGATCAGCAAGTTGAGGCAATGCGTCCACGTAGGTCGACACGAGCTTGGCCAGCTCCCGGTACTCCATGAGCAACTTGGGCAACGGGTGGCGTTCGGCCAGTTGGCGCAGCACGTCGCTATCGGTCGACGGACCGGTCTTGGTCCGCTTGATCACCGGCAGCCCCAACCGTTCGAAGAGCACCTGCGCGAGCTGTTTGGGAGAATTCACGTTGAAGGCGCCGCCGGCGAGCCGCTCGATCTCCTCGATGAGCTGTCTGAGCTTGGCGTCCATCGAGGCGTGCAGTCCGTTCAAGTATGCCACATCCACGGCGATGCCCGTCGCCTCCATCTCGGCCAACACCTTCAGCAGGGGGATTTCCAGCGTGCGGTAGAGCACTGTGAGCCCTCGCGCCTCGAGCTGCTCGAGCAGCACCTCGTGCAAGCGCTTCACGGCGATCGCTTCACAGCCCATGCGCTCCTGGATGTCGTGGGAGTCCAGCGCCTCAAGATCGTCCAGCGGGGGTGTGGGACCAAGCGGTGTGCCGAGATGCTCATCCGCCAGATCGCTGAGCGTCTGCGTGGTGCGGGACGGATTCGCGAGGTAGGCGGCGATCATCGTATCGCCGACAATGCCGGCCAACGTGAGACCCGCGTGCCGCAGCAGATGCGTGAGCGCTTTGGCATCGTGACTGACTTTCGGTGCGGCGTCATCGGCCAGCCACGCCGCAAACGCCTGCCCTGCGGCATCAGACGGCACAAGCCAGGCCTCCTCAGGATCGAGCGCCAGCGCCATCATCACCTTGCCAGGCGCCTCCGGGGGTACGGCCCACCCCAGCACGGCTACCGGGGTGGTGGCGTCGCGCCACCGAGCAAGCAGCGTCGCCAGCTCGGCGGAGGTCGCGACATTCACATGACCCATAGATGCGGTCCCGACAGGTGCCTGCTGATCGATATCGTGCAGCAAACGCTTGAACTCGAGCTCTCGAAACAGCTGGCGCAGCGCGCGCCAGTCCGGCTCCTGCACCTTCAGGTCGTCCAGCGACACCTCGAGCGGCACATTGGGATCGATGCGCGCCAACGATCGCGATTGCTCCACCTGGTCGCGATGAGTCATCAAGGCGTTGCGACGCGACGGGCTCTCGAGCTCGTCGAGATGGACATAGAGTTTCTCCACGCTGCCGAACTGTTGGATGAGTTGAATCGCCGTCTTCTCCCCGATGCCTGGAACCCCCGGGATGTTATCGATGGCGTCCCCCATGAGCGCCATCACATCGACCATCTGCGTCGGCTCCACCCCGTAGCGCTGACGGACTGCCCCGGCATCAAGCACCACGTGCTCCTTATGAGGGTTGTACACCTTGATGCGGGCGTTCACGAGCTGGAGCGCGTCCTTGTCGCCGGTCACGAGATAGACCTCCACATGGTCCGTGACGATCCGCTGCGCGAGGCTGGCCAGCAGGTCTTCGCCTTCGTACCCCTCCTGCTGGAAGACAGGAATCCGATAGGCCGACAGCAGCCGCTTGACCAGCGGCAGCTGGCTGATCAGCGGATCCGGCATCGGCTTGCGCTGCATCTTGTACGCCTCAAACTGTTTGTGCCGGAACGTCGGCTTGCCGGCGTCAAACGCCACGGCCAGATAGTCCGGTTGCTCCTTCTCGCGCAGCGCCTGGAGCATCATGGCGAAGCCGTAGACCGCGTTCGTGGGCCGGCCGTCCGAAGTGCTGAGCTGGCGGATGGCGTAAAACGCGCGGTAGCAAAAGGCGGTGCCGTCAATCAAGAACGCTCGTTGCAGCGCAACTCGCTCCGGTCTGATCTATTTCTGCTGGTGTGTGTTCGACGGGGGCTATGACGTGCGACGTGACGACGCGGCTGCGTGCACCGGGTGTGGGGATCGGGCCCGGTTAGGGCCAATTGCCATGCTGCTCCGTGATCGCGCGAAAATCCTTGATCGACTTCGCATTCTCCTCGAACGCTTCGTTGAACATCTGGCGTTTCGTATAGAGGCTGCCTTTCAAGCCTGGGTACTTCTCCAACACGCCGAGGGCGGCCAGCCGCTCCTCGGCACGAACCGTCCAGGGGTCGTAGGGGTCGCCCCCCTGGTAGCGCTTGAGCCAATGGTAGATTGCCAGCTCGTTGTTGCCCAAGCGTTCATAGAGCATCGCCAGGTTCGCGTGCGCCTCCAGATAGTTCGGGTCGATGCGCAGCGCCTGCTGATACGCGCGCTCGGCCTCCTCCATGCGCCCCTGCTCCTCCATGAGGATGCCGATGTCGTTGTGGGGTGCGGCGTACGTCGGGTCGAGCTGCGCGGCCTTCTGATAGAACGCGAGCGCCGTCGTCTTGTCGCCGCGCTGCTGGGCGTCGTAGCCCTCGGCACGATACGTATAGGCTTCGTCGCGAAGCGTTGCGGCGCACACTGAGAGACTGTCGATCAGCACCAGGGGGGCGAATCCTGCCAGGACCAACCACGTGAAGGGACGTCTATACATACTGCGGCACACTAGCATAATTTCACTCACCCGTCAAGAACAACCCTGTTTAGTCGACAGAAATCGCGCCAGTGATGCCGCTGATCGTGATGGTGTGCGAGCGCTCCTGGTCCGCGAGTGTGAGCACTGCGGTCCGGCCGGTCAAGGCTCCTGTGGCGCGGAAGACGACCTTGGGCTCTGCCGCAGGTTGGCCGCCGATCTGCAGATCCGCCGTCACGGACGAGGGCAGCCGGACGATGTGCTCCAGGGACTCCCCCGAGCTGATGTTCTCGACGCGCAGCGTGCCCGCCTCGTCGTCGAGCACCACCGCGTGGTCGGTGTGCGAACCGATGGCCAGGCTCCTCGCGAGCGACACCAATCCCACACTTTGGCGCACCGCGGTCTTCAAGCGCATGCGCCCCATGAACTGTGTGAGCGCCGGCACACTGATCCCGACCACTAACGCGATAATACCGAGCACAACTAACAACTCAACAAGCGTGAACCCTCTGCTGAAGGCTGAAGGCTGAAGGCTGAAGGCTACTGCGCTCTCTGTCAGCCTTGAGCCTTGATCCTTGAGCCTTGAGCCACGCTCACCAGTTGACCACATCGTCCCCCGCGCCCTGATCATCAGCGCCGTTCGGACCGTGCGAGTACAGGTCAAACGAACGCGGGCGGTGCTCAGGGGACCCGCCGTTCAACGACACATAGATGTAGGGGTTCCCCCACGGGTCGAGCAGCTCCCCGTCCTTGACCTCATCCTGTTTGAACTCCATGTACGGCCCTTGCCAGTCGATGTCCTCGGGATCATCCTGGAGCGCGCTGACGAGCTCGGTATTGCCGCTGGCCGGATACTCGCCCATGTCGCCGGCGTACATCGAGATCGCGGTTTCTAGTGCTGCGATCATCGTCTTGGCCTTCGTCAACGCCCCACGCCGCCGCGCCGCCTGCGCGCCCGCCGTCACGAGACCCATGAGGATGCCGATGATCGCAATCACCACCAACAATTCCACCAGCGTGAATGCGGAATCCCTATTCCGCATTCCGAATTCCGCATTCCGCACTCTCGATCTTGGTTTACTCATAGTCTTGAGTCTCCCGCATCATCTCCTCCACCGTCGTCACGCCGGCGAGGACTTTGGCGATACCGTCCTCCCGCAGCGTGCGCATGCCTTCGGCCCTCGCCGTGGCCCGCAGGGCGCTGACATCGCCTCGCTCGAGGATCAGCGGCCGCAGCGCCTCGCTCATCACCATCAGCTCATAGAGCCCGGTCCGTCCACGGAACCCAATCCCCTGACACGCCTCGCAGCCGACCGCTTTCATGAGCGGTGACGTCAGCTCCTGAGCTGCCAGGTGCAGCGCGTCGAGCTCCTGCGGAGTCGCCTCATAGGGTGCGCGGCACGGCGGGCACAGGGCCCGCACCAGCCGCTGGGCGAGTACCCCGGTCACGGTGGACGTCACCAGAAACGACTCCACGCCCATGTCGAGCAGCCGTGTCACCGCCCCGGGCGCGTCATTCGTGTGCAGCGTGGAGAAGACCAGGTGGCCGGTCAGCGCCGCCTGGATCGCGATCTGCGCGGTCTCGGGATCGCGGATCTCGCCGACCATGATGACATCCGGATCGTGGCGCAAGATCGCACGCAACCCGGTGCCGAACGTCAACTCGATCTTCGGGTTGATCGCCACTTGGACCAGACCTTCGACGTCGTACTCGACCGGATCTTCCGTCGTGATGAGCTTGCGATCGGCGGTGTTGAGCTGTGTGAGGCAGGCGTACAGCGTCGTCGTTTTCCCCGCGCCGGTGGGCCCGGTGACCAGCAGCAGGCCGTGCGGCAAGTGGATGAGGCGATCGATTGTCTGCTGCATCGCCGCCTCCATGCCCAGGCCGGTCAGCGTTTTGTCGAGCGCGCCTTTATCCAGCACGCGCAGGACGATGCTCTCGCCGTACATGGTCGGCAGCGTGGAGACGCGCAGGTCGATCTGGCGTTTGTCCACGGTCAGGAGAATCCGCCCGTCCTGCGGCAACCGTGACTCGGCGACATCGAGATTGGCGAGCACTTTGATGCGCGAGGCGATGGCAAACGCCAGGCTCTTCGGCGGGGTGGCCACCTGGTAGCAGCGCCCATCGATGCGGTAGCGCACCATGACGTCGCGCTCAAACGCCTCGATGTGGATATCCGCGGCCCGGCGGTTGACCGCTTCCATCAACACCGTGTCGACGAGCCGGACGATCGGCGCCTGGCTCGCCATCTCGACCAGCTTCGTGCTGTCGCCCGCCCCCTCGGCCGGCAGCGCGCCGCCCGCCTGCGCAAACGCCTCCGCGAGCGTCTTGACCTCCAACACCGGCGTCGGCTCAGCCATTGTTACCCTGAACACCACAGAGACACAACGAGAGTGCGGAGTTGGGAGTGCGGAGTTCGGAATGCCCTCGTGATTCCGCATTCCGCACTCCGCATTCCGAATTCCTCTGTGCTTCTGTGGTGTGACGTCCCCGCCTGCTAGTCCACATCGGAGACCACTCGCAGCACTTCGGCCATCGTCGTCAGGCCTTCGCGGATTTTGGCGATGCCGTCATCGCGCAGCCCGCGCATCCCCTCCTTGACGGCAAGGGCCCGGATCGCCGAGGCGCTGGGCTTGGTCACCAGCAGCCGACGCATCGGTTCGCTGATCACCAGCAGCTCGAACACCCCCACCCGCCCGAAGAAGCCAGAGTTGTGGCACTGCGCGCAGCCGGTGCTGCGGATGACCTGGCTCACCTCGGGCGCGCCGAGAAACGCCACTTCATCGACCGATGCGTTGTCCGTGATCCGGCAGCCGGGGCACACCCGGCGCACGAGCCGCTGCGCGAGCACGCCCTGGATCGTCGAGGCGATCAGAAACGGCGCGATGCCCATGTCGATGAGCCGGGTGACCGCCGAAGGCGCATCGTTGGTGTGCAGCGTCGAGAGGACGAGATGGCCGGTGAGCGCGGCCTGAATCGCGATCTGCGCCGTCTCCACATCGCGGATCTCGCCCACCATGATGACATCGGGGGCCTGGCGCAGCATGGCCCGCAACCCGGCCGCAAACGTCAGTCCGATCGTCGATTTGACGAACACCTGGTTGACCCCGGCGAGCTGGTATTCGACCGGATCTTCCACCGTGATGAGTTTGCGATCGGGGCTGTTCAACAGGCCGAGCGCGCCGTAGAGCGTCGTCGTCTTCCCTGAGCCGGTAGGCCCGGTCACCAGCACCATGCCGTGCGGCCGGTGAATGAGCTCCTCCCAGCGCTGGTGCAGCTGTGGGGCGAGCCCCATCTCAGCCAGCCCGCGGATCGGCTGACTGCGATCCAACAGTCGCATGACCACCGATTCGCCGTGCATTGCCGGCAGCGTCGAGATCCGCAGGTCCATCGGCCGGTTTTCCACTAAGAGCTGCAAGCGCCCGTCCTGCGGCAGCCGCTTCTCGGCGATGTTCATGCCCGCCATAATTTTGATGCGGCTGACGATGGAGCTGTGCAGCCCTTTCGGCGGAGTCGTCACGTCATGGAGCACGCCGTCAATGCGGTAGCGCACCCGCACCTGAATGGCGCCGGCTTGCAGATGGACATCGCTCGCCCGCAGGCGGACCGCCTCGGAGAGCATTGAGTTGACGAGCTGGATGATGGGCTCATCGCCCGCCCCGGCGGGGGTTGGGCCTGGTCCCGCACCGGCAGCTGCCGCCGGGCTGGTCGGACGCGGGGCTGACGCAGCCTCTGGCGCAGGCTCGATCACAGGGGCAGCCGGCTTGGCCGGCGGCGCAGGAGCGGGTGCGGCAGGACGCGCCGATGCGCCTGTTGGCGCACCAGGGCGAACCAGCGACTGCTCCACCTGCTCAAGCAGCGGCATGAAATCCTGCTCGCGCACCAAGACCGCCTCAACCGGACAGCCGCAGCGCCCCTTGAAAAAATCGAGCGCGAAGACGGACAGCGGGTCATCGGTAGCCAGCATGAGCCGCCCCTCGGTTTCCGAAACCGGGACCAGCCGGTGGCTGCGCCATATCGCGATGGGCACATGTCGCGCCGCCGGCGTGTCATTGGGCGGACCCAGCAGCGATTGCGGCATCGCCCCCAGCTGCGCCGCCAAACGCTTGCCGATCTCGGCATCGCGCAGAATGCCCTGGCGGGCCAGGATCGCGCTGAAGCGCTCCTGGGTGCTGGCGAGCTCCTGCTTGGCCTGCTCGAGCTGCTGGGGGGTTGCGACCCCCAGATCGCGAAGTCGCGCCATGAGTGCCTCGGCCTGCAGCGCGATCATGCTGCACCCCGGTGGACCGGGCCGGTCACATACACGTACTGTGCGATGGACCGGGAGGGATTCACGACGCGATGGAGGATCCGTCGGGGAATGTGCACGCTCTGGCCTGCCGCGACGCGGAGCCGACGCATCCGTCGGCCAGTCTGGCACTCCACGCGCACCTGTCCGCGCAGCACCAGGATGAGCTCCTCGCGCTGGTGTGTGGAATGCCAGTCCATCACTCCGCCGGCCCGGAGGATGACCGACCGAGCCTTGAGTCCCCGAGCCATCGACGGCACCAACTGGCCGGCCCGGCGAAATGAGCGCACAGAAAGAGTTGCAGAGATTGCTCTGTGTCTCTGTGGTGTCATCTTTTTTCTGTGTCTCTGTGGTTAATGAGATGCGCCAGGTACGCGGCGCCGAAGCCGTTGTCGATATTGACCACGCCGACGCCCGGCACACAGCTATTGAGCATCGTGAGCAGGGGGGCGAGGCCGCGAAAGTGCGCACCGTAGCCCACGCTTGTGGGCACCGCAATGACCGGACACGCCACCAAACCGGCCACAACAGAGGCCAGCGCCCCTTCCATGCCCGCCACGACGACGATCACGCGGGCGCGTCGCAGCAGCGTCCACTCGCTCAGGAGCCGGTGCACGCCGGCCACGCCGACGTCGTAGAGCCGCTCGACCCGATTGCCCAGCAACCGCAGGGTCAGCGCCGCTTCTTCCGCCACGGGCACGTCAGAGGTGCCGCCGGTCACCACGGCCACGAACCCGCGCAGCCCCGCCCGCTGGCGGGGCAGCTCGTAGGCGATGCGGGCGAGCGGGTCATAGCGCAACGGTGGGAACCGTGCGTGCAGCGCGCCGAAAGTCTGCGGCTCGAGGCGAGTCAGCAGGACGAGCTCACGGGCGTGGCGCAGCCGGCGGACGATAGTTGTCAACTGTGCGAGCGACTTGCCGTCGCAGAAGATGACCTCTGGCACGCCGCGGCGCAACCGCCGGTGGGTGTCGAGGCGGGTGGAGCCCAGGTGGTCGAACGGCAGTCGCGTGAGCGCGTCCACCACCTGCCTTGTGCTGCGCTGACCTTGGCGCAACTCCCGCACCCAGCGCCGAAGCTGTCGCTCGCTAAGCATGCGTGAATACGCTCTTAAGTCGAGGCGATGAGGTAGATCAACAAGACGGCAAGCAGCGATGCGGAGACGATGTAGAAGTCATAAAAGTAGACAAACTCACGCGCCCGCTGCAGCCATGAGGCGTGATGCTCCGCCGGCCGCCGGCCCGTGCTCTGGCGAAAGCGCAGCGTGCCTTTGAGCGCCGTCACCTGGTCCGGGCGAAAGCGCAAAAATTGGCCGCCGAGCTTGTAGCCGGTCAGCTTGCCCTCGCGGACCAGCCCTTCGACGTCGACGTCCTGGATGCCGAGGTGCTTCGCGACCTCAGCGGTCGTCCACAACTTTTCCATTGCGATCACCACAGATTTCACAGATTTCTAAAAGCGATTTCACAGATAGTGCTCATCTGTGAAATCATCTTTGCACAATCTGTGGAATCTGTGTTTACTTAATTTTCTCCTGTGCGAGCCACTCTTCAATCTTCGAGCGCTCAAACCGCCACTCGTCCCCTTCGCGGCGCGCCGGCAGCCGTCCGCCCTGGGCCCATTGCGAGACGGTCGCGAGATCCACTTCCAAATACCGGGCCAGCTCTTCGAGCGTCATCCAGCCGCCGTCGCCGCGCGAGCCTGACATTTCCAGCGTCCCCTGGAGGATCGCGCCGTCTTGCATGATGACGCGGGGGCTGCACACCTTGCCCGTCACCCGCGCGCTCGGCTGCAGCTCCACACGCGTCGTCGCCGTCACGTGGCCGGTCACCGTCCCGTAAATCGTAATGGCTTCCCCCTGGATCGTCGCCTTGACCTGCGCCTTCTCGCCGATCCACAGGGTACCCTTGGTGTCCAGCGTGCCGTCAAACCGGCCGTTGATCCGCAGGTTCACCGGATCCTTGAACGCGAGGGTCCCCGTCATGCTCGCATCGACATCGAGCCACTTCTCCGTCGAGGACTGCTCCGCCTTCTGTCGCCCCAACGCCATCGCCCCTCCTCCTAGGCCCAATGGGCCTGCGCCACCTGCCCTGACGCCCGCAGCTTCTCGATCAGCTCCTCGCGCGGATGATCGGGCAAGAGCTTCAGCTCAAACTCCAGCCGCATCTGCGGCGGCTGCTTGCCCGGCGTCACATCGATGTCGCGAATCTCGATCTCGTACTCCGACAACAGACGCCGGATCGACGCCAGCGCCTCCATGGAGCCGGATGTCTCCACGACAAGCCGCTGGTACCACTGGCGGCGCATGAGCCGTTCCAGCCGCGAGAATCCAAAGAGCACCACAAACACGATGAGCCCGGTCCACAACGCCCCACGGACAAACCCCGCCCCCGCCGCTAATCCGACACCTGCGGTCGCCCAGAGGCTGGCCGCAGTCGTGAGGCCACGCACCGATGCGCGGGAGCGCAGAATCGTACCCGCACCCAGAAATCCGATGCCGCTGATCACCTGCGACGCCATGCGGGTGGGGTCAACATCGAGGCGGCCGGCGTAGACCTCCGTAAGGTACAGGCCGGTCAGCATGACGATGCAGGAGCCGATCCCCACCAGCAGGTGGGTCCGAAATCCCGCGGCGCGGCCGTGGCGCTCGCGCTCATACCCAATCGCCCCCGCAATGAGGGTGATGAGGAGCAAACGCTGGAGCAGCACCGTATCGGTCATCTTGAGAGGGGACGAGGTCGCTTCATGCCAGGCATAAGTTAGGGTCGGTGGCCAGCGACAGCGGGGCCACGCGGCCCTGCTGCAGCAGCGGATAGCCAATACCCGCCACCATGGCGCCATTATCGACGCACAACGCAGGCGGGGGAAACACCACGCGGAGTTTCTTCTCCGCGGCGGCCTCGGCGAACTTCGCGCGCAGCCGACGGTTCGCCGCCACTCCGCCACCGACGACGATCGTGCGCATCCCGGTGCGCTGGCAGGCCCGTATCGTCTTCAACACCAGTACGTCCACGGCCGCTTCTTGAAAGCCAGCAGCGATATCTGCGATCTCTTGCGGCTGGAGGCTGGAGGCTGGAGGCTGGAAACTGCCGCTGTTGCCTTCAGCCTTCAGCCTTGAGCCTTCAGCAACTTTCTTCACATACTGATACACGGCGGTTTTGAGTCCGCTGAAGCTGAAATCAAACGGCTGCTTCGAGTGGCTGCGTGGAAACGAGATCGTGCCCAGGTGGCCCTGCTCCGAGAGGCGATCAATGATCGGTCCGCCGGGATAGCCGAGCCCCAGCAGCTTCGCCACCTTGTCGAAGGCCTCCCCCACCGCATCATCCTTCGTCTCACCGAGGCGCTCAAACCGGCAGTCCGGATGAACGACGCACAAGACGGTGTGGCCGCCCGAGACGACCAGGCCGACATAGGGCGGCTCCACATCAGGCTCGGTCATTTCCCCGGCGTAGAGATGCGCCGCCAGGTGATCGACCGGAATGAGCGGACGCTCGAGGGCAAGTGCCAGCCCTTTGGCGAACGCCAGACCGATCAACAGCGCCCCGGGCAATCCTGGGCCGTGCGTGACGGCGATGGCATCGAGCTGCTCAGGACGCAGCTGGGCGTCCTGCAACGCTGCCGAGAGCACCGACCAGATCGTCTCGACATGCACGCGCGCGGCGATTTCCGGAATGACGCCGCCGTACGGTTCGTGGAGTGTCAGGCTGGAGGCCACCGCGTTACCCAGCACCTGGCGGCCATTCGCCACGATGCCGATGGCGGTTTCGTCGCAGGAGGTCTCAATGCCGAGGACGTGCGCCGTGGCGGGACTCACGGGGTGGCTTTCTCCCTGTGCTGGTAGACCTTGATGCCTTTCAAGAGATCCACGGCGCGCGCGAGCTGGTTATCGAGCGGCTTCTTGACTTCTGCCGGGTCCCCGTTCACAGGAGCGCCAGACTCAACCCGGTCAAACAGCTCATCGGCGCCCTGCGACTTGTCGGGCTTCTCCGATGGACGCTCGAAGGGAATGACAACATCCGGCAGGATGCCCTGCCCATGGATCGAGCGGCCGCTGGGGGTAAAGTACTTGCTCGTCGTCAGCCGCAACGCGCTGCCGTCTTTGAGCGGGAAAATCGTCTGCACCGAGGCTTTGCCGTGGGACTTGGTGCCCAGGACAATCCCCCGGCGATGATCCTGAATCGCGCCGGCGACAATTTCCGATGCGGACGCTGATCCCTCGTTGATGAGGACGACCAGGGGCACCCCGTTCACAATCCCATCGGTGCTGGCATGGAACTCAAGGTTCTGGTTGCGCAGCCGGCCCTTGGTGGTGACCACCAGTTGGCTGCGGTCCAGGAACAGCTCGGAGACGGAGACCGCCACATCCAGCAGCCCACCCGGGTTGTTGCGCAGATCAAGGATCAGGCTGTCCATCGCCTCGATCTTGAGCTGCTCGAGCGCCGTCTTGAGATCCTTGGTCGTCTGCTCGCGAAAGTCAGAGACCCGGACGTATCCGATGTGGTCCTCCAGCAGCTTGGCTTCCCGGATGCTCTGGATTTTGATGATCGCCCGCTCGATGACGACCTCTTTGAGCTCGGTTTCGCCCTCCCGCAAGACGGTGAGTGTGACGGTCGTGCCGGGTTTGCCACGCAGCTTCTTGACTGCTTCCAACAGCGTGATCCCTCGGGTGAGCTCGCCGTCGATCTTCACGATGCGGTCTCCGGCGAGCAGACCCGCGTGATAGGCCGGCGTATCGTCGATCGGCGTGATGATCGTCAACAGCTCATCCTTCACCGTAATCTCAATTCCCAACCCGCCGAACTCACCTTCAGTCTCGACTTTGAGCTCATTGTAGCTGTCCGGGTCGAGGAACTGGCTGTAGGGATCCAGGGTCGCCAGCATCCCCTTGAGCGCCCCGTAAACGAGCTGTTTCGCTTCGGGCTCTTCGACGTAGTCGGACTGCACGATGGAGAGCGCGTCCCCGATGAGCTCCAGCTCCTTGTAGAGCGCCTCGTTCTCGGTGGCGGCGCGCTTGGCGGCCTCGGCGCCCCGTGGCGCGATGAGCATCGCGGCCACGCTCATCAACAGGACGCTGCGTGCCCAGACGCGCGACCAGACGACGTGACTCATCCCCAAGCCTCCTTCACGATGACCGGACCTGTTCAAGTTTGCGTTTGAGAATCTCGGTGATCTGCTGCGGATTCGCCCGCCCGCGGGACTCTTTCATCGCCTGCCCGATCAGATGGGTCAGCGCGGTGGGCTTTCCCTTGCGATACGCCTCCACCGATTGCGGATTCGCATCCACCACGGCGTCGGCGATGCGCTCCAGCGCCGACGCATCCACGATTTGCGACAGCCCGGCGTCCTTGACGAGCTGCTCCGGATCCACGCGGCGCTCCAGCATCTGGGCGAACACGTCCTTCGCCATCTTGCCGGAGATCGTCCCGCGACCCACTAATTGTACCAAATGCGCGAGCCAGATGGGTTGGAGTTTCAACGACGCCGGCTCCACCCCCTTCGCGTTGCAATAGCCCAGCAGATCGCCCATGATCCAGTTCGCGACCGGCTTGGCCGCAGCCCCGGCGACGATGGCCCCCTCGAAAAGCTGCGCGAGTGCGCGATCCTGTGTGAGGACCTGCGCATCATATGCGGAGAGCTGATACGACGCCTGCAACCGCTGCCGGCGTTGGGCGGGCAGCTCGGGCAGCTCGTCCTTGATCCGTGCGATGAGCGACCGCTCGATCACAAAGGGCACGAGGTCGGGCTCCGGAAAATAGCGGTAGTCGGCGGCGCCTTCTTTGCTGCGCATCGACTCGGTGCGCAGCGCCTTCGCATCCCACAGACGCGTCTCCTGCGGGATCGTATCGCCTCGCTCCAGCAGGGCGGCCTGCCGCTGCGCCTCATACTCGAGCGCCTGCTTCACGGCTTTAAAGGAGTTGAGGTTCTTGATCTCCACCTTGGAGCCGAATGCCGCGGCACCGAGGCGACGCAGCGACACGTTCGTATCGCAGCGCAGACTCCCCTCCTCCATGTTGCAGGTGGAGACCTCAAGATACTGGATCAGCGCCTTGAGCTCGGTGAGGTACTGGTACGCCTCATCGGCGCAGCGTAAATCCGGCTCGCTGACGATTTCCAACAGCGGCACGCCGGTCCGGTTGAAATCCACAAACGTCTCCGTCAGGCTGGCGTCATGGAGCAGCTTGCCCGCGTCCTCTTCCAGATGGATGCGCGTGATGCCCACACGCTTCGTCTCGCCGGCTTTGTTGACAATATCGAGGTGGCCGTGCTGGGCGAGCGGCTGATCGTACTGCGAGATCTGGAAGTTCTTCGGCAGATCCGGATAAAAGTACTGCTTGCGGTCGAACTTCATGATCTGGGCGATCTGGCAGTCAAACGCCAGCGCCACGCGAACCCCCCACTCCAGCACCTGCTCGTTGAGCACCGGCAGCGTGCCGGGCAATCCGAGACACACCGGGCAGGTCTGGCTGTTGGGCGCCGCGCCAAACTTCGTCAGCGAGCCGCAGAACAGCTTCGTGGTCGTGTTGAGTTGGAGGTGAACCTCTAAACCTATGACGGTCTCGTACTGCATTTTCCTTCTGGCGGGACACTTCTATTTTTCGCCGAGGCGACCGACGGTGCGAAAAATAGAAGCGTCCCGTACGGGTTCCTCTCAGGTCATGCTATAGGCGGATTCCGACGGTGCCAGTCGGTCGCCTGCTCGTAGGCATACCCGGCGCGCAGCAAGACCTCTTCCTTAAATGGAGCGGCCAGCAGCTGCATCCCGATGGGCAGTCCGGCCTTCGAGAAGCCGCACGGCAGCGAGAGGGCCGGCACGCCGGCCAGATTGGCCGAGATCGTGCAGATATCCGAGAGGTACATCTGCAGCGGATCGCTGAGCTTCTCGCCGATGCGAAACGCGGGCGTGGGTGAGGTCGGTGTCAGCAGCACATCGCAGCGCTCGAACGCCTTGTCAAAATCCTGCTTGATGAGCGTGCGCACTTTCAACCCTTTGAGGTAGTAGGCGTCGTAGTAGCCGTGGGACAGGACATACGTCCCGAGGATGATGCGCCGCTTAGGCTCGGCGCCGAAACCTTGCGTACGCGTCTCAAAATACATGTCCAGCAGTGCGCTGGAGGCTGAAGGCTCGAGGCTCGAGGCTGAAGAAGATTGCCTTGAGCCTTCAGCCTTGAGCCTTGAGCCGATACGCAGCCCATACTGCACGCCGTCGTAGCGCGCGAGATTGGAGCTGGCCTCGGCCGTGGCCACGACGTAGTAGGTCGCAATCGCAGAGGGCGTGTGCGGCATCGACACCGGCTCGCACGAACAGCCCAGCTTTTCAAAGATCTTGATCGCGGCGTCAATGGCCTGCCGCACCTCGGGAGCTGTTCCTTCGCCGAGGTACTCTTGCGGCACACCCACATGCAGCCCACGCACCGGCTGCTGCAACTGCGCCACGTAGTCCGGCACATCGACCGGTGCCGACGTCGAGTCGGCCGGATCATGCCCCGCGATAACCGAGAGGACGAGCGCGCAGTCGGTCACATCCTTCGTAATCGGACCGATCTGATCCAGCGAGGAGGCAAACGCCACCAGGCCGTAGCGCGACACGCGCCCATACGTGGGCTTGAGTCCCACCACGCCGCAAAATGCCGCCGGCTGGCGGATGGAGCCGCCGGTGTCGCTGCCTAAGGCCGCGATCGCCAAGTCCGCGGCGACCGCCGCGGCCGAGCCGCCGCTGGAGCCGCCCGGCACGAAGTCCTGCGCCCAGGGATTGCGCGTGACGCCAAAGGCTGAGTTCTCGGTCGAGGAGCCGAACGCGAACTCATCCATGTTCGCGCCAGGGATCAGCAGCGCCCCGGCCTGTCGCAGCCGCGCGATGACCGTGGCGTCATACGGCGGGCGAAACCCCTGAAGGATGCGCGAGGCGCAGGTGGTCTCCTCGCCAGTGATGCAGATGTTGTCTTTAATGGTGATCGGGATCCCGGCGAGGCGTCCCTGGTTATCGGCCGCTTGCTGGCGGACCCGCGCAGAGTCGAGGCGAAGATACGCGCGCAGTGAGGGATTGCGTTGCTCGATGCGCGCGAGCAGATCCTCGAGCACGTCGCGCGGGCCAATCGAGCCGCGTGAGAGGAGCTCGCGCAGCTCATGAATCGTCTTGGAGGCTAACTCACCTGCGGGCATGACGGAACTAGGTCTCGATGACCTTGGGCACTTTCACGAACGGGGCTTGGGCGGCGGGCGCGAGTTTCACGACGGCCTCGGAGGGGAGCGCTGGCTGCGGCTCGTCCTTGCGCAGGACGTTGGAGAGCGGCAGGACGTGGCTCGTCGGCTCGACGTGGTCGGTGTTGACCGCCGCAAGCTGCTGGACGTAGCCGAGGATCTCATCAATCTGCGCGGCAAACTGCTCGAGTGCTTGGCCTTCGAGGCGCAGGCGGGCGAGCCGCGCGACGTTTTTGACGACATCCGGTGTGACAACACTCATCGTGTTTTCTCTTGTACCATGCACCTTCACCAAAGTCAACGTACGGACTGTCCCGATTCGTGCTGAGCCCGCGTCAGCGCGAGCGGGTCGAGCGGAGGCGCTCCGCCTACCCGAACAGCTTCACTCGATGACCCACGGGGCGGCGGTGGGCGGAGCGGACGATGGCAGCACCCAGCGCGACATCATGGATCGCCAATCCCGTGGAGTCAAACACCGTGAGCTGACGCGCGCTGCGGCGGCCCGGTTTGCGGCCGATGAGGATCTCGCCTAGCGTCGCATGGATCTTGCGTGGATCATACTGGCCGCGGCGCACCGGCACGTTGAGCTCGCCCGCGTGGATCGCCTGCTCGCGATGATCCACCACGACCAGCGCGTCGCGCAGGATCGTCGGGTCCAACTCTTGCTTGCCGGGCGCATCCGCGCCCACCGCGTTGATGTGCGTGCCGGGAGCTACCCACGCGCGGCGCACCAGCGGACAGCGCGAGGGCGTAATCGTCACCACGATATCCGCGTCCCGGACGCTTGACTCCACCGAGGATGCTGCCACCCACGTCAGCGACGGGAGCCGCCGACGCATCGTCCGGCAAAACGCCTGCGCCCGACCGCAGCTATAGCCCCACGCCTGCACGCGACGAATGGGCAAGACCGCCTTGAGTGCTGCGATCTGCGCATCCGCCTGCGCGC
This sequence comes from uncultured Planctomycetales bacterium, assembly GCA_964372775.1. Taxonomy (GTDB): domain Bacteria; phylum Omnitrophota; class Gorgyraeia; order Aquiviventales; family Aquiviventaceae; genus CAYJRJ01. The sequence goes on along the minus strand of CAYJRJ010000011.1, from coordinate 19,339 downwards.
CGCAGCCAACCAGACCCACGACGCGGCTATCGGGACGCGCCAGCGCCTTTGCCGCCACTGCCGCCGAGGCGGCGGTGCGCAACTTGGTGATCAACAGCCCATCCATCACGGCAAGCGGGACACCGGTCGCCGGATCGTTGATAACGATGACCGCCATCACGGTGGGCAGCCCCTTGGCCGGATTGCGCGGATGCACGTTGACCCACTTGACACCGCAAGCCGGCGGATGCGCGAGGAAGGCCGGCATGGCTCGGAAATCGTTGCCGCCGGGCAGCGGCAGGTAGAGCTTCGGCGGCATGACCGTCTCGCCGCGCGCCATCGCCTCATACGCCTGGCGCGTCACACGGATGGTCGTGCGCAGATCCACGAGCCGCGCGATCTCGCGCTCCGTCAACACGAGCGTCCCACGAGTCATTGCCCAACTTTAAAATGGATGACGTCGCCGTCTTGCACCACGTAGTCTTTGCCCTCCTGCTTGAGCAGCCCCTGCGTGCGCGCATGCGCTTCGCTGCCGCAGCGCACGAGGGCTTCGGCCTGGATCACTTCGGCGCGAATAAAATGCTGCTCAAAATCGGTGTGGATCACCCCAGCCGCCTGCGGTGCCTTCGTGCCCCGGCGGACGGTCCAAGCTTGCAGGATCTTGGAGACCGTGGTGAAAAATGTCACAAGCTGCAGCAGCGCGTAGCCGCTGCGAATGACTTGCGGCAGAGCCGACTCGTTCAGTCCCAGCTCGCTCATCATCTCGACCCGATCGGCAGGCTCGAGCTCCATCAGCTCCGCCTCGAGCTTGGCGCAAAACGTCACCAGCCCCGCGCCCTCGCGCACAGCCAGGGCTTGCAGCGCGTCGAGCCACGCGCTGCTGCGCTCACTGGGCTGCTCGCTGAGGTTCGCCGCGTAGAGCGCCGGCTTGGCGCTGAGCAGGTCTATCCCGGATGCCTTCGGATGATCCTCGGGCGACAGCCCGAGGCTACGGACGGTCTTGCCGGCGGCCAGCGCCGCGTGCCAGCGCTCCAGCCGCCCCATGAGTTGGATGGCATGCTTGTCGCCGCTTTTGGCCAGCTTGTGCTCTTTCTCCTTGCGCCGCTCGAGCAGCTCCAAGTCTTTCAGCAGCAGCTCGGTATTGACGACCTCGATGTCGCGCGCCGGATCGACCTGGCCCATCGGATGGGCGATGTGCTCATCGTCGAAGCAACGCACGACATGGAGCAGCGCATCCACGCCAAACACGTGGCTCAAGAATTGATTACCCAGCCCCTCGCCCTGATGCGCCCCCTTGACGAGCCCGGCGATGTCGACGAACTCGACACTCGCAGGAATGACCTTGTCCGGCTTCACGCAGGCCGCCAGCGCGTCCAGCCGCGCATCCGTCACATGCGCGACGCCGATATTGGGGTTGGTTGTCGTGAAGGGATAGGGGGCCACCGCGGCGTGGCCGCTGGTGAGCGCGTTGAACAGCGTGGACTTGCCCGCGTTGGGAAGGCCAACGATGCCGATCTTTGTGCTCATGCGATTCGAGAGCTCCTCACTGACCGACAGTATTCGGGGTCGCCACGCCACGAATCGGGACAGTCCCATTTTTTCGCACGGGAACCCGTTCGGTGAAAAAATGGGACAGTCCCGTACTCATCGACGTAACAGAATCACCCCACAGACGACGAGAACGACCCCGAGGAGGCGGGTTAGGGTCAGCGGCTCGCGCAACACAAGCCAGCCCAGGAGTGCGGCGACGAGCGGATAGGCGCCGGCGACCGGCGTCATCTGCGAGACCGCGCCGTGCTTAAGCGCTTGATAGAACGCCATCTGCCCGACGAAGCTCGCCAGGAATCCGCCGCCCGCCAACAACGCCCAGGTCTTCCACGAGAGGTTCTGCAGCGCGCTCCACGGAGACCAGAGGAGTGCAAAGAAGAGAAATCCAATGACGACACCCACGCTGCGCGCCATCACCCCCATGTGCGGCGCAATCGAGCCGGAGAGCCCAACTTTTTCCATCAGCGGGACGATGCCCCAGATGATGGCGGTGAGTAGTGCCCACAAGAATGCGCTCATAAAGCGTATCTTCTTGGGAGAAGGGGCGCGGGGCGCGGGGCGCGGGGCGAACTGAATTCCCTCGCCCCCTGTCTCCCGCCCCCTGCCCCACTTCTACCCATGTCGAAATTGCTGCCAGAGACGGCGGAAGCGGCTGTCGTAGAGCAGTGAATAGAGCTGCTGCTTGTCGGGAAACGCGCGGGCCACGGCTTCGCGAAGTGCCGCCTGCTGGATCTCGATATCGATGGGTGCTGCATCGCCCACGACGATCATCTCGCAAATACGATCCGCCTGCCGTTGGAGTGCTCGCACCGACTCATCTTCCGCACACAAAGCCCTGAGCCGCGCGGCGAGCTCTTCCTGCACCGCCCCGCGGTTGGAGGCCGTCAGCGGCACGAGCTCTACATCCTTGCGCCGCTTGATCGCGTTGAGAAACGGCAGAGGAGCCACGCCCGCGGTCGCGACAATCGACGGGCCGTGATCGAAGGCCTCCTGCACCACGGCCTCAAACCGCGCGGAGCATAGCTCCATCTTGCCCAGCTCATCCAAGAAGAGAATGAACGCACGCTGGACCGCCCGCTCGATGACCGGCACCGCCACTGAGTCCAGGACGTCCACGTTGACCTTGTAGGGCCCCACGCGCACCCCGCTCTCTAGCTGCCGGTGGGCCAGCAGCACCTGGCGCCCGTCCAGCGGGCTCAGCCAAAACCCGCGTCGCTGCTCGTCTTCCCGCAGTTCCTCGGTGAGAAACCCGTCGATGGCGCAATGGCGCAGCGCTTGGACCAGCCGCTTCATCAACGTGGTCTTGCCGACGCCGGGACGGCCGACGATCAAGAGGTGTTTCATGAGGTGTGAGACGGCCAGGGGCTCGCCGCGGCCGCACGTCAGAACTCAAGCGGGAGCGGTGTCTTCCTCGAGGAACGATTGAAGTACTCCAGGGTGGGCAAAATCGGCCGGTAGTCCTCGGGGTACGGGATGAAGAACGTCACGGTCTCATAGGCGCCGACGAGCGTGCGCACCGCCCCTTTGAAGAACCCGATCGCAGCACCCGTCAAGAAGCTGCCGCCGGTATCGTGCGCGCTGTAGCGCGTGTGGATGTTCAGCGGCACCTCGGCGAACCCCACGAAGAAATTCGCGACACCGCGACCCAGCTTCTCGAACGCCGGATGGAGATTGTAGCGCGTCATCATCTCGTCCACGCGGTCCTCGGGCGGCGCCACCCGCTCCCGGGCCCAACCGGCTGGCATCCACATGCCCGCCACGAGGACGACCACGAGTAGGTGACGAGGTCCGCGCATCATCCGCGATGTCTCCTTCGTTGCGGTATCGAGGCCTTGAGGCTCACGACCGCGTTCGCTCCGACAATCAAATGGTCCAGCACCTCGATGCCCAGCAGCGTTCCCGCCTCCATGAGCCGTGAGGTCATCTCGAGATCCTGCGCCGAGGGTGCGGGGTCGCCGGACGGATGATTATGCGCGACGATGACAGCAGCCGCCGAGGCCGCGATCGCCTCTTTGAACAGTTCGCGAGGATGCACCAGCGTCGCCGAGAGGCTCCCAATCGCGATGGGACTCAGGCGGATGAGCCGGTGGCGGTTGTCCAGCAGCAGCGCGACGAAGTGCTCTTTGGTCTTATCGGCGAGGTGGGGGCGCACGAGGTCGGCGGCGACCTGCTCATTTTCCACGACGGGCCGATGCCCATTCGAGGAGAGGCAGAGGCGGCGTGCTAACTCCACCACGGCCTTGAGCTGCACCGCTTTGGCCGGCCCGATGCCGTAGACCTTCGCGAGCTGCTCGACGGAGGCCTCCGCGATGCCGCGCAGCGTGCCAAACGTCTTGAGCAGCCGGGCTGCGCTCACGAGCACCGATTCGCCGGCGATCCCGCGGCCCAGCACGCACGCCAACAATTCGGCCTCTGAGAGCGCCTCGGCCCCCAAGCGCGTGAGCCGCTCCCGCGGACGTTCGGCGAGCGGCAGATCGCGGACGGTGAGCGAGATCGTCATGGACCTTCGCATCTTATCATACGGCGGAGGCGTTGACCACGCGGGTCTCGGCGAGCCGATCGCCCCAGTGGCGGCCGGCGGGATCCGTGAAGAGATAATAGAGTCCTGTCAGACCCATCAGGAAGTTGACCACGGGAATGGCCCAGAGCAGATTGCGGATGACCGACGCCTTCCAGGCGCATCGAGCCCCTGAGGGCTCCACGACGACTTTGAGCCCGAGGAGCCGCTTACCGATGCTTTGCCCCTCGAAGAGGCCGTCGCGGCACAGCCAGTACGCGGCGGTCGCGAGCCACCCGACGAAATGAAACAGCGTGCCGATCCCCGCGACGATGAGCAGATCGATGAGCCACGCCCCGAGACGTCGTTGGGCAAGCAGAGAGACTGACATGGTACCTCCGAAATGCCGGGACACTCCCTCCGCCAACGAACTTTGGCGGAGGGACTGTCCCGTACGTTTACCGGAAATGTCGAACGCCGAGCTTCGGACAGATCGCCTCGAGCGGGCAGCGGCTGCACCACGGCGAAGTCGGATGGCACAGGTGCTGGCCGAACGTCACTAAGCGATCATTATAGATCTGCCAATAGCGTCTGGGGAGCTTCTTGCGCAGCGCCATTTCGGTCTGCTCCGGCGTCTTCGTCCGGACGTAGCCCCAGCGGTTGCTGATGCGGTGGACATGGGTATCGACGCAGATCCCGTCTTTGGCATACGCCAGCGTGACGACGAGGTTTGCCGTCTTGCGCCCGACCCCCTTGATCGTCAACAGCTCGTCGAGATCATCCGGCACCCGGCCGTGGTAGCGTTGCAGCAGCGTGTTGCAGACCGCACGGACCGTGCGCGCTTTGGTGCGATAGAACCCCACCGGGTAGATGGCCTGTTCAATGGCGCGCGGGGAGAGCCGGCTCATGCGCTGCGGCGAGCGCGCCAGGCGAAAGAGCCGCTGGGAGGCGGCGCGGGTCGTCTCATCCTTGGTGCGCAGGCTTAGGAGGCAGCTGATGAGCGTCGTGAACGGATCGTCGCGGTAGCGGCCGACCACCGGCTCTTCCCACTGCCGAATGAGCCGCGTGAGGGTCCGGACGACCGTATGGATATTCCGGTTGGTGACCATTCACGTCAACGTGCGATATCAGATATCATCTGATATCTGATATCGCTCCTGAGCACTCGTCACCACGTCCCAGCGAACAGCTCTCGGATCTTCGCCGCAGGGTCCGGCGCAGTCATCAGCGCTTCGCCGATCAGCAGGGCGTGGACGCCGAGCGCCTTCATCCGCTGCACGTCCTGCGCGCTCTGAATGCCGCTCTCCGCCACGATGATCTTGCCGGAGGGGATCGTGGGCACCAGCCGCTCGGAGAGTATGGGGTCGAGTTGGAACGTCTTGAGGTCGCGGTGGTTGATCCCAATCACGTGCGCGCCGACACCCAGGGCCAGCTTCAACTCTTCCGGAGAGTGGACTTCCACGAGCGGCTCCATCCCCAGCAGATCGGCCGCCTGCATGCACGCGATGAGCTGCTCCTCGGCGAGCAGGCGCACGATGAGCAGCACCGCGTCCGCCTGATGGTACGCCGACTCGTACACTTGGTACGGATCGATGACGAAATCCTTGCGCAGCACCGGAATCTCGGTGAACTGTTTGGCATCGCGCAGAAAATCGAGGTGGCCGCCAAAGTACGTCTCATCGGTCAGCACCGAGAGCGCCGACGCACCCGCCTGCTGCATCGTCTGGGCCAGGTGGACCGGGTCAAACCGCTCCCGCAGCATCCCCTTCGAGGGCGACTTGCGCTTGAGCTCCGCGATCAACGTGAGCGTGCCCGGCACGTGCAGCGCCTTGCGAAAACTGCGCTCGGTGAAGTGGTTCGCCAGGTGCGCCTTGAGATCCTCAAACGGCAGCTGGTCCTTGGCGGCTTCCACTTCCTGCTGCTTGCTCATCACAATATCATCCAGCATGGCTGAGCTCCCGCACTCGCTCGAGCAGGCGCAACGCTCGCTGATGTTCCAGGGCCTCGCGCGCCTGCTGCACCCCCTCCTGAATCGTCGCGGCCTGATCGGCGACATAGACCGCGCAGCCGGCGTTCAGCAGCACGATTTCACGGGCGGCGGATGGCGTCCCCTGCAAGACCTCGCGGGCGATGGCGGTATTGCGCGCCGCGTCGCCGCCGCGCAGCGCATCGAGCCCCGCCGTTGAAATCCCCACGGCCATCGGATCCAGGCGCCCTTGCGTGATCGACCGGTCGCGCACTTCCAGGTACGTCGTCGTGGTCGTGGTCGTGACCTCATCCAGCCCATCATCGCCGCGCACCACCAGGCCATGCCGCACGCCCAGACGGACCAGCGCCTCGGCCATCGGCCGCAAGAGCCGAGGCTCAGAGACGCCTACCAGCTGAAACGTCAGTGGCGCCGGATTGGCGAGCGGACCGATGAGATTGAAGATCGTGCGAATCCCCAGCGCCTTGCGGACCGGCGCGACAATCTTCATCGCAGGGTGAAACGCCGGCGCGAAGCAAAAGCCAAAGCCGACGTCCTCAATGCACCGGGCCACCTGCTGGGGAGACGCTGCCAGGTTGATGCCCAGCACCTCCAAGAGGTCTGCGCTGCCGCACCGGCTGGACGCCGCGCGATTGCCGTGCTTGGCCACGCGCACGCCGGCGGCTGCGGCGACGAGCGCGGCCAGCGTCGAGACGTTGATCGTCCCCTGTCCGTCGCCTCCGGTGCCGCAGGTATCGCACAGCTCGTAAGCGCGCGAGAGCGGCAGCGGCAGCGCGTGGGCGCGCAGCACCTCGACCCCGGCCGCGATCTCCTCGGCGGTTTCCCCTCGCTTGGCGAGTGCTACGAGAAACGCGCGAATGCCCTCGGCTGAGCGCTCCCCCTTCATGATGGACGTCATCACGGAGCGCATCTCGTCTGCGCGCAGCGGGTGCTCAAACGTCAGCGTGCCCATCAGTCGTCAGCGGTGGGGGTGCCGGCGCCGGGAGGCGCGCGCCAGCGACAGGAAATTGCGGAGCAAATCCTTGCCGACGGAGGTGAGGATCGACTCCGGATGAAACTGCACGCCGTAAATTGGCAGGCGGCGGTGGGCCAGCCCCATGATCTCGCGCTCATGCGTCCAGGCGGTCACGAGGAGCTCCTTGGGCAGCGTCTCGCGCTTGACGATCAACGAGTGATAGCGGGTCGCCTCAAAGGGATTCGGCAAGCCGGTGAAGAGGGCCGACTTCGCGTGGTAGATCTTCGACGTCTTGCCGTGCATGGGCCGGCTCGCACGAACCACCTCCCCACCGAAGACCTCGCCGATGCACTGATGGCCCAGGCATACCCCCAGGATCGGAATCTTCCCCGCGAATGCGCGGATGAGCTCGTTGGAGATCCCCGCATCCGACGGCCGCCCCGGCCCCGGCGAGATGACGATGCTCGCGGGCCGCAGCCGCCTGATCCCCGCGATCGTGATCGCGTCGTGGCGCTTGACCACCAGATGCTCACCCAGCTCGCCGAAGTACTGCACGAGGTTGTACGTAAAAGAATCGTAGTTGTCGATCATCAAGATCATCAGGACCTCATCAATCCTCTTTCGGCCAGTTCCATCGCCTGCAGCATCCCTTGAGCCTTGTTGAGCGTTTCCTGATACTCGCGCGCCGGCTGCGAGTCCGCGACGATGCCGGCTCCTGCCTGGACATAGGCGCGCCGATCCTTCACGAGGATCGTGCGAATGGTAATGCAGGTATCGAGATTACCGGAGAAGCTCAGGTACCCCACCGAGCCGGCATACGGGCCGCGGTCGTGACGCTCCAGCTCCGAGATAATCTCCATCGCGCGCACCTTGGGCGCGCCGGTCACCGTGCCCGCGGGAAACGTGGCGCGCAGCACATCCGCGGCGGTCTTGCCCGGCCGCAGCCTCGCGGTCACCCCGCTGACCAGATGCAGCACATGGGAGTACTTCTCCACCACCATCAGCTCAGGCGTGCGCACCGAGCCGGGTCGGGCCACGCGACCCAGGTCGTTGCGGCCCAAGTCCACGAGCATCAGGTGCTCGGCGCGCTCTTTGGGACTGGTGCGCAACTGGCGAATCAGCCGCTCGTCCTGAGCCTCAGTGGCGCCGCGCGGGCGCGTGCCGGCGATCGGCCGCGTTTCGAGCCGCCCCTCGTCACAGCGCACCAACATCTCCGGGGAGGAGCCGACCAGGCACAGCGAGCCGAAGCGAAGCAGGAACATATAGGGCGAGGGGTTGACGGTGCGCAGAGCGCGATAGAGATCGAGCGGATCGCCGCCCACGGGCCGCTCGAAGCGCCGGGACAGGACGACTTGGATGATGTCGCCATTACGGATATACGCCTTGGCCCGCTCCACCATGCGGGTGAATTCCGGTTCGCCGATGTTCGCCCGCACCGCGGCCGAGGGGTGTCGGGTGGTGCGTCGCGTCCGAGCCAACCTGAGGGGTGTGCGTAGTGTCGCCGCCAACTGCTCAATCGTCACCACAGCCTCACGATAGACGCGCGCCGGGCTGCGGCCCTGCGTCTGCGCGTTGACCACCAGCAGGAGCTTGTGCTGCGCATGGTCAAAGATCACCATGGTGTCGGTCAGCATCAGCATCAGATCCGGCACATGCAAGTCATCGAGCTGGTGCGCCGGCAGCCGCTCGAGAAACCGCACGACGTTGTAGCCGAGGTAGCCCACCAGCCCGCCGCAAAAGCGCGGCAGCCCTGGTACTGGCACAAACCGGAACTGGCGCATGAGCCGCTCGATCTCCGCCAGCGGGTCGTCCTGGGTCTCGAACCGGCGGACGCTCGACGAGCGCCCATCACGATACTCGGAGACCTCCATGTGCCGTCCGGCGCTGGTGACGACCATGCGCGGGCGGCTGCCGAGAAATGAAAACCGCGCGACCTTCTCCGTCCCTTCGACCGACTCCAGCAGGTAGCTGAACCGCCCGTCATCCAGTTTGAGGAACGCGCTGACCGGCGTTTCCAAGTCAGCCAGCAGCTCCCCGTACACCGGGATCACGTTGCCCTGGCGGGCGAGTTTCGCGAATTCTGCAGCGGAGGGGCGGATCTCCATCAGCGGGTCCGATAGACCGTTCTCGGGTCAAACACCTTCCGACCGCTCACCGTCAACGCACCCCTCTTGGAGAGGCGTCGGAAATAGCACGTGAAGTAACCCGCGTGGCAGGCGGCCACTCGCTGCTGCACGACGAACACGAGCGATTTCCCTTCACAGTCGACCAGGACTTGCCGGATAAGCTGCATGTGTCCTGAGGTCTCACCCTTTTGCATGAGCCGGTGCTGCGATCGGCGAAATACGTAGACGGTCCCGGTCGCAAGACTCTTCCGCAGCGCCTCCCGATTCAGGTAGCACAGGGTCAAGACTTGCTTGCTTATCGCATCCTGGATGACGGCCGGGATGAGACCTTGGTCATCGAAGCGAAGAACCTTCAGCAAAGACGAACAGGCGAATTTTTGATTTTGGATTTTGGATTTTGGATTCATAGGCGCACCGCAACGCTTCGCGTCGCAAGATAGCGTTTTAACTCGCCAATCGAGAGCTCGCCGAAGTGAAACAGCGAGGCGGCCAGCGCCGCATCGGCTCCACCGGTGGTCAGTGCCTCATAAAAATGTTCTGGCGCGCCAGCACCCCCGGAGGCGATCACCGGAATGCCAACGCTCTCGCTCACCGCCCTCGTGAGCTCCAAGTCATAGCCTCGCTTGGTGCCATCACAGTCCATGCTTGTCAACAGAATCTCCCCTGCCCCGCGGCGCTCGGCTTCGCTCGCCCATGCCACCGCATCGTGTCCCGTCGGCGTGCGCCCTCCGTGCGTGTAGACTTCCCATCGCAATGCGGAGTGCGGAGTGCGGAGTGCGGAATCCCTATTCCGCATTCCGAATTCCGCATTCCCCACTCTCTTGGCATCGATCGCGACAACGATGCACTGCGCTCCGAAGCGCTCCGAGGCCTCATTGATGAAATCCGGCCGCTCCACCGCGCTCGTGTTGATCGACACTTTATCCGCGCCCGCGCCCAGCAGCGCGCGGATATCCTCGACCGTCCGAATACCACCGCCCACGGTCAGCGGCATGAAGGCCACCGCCGCGGTCTTTGCGACGACCTCGAGAATGATCGGCCGCTGCTCGTGGCTCGCCGTAATATCGAGAAAGACCAGCTCATCCGCGCCCGCATCATTATAGGCCTTGGCGGCCTCGACCGGATCGCCCGCGTCCCGTAAGCTCACAAACTTGACGCCTTTGACCACGCGGCCCTGATTGACATCTAAGCATGGAATGATCCGTTTGGCGAGCATCAGCCGATCGCCTTGATCGCTTCGCGCAAATCAATCTTGCCCTCATACAGCGCCTTGCCAATGATGGCGCCAACGACGCCGCGCGGCTCAAGCGGCTTGAGACGGCGCAGATCCTCCAGTGACGCGATCCCCCCGGAGGCGATGAGCTGCGAGGGCCCCACATCTAACACGCTGCCGAGCAGCTCCAGGTTCGGCCCCTGCAGCATCCCATCGCGGCTCACATCGGTGCAGATGATCGTTTCGACGCCGAGCTGCTTGACATTGCGCGCCAGTTGCGCCGGGGTCAGCGGCGTAGCACTCACCCACCCGCGCGAAACGACCTGCCCGGCTCTGGCATCAATGGCCACAGCGATCTTGAGGCCGTACCGCTTGGTCGCCGCCTCGACAAACGCGGGGTCCTCGCAGGCTTTCGTACCCAGCACGACGCGCGCCGCGCCTGCGGCGACCGCGCGCTCGAGCGTCTCCTGCGTGCGGATGCCACCACTCAACTCCACGTTGACCTGGCAGGCTGCGATGATGCGCCGGGCGAACGGCAAGTTGATGTAGGTGCCGTCAAACGCTCCATTCAAATCGACCACGTGCAGCCACGTCGCGCCGGCCTCGACCCAGCGCGCCGCGACCGCGACAGGGTCCGTCGAATACACCGTGACCGCCTCGCGCTTGCCTTGCGCGAGCCGGACGACTTTACCGTCGAGCAAATCGATTGCGGGAAGAATGATCATCGTAGATTGGGGCAAGGGGCGTGGGGCACGGGGCGAGGGCTGTGTCCGCATGGCCCCACCCCCTGTCTCCCGCCCCCTGCCCTACCTCATGACAGTCCCACGAAGTTTCGTAGCAGTTGCAACCCGACCGTTTGACTTTTCTCTGGATGGAACTGTGTCGCGTAGAGGTTGTTGCGCCAGACCATCGCCGCAAACCGCCCGCCGTAGTCCGCCTCCAACGCCACCACGGAGCGATCCTTCGGATCCGCATAGTACGAGTGCACAAAGTAGAAGAAACTGCCTTCCTTAATATCTTTGAGCAAAGGGCACTCCACCTGTCTCCTGTCTCCTGTCTCCTGTCTCTGTCTTACTTGATTCCACCCCATGTGGGGGATTTTGAGTGCGGAGTGCGGAGTGCGGAGTGCGGAATCGAAGGAAAAACGTTTCACGACGCCTGGCAAGACGCCGAGTCCCATGGCGCCTTCCCCCTCCTCGCTGCGCTCAAAGAGCAGCTGCAGCCCCAGGCAAATCCCGAGATACGGTGTCCCGGAGGTGATGGCCGCCTTGATCGGGTCGACCAAGCGGCGGGCGGCAAGCTCCCGCATCGCGGCAGGAAACGCCCCGACACCCGGGAGGATGAGCTTCGCCGCGCCGGCCACGTCCCGCGGATCACTGGAGACGCGGACCGACGCGCCCAACGACTCCAGCGCCTTCGAGACGCTGCGCAGATTCCCCATGCCGTAATCGACAATCGTAATCATCTGATTAGTGGCAGAGTGGCAAGGTGGCTGGGTGGCAAATGAACCACGGCGTGACCCAGCGGCCTAGCACGGTATCCCGCATCTCTGCCACTTAGCCACGTTGCCACCTAGCCACTGCTACAGGCGGCCCTTTGATGAAGGCACACCTTTCACGCGGGGGTCGAGGCGCGTGGCCTGGCTCAGCGCGCGCCCTAGCGCCTTGAACACCGCCTCGCAGGTGTGGTGGAAGTCGGAGCCTGCCAGCACATCGATGTGCAGCGTAATCTTCGAGGTCCGCACGAACGACTCCAGAAAGTGCTCCGCATCGCCCCACTGATACGCGCTGCTGGAGGTTAGGGCGTGCTTGGACTGCCGGCCGCGCGCATCGCGCAGGACAAGCTTTGGCCGCCCGGAAATATCGAGGACGGCGCGCGCAAGCGCCTCATCCATCGGCACGTACGCGAACCCGAATCGCGTGATCCCTTTGCGATCCTTGAGCGAGCGGTCGAGTGCTTGGCCGAGTACTAGCCCGATGTCCTCGTTGGTGTGGTGCCGGTCGATCTCCAAATCCCCCTTGGCCTTGACGGTGAGGTCGAACAAGCCGTGTGTCCCGAAGAGCGTGAGCATGTGGTCAAGAAACGGGATCCCTGTCTTGACCGCGGTTGTGCCGCGGCCGTCGAGATTCAAGCGGATCTCGATGTTGGTCTCTTTGCTCCGGCGTGCCATCGTCGCCTGTCGCATTTTTTGCGTGATTACACAGATTGTAAAACCCGATTACACAGATTACCCCTTGAAGATGTCATTCGATGAACTCCTCCATCTGTGAAATCTGCCTTTGAGAATCTGCTTTTGACATCTGTGGAATCTGTGCTAAATCAATCGCACCTTCACCGCGTCGAAGTGCTTCGGCAACCCCTCGATCGCCGTCAAACGCTCCAAGGGCTCACGCATCCGCTCTAACGCCTTCTTCGTATAGCTGATCACGTGCGTGCGGCGGATGAAGTCATCGATCCCCAGACCGGAAAACGTGGCCGCCGCACCCCCGGTCGGCAACACGTGGCTGGGCCCGGCGACATAATCGCCGACCGTGACCGGCGAGTAGGGCCCGAGAAACATCGCCCCGGCCCGCGTGATGCGTTTGGCCAGCTTCTGTGGCCGGCGCACCATGATCTCCAGATGCTCTGGTGCGAGCGAGTTTGCCGCCGCCACCGCCTCATCGAGATTCTTCACGACCAGGCAGTAGCCGCCCGGCACCTGCTTTCTCGCCAAGACCGCCAGGGCCCTCGACGTCGTAATGAGAAAGCCCAGACTACCGGCATGCTCGGTCTCACCGAGCAAATCCGCGATCACATACGAGGGTGCTGCCGAACGGTCCGCGATCACGGCGATCTCTGAGGGGCCGGCGATCGTGTCGACGTCGACAAACCCGAAGACCTGGCGCTTGGCTTCGGCGACGAACGCATTGCCCGGACCGACGATCTTATCGACCTTGGGGATCGTTTTCGTTCCAAACGCCATCGCGGCGATGGCCTGCGCGCCGCCCACCCTGTAGACTTCATCGACGTCGAGCAGGCTCGCCACCGCGAGAATGTGCGGGTTCACGCTGCCATCTTTCCGGGGCGGGGTCGCCAAGATGACGCGCTTCACCCCCGCCCGCTTGGCGGGGACGACCGTCATGTAGACCGTGGACACCAGGCTCGCCGTGCCGCCGGGAATGTAGACGCCCACCCGCTCGATCGGGTCAAACTGTTCGCCGAGCACCACCCCGTCGCCATCCACCACCCGCACGGGCTTCAGGCGCGGCCGCCCGTAGAACGCCTGCACGTTCTGGATAGCCACCTTCAGCTGCAGCGCAAACTTCGGATCCACGTGCTGAAACGCCCCGGAGGTCTCCGCCTCGGTCACACGCAGCTGCCTGGGTGTGAGCCGCACCCCATCGAACCGTCGGGTGTAGCGCAGGAGCGCCTCATCGCCGTCCTGGTGGACATCATCGACGATGTGCCGGACGCGCTCTTCGATCCGCTTGCGGCGCACGGTTTGTCGCGCGCACAGCCGCTGCCATTCCTTACTGACTGTTGAAATAATCTTCATTCCATCACCTTGACACCACAGAAGCACAGAATTCCACAGAGACACAGAGAGGGCCTCGCACTTCTCTGTGTTTCTGTGGTGTGAGCATATCGTTTCATGGTTTTTCCTTCTTCTGTGTCTCTGTGCTTAACGCTTCTCTGATAAGTTCTTCTGCACGCTTGAGGGCGGCGGGAATGCCCGAGGGATCCTTGCCCCCGGCCTGCGCGAACTCCGGCCGCCCGCCGCCGCTGCCCTTGGTCAGCGGCGAGATGGCCTTGAGCAGCTGCCCGGCGTGAATCCGCGTGGTGAGGTTGGTCGTCGTCGCCATCACCAGCGAGACGTTCGCCGGGCCATCAGACGAGGCAAGCAGGACCACCCCGTCCTGCCGCAGCGAGTTCCTCACCGCATCCGCCAGAACGGCGAGCAGCTCGCGGTCCGCGTGTTTGATGGTCGAGGTCACCAGCGTAATCCCGTTGATTTGCTTCCCCTCGGCCACGAGCCGCTGCGCTTCCACCTTGGCCAACTCGCCCTGGAGCGTCTTGCGCTCACGCTCCATCCGCTTGAGCTGTTCCAATAGTTCCTCCAAGCCTTGCACCACGTCTGTCGCCGGGCGGCCCAGGCGCTTGGCGGCTTCCTGCAGCAAGCGCTGCTGCTGGTGATGCTGTGCGAGAGCCGCCTCACCCACCAGCGCTTCAACACGCCGCGTGCCGGCCGCGATGGAACTCTCGCCCACGATCATGAAGGTGCCCACGTAGCCGGTGTGCGGCAGGTGCGTGCCGCCGCACAGCTCCTTCGAGTAGTCGCCGATGGAGACCACGCGAACTGCTGAGCCGTACTTTTCCCCGAACAAGGCCAGGGCCCCCGCGCGTTTCGCCTCGTCGAGGCGCATCGACGCGGCGCGCACCTCATCCGCCAGCCCCACACGCTGGTTCACCAATGTCTCGACCTCGTACCGCTGTTCTTCGTGGAGCGGTGTCCGCGAGGAAAAGTCAAACCGCACGCGCTCCACCTCGACGAATGAGCCCGCCTGAACCGCCTCCGGCCCGAGTACCTTGCGCAGCGCCCAGTGCAGCAGGTGGGTCGCCGTGTGGCTGCGCGCGACCTTCAGGCGCCGCTGGGCATCGACGCGCACCCGCACGGTCTCCTGCACGCGCAGCGCCCCCTCCGCCACCTGCGCATGGTGCACCAGCACGTCATCCACCCACGTGGTCTGTTCCACGGCGGCGCGGCCCTTCGGACTCTCGATCGCCCCGACATCACCGACTTGGCCGCCGGCCTCGCCATACAAGGGAGAGTGGTCCAGCACGATGCCTACACGCTGGCCCGCCGCCGCATGAGCCACCCACTGCGTCCCGTCCCATAATCCCTTGACCACGGCGTCGGCGTCGAGCTGCTCGTAGCCGATGAACTGCGCGTCCTTCTCCGGCAGCTGCGGGATCTGGGCGCGGATCTGCAGGGCGTCAGAGACGAAGATGCCTCCGCCAAACTGGCTCGCGGCGCGCGAGCGCTCCTGCTGGGACGTGAGCGCTCGCTCAAAGCCTGCCCGGTCCACGATGAAGCCGCGCTCAGCCGCCATGTCCATCGTCAGCTCAAGCGGAAATCCATACGTATCGTACAGCTTGAAGGCGTCGTCGCCGCCGATCGTCTTGCGCGCCGCTGAGGCCATCAACTCTTCAAGCCGGGCCGTGCCCGCTTCGAGCGTCTCGACGAACTGGTTCTCCTCCTGCTCGAGGGTGCGGCGAATGATGTCGCGCTCCTGCGCGAGCCGCTCGCTGTACGGCGAGCCGTTCATCGTCTGCTCAACCGACTGGATGAGCGATGCGAGAAGTACGGCGCGTCCGCCAACGGACAGATCTAACCCGACGCGTCCCAGCCGGTAGGCCCGGCGGATCAGCATCCGCAGGACGTAGCCGCGCGACTCGTTGGACGGCCGCAGCCCCTCGGCCATCAAGAAGACAATCGCCCGCAGATGGTCCGCGATCGCGCGCTCGGCAAACACCGCCTGCTCGGCCTTCACCTTCTTGCCACGGGGCAGCGCGCGGATCGCGCGCAGGACCGGCGCGAACAGATCCGTCTCGTAGTCGGTTTCCACCCCCTGCACCACGCGCGTCAACCGTTCCAGTCCCATGCCGGTATCGATGTTCGGCTTGGGCAGCGGCTTGAGCGTGCCGTCCGGCTGGCGGTCAAACTGCGTGAAGACCAGGTTCCACACTTCCACCGACTTCGATCCATGCACCGTGCCGTCCGCATCGAAGTAGATCTCCGAGCAGGGCCCGCATGGGCCGTTCGGGCCGACCGTCGGCGCGTTGGCCGGCCAGAAGTTGTCCTTCTGCCCGAACCGCTTGATGCGCTCCGCGGGCAGACCGAGAGTGCGCCACAACGTGAACGCCTCCTCGTCTTGCTCGTAGATGCTGACCCAGAGTTTCGCGGCCGGCAGGCTCAGGCAGTGCTCGGCGGCGCGGCTGCGGCGCTTTCCGGCATAGTCCAGCGTGCCGGTCAAAAACTCCCAGCCCCACTGGATTGCCTCGGCCTTGAAGTAGTCGCCGAAGGAGAAGTTGCCGAGCATTTCAAAGAACGAATGGTGGCTGGGCGTGCGGCCCACGTTCTCCAAATCGCCTGTGCGCAAACAGACTTGGCATGAGGCCGCGCGCGTCAGATCCGTCCGCTTGCCTAACAAGCAGTCCTTGAACTGATTCATGCCGGCGGAGGTGAACAGCACCGTCGGGTCGCCGCTGGGAATCAACCCATCGCTGGGCACGACGGTGTGCCCCTGCTCGGCGAAAAAGGACAAAAATCTCTCTCGAATCTCACGACTCTGCATGTGATGGGATGGAACCGAAGAGCTCGGTGACGACCTGCTCGATCAGCGCGTCGTCGAAGCCCCGCGCGGCGAGCAGCCGCAGGCTGCGCCGTCGCGCGGCGTCGGTCCGGCCTGCGCGCGTGGTGTGGGCGATCAGCTCACGCGCCCTAGCCTCGTCATCAGCGCCTGTGGCACCCACGGCACGGGCCGCGGCCGCCCTCCCCGGCTCACCAACGCCCCTCTCGGCGAGCTTGGCCGCAATGACCGCCCACGCCCAGCCGCGCCGCGCCCACTGATCCGCGAGCAACCGCGCGCAGGCGCGATCATCGAGCACACCCCGCGCCTGGCAGACCGCCACGACACGCGAGATGACGGACGATGAAACGCCCCGACGCTGCAGATAGGCCCGGACGTCCTGGGTGGAATGGGTCCCCGCACGGAGGTAACGGATCGTGGCGGTCAAAGCCTGAGAAATACTGGAGGTCGTGCGAAACCCCTAGTGACACCACAGAACCACAGAATCACCACAGAGACACAGAGGTGTGGTCCGTACACCTTCTCTGTGTTTCTGTGGTTTTCTGTGCCATCTGTGGTGTGAAGTCAGTGTTTGGATATGCTACGGCCCGGCTTTGACGACGACATACCCTCGGTTGGTTCTGACCAACGCGTTGCCCTTAACCTGGGCGGTGGCCTTGCGGTAGTCGTTCAATGCCTCAATGCGCATGCGGTTGATCTCGTTGATCACATCGCCGGAGCGTAAACCCGCTTGCTCCGCGAGGCTTCCCTCTTCCACCTCGACGACGAGGACGCCCGCCGTCCCGGGCGGGAGATTGAACTGCTCCGCGTGCTCCGGACTCAGCGGCGCCACCTGCACGCCGCGCCAGGTCTCCGTGACGCCGCCGGGGCCGGCGGCGTCCAGGTCGGCAGGCCGCTCGCCGATTTCGACCTGCAGCGTGTGCGGTTTGCCGTCACGCAAGATCTCCACCGCCACCCGTTTGCCCGTCTTTGTGCCGCTGACCATGTCGATGAGCTCGCGTGAGTGGTGAATCGCCTTGCCGTTGAAGACCTTGATGATATCGCCGTCTTTCATGCCGACCGAGCTCGCCGGGCTCTCCGGCAGCACCTGGTAGACGAGCACGCCCTCGCGCTCTGAGAGCTTGTAGTATTCCGCGACATCATCCGTAATGTCCTGGATCTGAATCCCCAACCACCCATAAATGATCTGCTTCCCCTCGATCAGTTCGCTGAGGATGTTCTTGGCTTTGTTCACCGGAATCGCGAACCCGACGCCGGCGAACGCCCCCGAGGGGCTCAGGATCGCCACATTAATACCAACCACGTCGCCCTGCAAGTTCAGCAGCGGGCCGCCGCTGTTGCCTGGGTTGATCGCCGCATCCGTCTGGATCAGATCCGAATAGTCGCGGTCGTAGCGGGACATCCGCGGCAATTGCCGGTTGAGCGCGCTGATCACGCCGACCGTCAGGGTCGGCTCGGTGCCGATCGCGCGCGCCGATGGGCCGCTGCCCATCAAGCCAAACGGATTACCGAGTGCGACCGCCCACTGCCCGGCCGTGACGGTCGAGGAGTCGCCGAGCCGAGCACCGACGAGGTTCTTCGCATCGATCTTGATCACCGCCAGATCCGAGCGCGGGTCTTTCCCCTTGATCGCTCCGGTCAACTCCCGTCCATCCGTCAGCGTCACCGTGATCTTCTCCGCATCGCCGACTACGTGCTCATTGGTCAGGATGTAGCCCTGCTCATCGATGATGACCCCGGAACCCAACCCGAAGCGATGAAACTCGCGCTCGGGCACATCGCCATAGTACTGTCGGAAGAAGTCTTCAAACGGATCCTGCCCGCCGAAAAACGGGTGGATTCGCATGTATTGTTTGACCCGCTCGATCTGCTCCGTTGATATCGTCACGACCGCAGGCCCCACCTGCTGGGCGATGCGAATGAAGGCGGACTGCAGAACCTCGGCTTCGCCGGCCGTGGGTGCCGCCTGGGCCGTTGACAGGAACGACTGCTGCTGGCCGGCGGGCTTAGCACTACTGGACCACAAGTCCACCCGGCCGAGCAGCAGGCCGCCCAGGACGACGCCCACGAGCACAACCGCCAACACGATCTGACGCACGATCATCCCTTCATCCTCCGTGCATGATGTTTACGACTGGTGGGCCGCCACCTCTTCCGCACGCGGCTCTTTTCCGGCTGATGTTTTCTGTGTTTCGTGTTCGGCGCGCTGGCGGATTTTCTCATCGAGCTCCTGGACCAGCTTCGGATTCTCTCGCAGAAACATTCTCGCGCTCTCACGGCCCTGCCCGAGCTTCGTGTCGCCGTACGAGAGCCAACTGCCCTGCCGCTGGATGACCCCCACCTGCTCCCCGAGATCGAGCAGGCTGCCCGCCTTCGAAATCCCTTCATCAAAGAGGATGTCGAACTCGGCCTGGCGAAACGGCGGGGCGACCTTGTTCTTCACGATCTTCGCGCGCACGCGATTGCCGACCGCCCGGTCCCCCACCTTGATCGTATCGATGCGGCGCAGGTCGATGCGCACCGAAGAGTAGAACTTGAGCGCCCGGCCGCCGGGTGTTGTCTCGGGATTGCCGAACATCACGCCGATCTTCTCGCGGATCTGGTTGATGAAGATGCAGCACGTCTTCGAGCGCGCAATCGCCGCGGTGAGCTTGCGCATCGCCTGGCTCATGAGCCGCGCCTGC
>CAYJRJ010000010.1:0-38338 GCA_964372775.1 uncultured Planctomycetales bacterium | reverse complement strand
CGTCCATCCATTCTTGGAAGTCTCGGTCCGGCGCCATCTGTGCGAGAAAGAAGGGCGGCAACCCACCGCGAAGCAGACGGTGTGGCAGCGCTTCACGGTGGAAATCCGCGAGGTCCTCAAGGATCATCGGAGTCAGCCATAGCTCCGCTTTCCGTCCGGTCAGCGTGTCGCGAAACTTGCGGGACGCCCCCAATGTTGAAGACCCGGTGGCGAGCACCCGGAGCTTCGGATAATGATCCGCAGCGATCTTGAGCACCTCGGCGGGTGCCCGTAGGCGATGGATCTCATCCAGGATGATCCGCTTGCCGCTGACGCTCCCAAGAAAGCCCTCCGGATCGTCAAGCATCCGCCGGACGCGTGGCAACTCGCAATCGAAGTACTCCACCCGATCCAGACTCTGGGAAAGCGAGGTTTTACCGGTCCGCCGCACACCGGAGAGCCAAATCACCGAGCGGCGGGTCCAGGCCTCTGCGACAGCGTTGAGCCAATGTTGGCGCTTGACGAGGTTTACCATGTGCAACTACAATAGCACATAGTTATACCACACGCAACGCTAATTGCAGATAGTAAGTCACGAGGAAGGCAGCTTTTTGGTTGTCCAAGCTGATGTGGAGCTGCACGGGTCGAAGTTGGCGCAGGAGCTTGCGGGCGGGGCGAGGGAGCTTCCTTCTTCGACCACTATGATAGAATGTCTTGGGATAGGAGCAGCGGGAGTCGTCACCGAAGCGTAGAGAAACGGGAGGGTGCAGGGATGGCGAAAGTTGAGTCGAGAAACTTTCAGCAACCGGATGAGGTGAGGACGTTCACCAAGGGCAAAGTGGAGCTGGTCAAGTTAGGCGATGCCATGATTGGCCGCGCGACGTTTGAGCCGGGATGGCGCTGGTCCACCTGTGTGAAGCCCATCGCCAACACGAAGAGCTGCGAGGCCGCGCACTTCGGGTACCAGATCTCTGGCACGCTGCGCATTCGCATGGATGATGGGACCGAAGTAGAGTGCAAGGCCGGAGACGTGACGCTCGTGCCATCGGGTCATGACGGGTGGGTCGTGGGCAACGAGCCGGTGGTGATTGTGGATTTCCAAGGCTTGTCCAATTACGCGAAAGAGGCTGCGACGCACGCGGCATGAGCATCCAATGCAGAAGGCGCTCGTAGAAGCTCTGGGCACGTTCTTCCTAGTGCTGGTCATTGGGCTCACCGTGGTGGCCCCCGGGGCAGGGGCCATGGCGCCGCTGGCGATCGGCGCGATCTTGATGACGATGATCTACGCCGGCGGTCCCATCTCAGGCGGACATTACAACCCGGCGGTCACACTGGCAGTGTGGCTGCGGGGAACGTGTAAGACGAAAGACGCCTTGCCCTACGTCGGTGCGCAGGTCCTCGGGTCAGTGCTCGCATCGATACTGGTCTGTTTCTTAAAGCGCGGCAGCGCAGTCGTCGCCCTGCAGCCGCAGGCGTTACCAGCGTTCCTGGTCGAGTTGGTGTTCACCTTTGCACTCGCCTACGTCGTGCTGAATGTCGCGACCACCAAGACAACGGCCGGCAACTCATACTTCGGCTTGGCGATTGGATTCACGGTGACGGCCGCCGTATATGCCGGAGGCAATATTTCCGGCGGTGCGTTCAATCCGGCCGTCGCCATGGGCGCGACACTCATGGGTTTGGTTGCCCCGGCGAATCTCTGGGTGTTCCTCACCGCACAGGTTGCGGGCGGGGCACTTGCCGCGCTGGTCTTTCGCGTCACGAATCCCGATACCTGACAGCTAGGAACATGAACGCTCATCGAGACGTGATCCAGTCAATGGCGGGGTTCGTCGAAGAGCAGCTGACGTGGCTCAGTCCCACGGCGGAGAGCTGGCAGCCGAGCGATCTCCTTCCGGACCTCACGGCAGATCCTTGGCATGAGGCGGTGCAATCGCTGCGCAACGCAGCGGCCGGCGTATCGGATGAGCTCCTTGTGGTCCTGGTCGGCGATACCATCACCGAAGAAGCGCTGCCCTCCTACCAAACCATGATCAATCGGCATGAGGGGTTGAGCGATCAGACGGGTGCCAGTGATGATCCCTGGGCGCGTTGGATCCGCGGCTGGACGGCCGAAGAAAATCGGCACGGGCAGCTCCTCACGGCGTATCTCTACCTCTCGGGCCGCGTCAATATGCGAGCCGTGGAAGTCACCACGCAGCATCTCATCAGGAATGGCTTTGATCCGAAAACCGCCAACGACCCCTACAAAGGTTTGATGTATACCTCGTTTCAAGAGCGTGCCACCCGAGTCTCACACGGCAATGTGGCGCAGTTGGCCAGTCGCAGCGGGGACGCCACCCTGGGCAAGATGTGCAATCTGGTGGCGGGGGATGAGGCTCGACATGAGGAAGCCTATAAAAACTTTGTCAAGAAACTCTTCGAGCTCGACCCGCGCGGGACGCTGGTCGCCCTTGAGGAGATGATGAAAACCAAGGTGACGATGCCCGCCCGTCTGATGTCCGACGGCATCGAGCGCGATCTGTTCAGCCGATTCTCCGTGGTCGCACAGCGCATCGGCGTGTACACCGCCCGCGATTACGCGGACATTATCGAGCACCTGGTGACGTATTGGCAGGTTCCGGGGATGTCCGGCGTCTCCGGTGCCGCGGCCGAGGCCCAGGACTACCTCTGCGGCTTGGCGGCGCACTATCGACGCTTTGCGGAACGAGTCGAAGGGCGGCCAGCGCGCCAGCCGAGGGCTCCGCTGAGCTGGATTTTTGATCGGCCGGTCTAATCCGCGGGTGTCGTGTGTGCTATCATAATGGGCCAGGAGGCGCGCGACGATGGAACAGACGCTTGAAGCTCTTGCCGCATTTCTCAAAGGCCGTGTGATCGGCGACGGCACCATCCGCATCCACAGCATCAACAGCCTCGACGCCGTCCAGGATGGGGAGCTGACCTTCGCGGAAGACGAGCGGCGCCTCACCCAGGCCTTTCAGACCAAAGCCGCCGCGATCCTCGTGGCCTCCTCCGTGACCGACCTGCGGGGCCGCTCGGGGATCAGCGTGCCGGATCCCAAGCTCGCCTTCGCTTTGCTGCTTGAGCTGTTTCACCCGCCGGTGCTGCCGCAGGGCGTGATCCATCCGAGTGCGGTGATCGGCCAGGCCGCGAAGATCGGCGAGCATGTGGACATCCGGGCCCATGCCGCAATCGGCGACCGGGTCCACCTCGGCGAGGGCACCGTCATCGACGTCGGGGCGTGCATCGGCGATGACGTGACCATCGGGGCGCGCTGCCTGATTGGCCCCAATGTCGTGATCTACCGCCGCACCATCATCGGCGATCGCGCGCGCATCCACGGCGGGTCGGTGATCGGCGGCGACGGCTTCGGCTACGTCTTCCATGAGGGCCAGTACGTGAAAGTCCCGCAGGTGGGCAACGTGGTCATCGAGGACGACGTGGAGATCGGCTGCAACGTCTGCGTGGATCGCGCGACCATCGGCTCGACGCTGATCCAGCGCGGCACCAAGATCGACAACCTCGTGCAGGTCGCCCATAACGACCGCATCGGCAAGCACGTGATCATGACGGGCCACGTCGGCCTCTCAGGCAGCGTGACCGTCGGCGACTACGTGATGATGGGCGGCAAGGCCGGTGTCGTGGATCATGTCACCATCGGCGACCGCGCCCACGTTGGCGCGGGCAGCGTCGTGACCAAGGATGTGCCCGCGGGTGCCCGTGTCTGGGGCTTTCCCGCGCGCGACATGCACAGCACCAAGCAGCAGATGGCCTCGCTCAGCCGTCTGCCAGAGCTGCTCAAAACCGTGGCCGGCCTGGTGAAGCGCTTTGTCCGGCTCGAAGATCGGATCAAGCGGCTCGAAGAGCCGCGGCGATAATCCCTCCTCTTGCGTGTCGACTCCGCCCTGTTCGTCTCGAGGATGCCCACCTGTTGTGGGAGTGGTCCACGGATCCCGAGGTCGTCGCGTCAGCTGTCACCCCTGAGTCCGTGTCGTGGGAGCAACACCAGCCTTGGGTGGCGCAACGCTTGCAGGATGCGCGGTCGCTGATGACCATCTTGGAAACCGACGACGGGACGCCGCTCGGCCAGCTTCGCTTCGATTCGGTGCCGGACGGCGTGGAAGCCGATTTTTCTATCGCAGCGGCGTTTCGCGGGCAGGGTTACGCCGCGGTGCTGCTGCGCGAGGCGATGCGCCGAGCACGCGAGCGCTGGCCAGCTGACGTGCGGGTCATCGCGCGCGTGCTGGCGACCAACGCGCGCTCGCTCGCCGCGTGCCAGCGCGCAGGGTTTCGGATCGACGAGTATGGCAACGAGGGCGGCCGGCCGTACGTGCGGCTGGAGCGCGTGCTAGAATGAGCAACGAGAGACGGTGGTTCCATGTAGCCGGGATGCTGGCCGCATGGGCCACGCTTCTGTTGGGAGGGTCGATCGTCATGGCAGCGATGGACACCGCGACATTCGCCGGCGGCTGTTTCTGGTGCATGGAGCAGCCGTTTGAGCAGCTTGAAGGTGTGATCTCAGTGACCTCAGGCTACACCGGCGGCACCGAGCCCAATCCGACGTATCAGCAGGTCTCCGCGGGGGCCACCGGCCACGCCGAGGCCATCCAGGTGGCCTACGACCCCTCCCGCATCACCTACGGCCAGCTCCTCGAGGTCTTCTGGCGCAACATCGACCCCACGCAGGCCGACGGCCAGTTTGCGGATCACGGCGTGCAGTACCGCACGGCGATCTTCTACCACACCGAGGAGCAGCGCCGCCTGGCCGAAGCCTCCAAGGAGCGTCTCGCGCAGTCCGGCACATTCACCAAGCCCATCGTGACGCAGATCACGGCCGCCTCGCCGTTCTACCCGGCCGAAGAGTACCACCAGGACTACTACCGGAAAAGCCCGTTTCGGTACAATCTCTACAAGACCGGGTCGGGCCGCGCAGGGTTCATCAAGCGGACGTGGGGCAAGGCCTCCCGCTGACGTCGCACTCCTATGCGATGGCTTGGGATTATTGTGCTGCTGTGTCTGGCTTGCGAACGGACGACGCCGATGCCACCGAAGACCCCTGCGAAAACGTCTAACCGGCTCATTCACGAGAAGAGCCCCTACCTGTTGCAGCATGCCTACAATCCCGTCGACTGGTACCCGTGGGGCGAGGAGGCGTTCGCCAAAGCCACGCGCGAAGACAAGCCGGTGCTGGTCTCGATCGGGTATTCCACCTGCTACTGGTGCCACGTCATGGAGCAGGAGTCATTCGAAAATCCCGAGGTCGCAGCACTCATGAATGAGACGGTCGTGGCGATCAAAGTGGATCGGGAAGAGCGGCCGGACCTTGACGCGATCTACATGAGTGCTGTGATGGCGATGACCGGCTCCGGCGGCTGGCCGATGAACGTGTTCCTGACACCGGAGGGCAAGCCGTTCTGGGGCGGCACCTATTTTCCCCCTGATGAGTGGCATGGCCGGCCGGGATTCAAAGACGTACTGCGCTCGATCGCCCAGGCCTGGCGCACCCGCCGCGAGGAGCTGCTGCGCTCAAGCGACGCGCTCACGCAAGCGCTCCAGGGCGGGGCTGCCGCGCGAGCGCCCGCCGCGCTGACACTCGAACTCCTCGCTACCGCGGCCGAGTCGTTCGCGCACCAGCACGACACGACGTTCGGCGGGTTCGGCTCCGCACCCAAGTTTCCGCAGAGTCATGCGCTCTCGTTTCTGCTGCGCAGCTGGTTTCGCACGCGCAACGCCCAGACGCTGGCCATCGTCGAAGGCACGCTCGAGGCCATGGCGCGCGGCGGCATCCACGACCAGCTCGGAGGAGGGTTTCACCGCTACTCGACGGATGAGCGCTGGCTAGTACCCCATTTTGAGAAGATGCTCTACGATCAGGCGCTGCTCGCCCGCACGTACGTCGAAGCGCATCAGGCGACGGGCAAGCCGTCCTATGCCGAGGTGGCGCGCGGCATCTTCACCTACGTCTTGCGGGACCTGCGAGATGCCAACGGTGCCTTCTATTCAGCCGAGGATGCGGGCGAGGTGGGCAAGGAGGGAGAGTTCTACGTCTGGACGCCGGAGGAGATGAGCCGCGTGCTGGGCCCGGATGCCGCCGCGCGCGTGAGCCAATTCTACGGTGTCACCAAGGAAGGCAACTTCGAGCACGGCGCTACCATCCTCCATCTTGCTGCGCCGGAGGCTCGACCTGCCGACCTGGATGCCGCGCGCGCCAAGCTGCTGGCCGCGCGCAGCCAGCGCGCCCGGCCGCATCGTGATGATAAGATCCTCACCGACTGGAACGGTCTGATGATCGGGGCACTTGCCTATGGTGCCCGCGCGCTCGATGAGCCGCGCTACGCGCAAGCAGCACGGGAAGCGGCCGACTTCATCCTTACTCGTCTCCAATATGACGGCCACCTCCTGCACCGCTACCGCGACGGCGAGGCGGCGATTCCCGCGTTTCTGGAGGACTACGCGTTTCTCATCTGGGGGCTGCTCGATCTCTACGAAACGACGCACGAGGCTCGCTGGCTAGCCGAGGCCAAGCGGCTGACGCAGGAGATGCTCCGGCTCTTCTGGGATGAGCAGGGCGGCGGGTTCTTTTTGAGCGGGCAGCGCAACGAGCGGCTGATCGCGTCCACCAAGGAGGTCTACGATGGCGCCACGCCGTCGGGCAATTCGGTGGCAGCACTTGCCCTCGTGCGCCTCGGATTGCTGACGATGGACAAAGAGCTCCAGAGCTACGCGCAGCGGTTGTTTCAGGCGTTCTCAGGGCAAGCGAGCCAACTGCCTGTGGCGTTTCCGCAGTTCCTGGGCGCCCTCGACATGTCTCTGGGTCCCTCTCAGGAGATCGTCATCGCCGGCGATCCTGCCGCCGAAGGCACGCGGAAGATGCTGCGCGCGGTCCAATCGCGCTTTTTGCCGCGAGCCGTGCTGATCCTGCATCCGGCTGACGCCAAGGATGCCGCCGCGATTGAAGCGCTCACCCCGTTCGTCAAAGCCCAGCAGCCGCTCGAGGGCAAGCCGACCGCCTATGTCTGCGAAAACCACGTGTGCCGCCTGCCGACGACTGACCCCGCGCAATTGACTACGTTGCTGGAGCGTTTTTAGATACAATAGCATGACGTGATCACATCGAGGTGGCCGATGGTGGATGTTCCCGAGATTCGCAAGAAGATCTTGATGGTGGATGATTCCACCGATCTCTTGTCCGTGACCTCGACGCGCTTGGAGAGCTGGGGCTACGAGGTCCTCACCGCCCCCAGCGGGGAGGAGGGGCTGCGGCTAGCCAGGGAACGAGCTCCGGACCTCATTCTCCTCGACGTCATGATGCCCAAGATGAAGGGCCGCGAGGTCTGCGCGCATCTGAAAACCAACCCGACGACCCAGCACATCCCCGTGATCTTTCTCACCGCGCTGGGCCTGGCCGATCACGTCAAGGCGGGGATGAATCTGGGTGCTGAGGACTATCTGGTCAAACCCTTTGACCCGGATGAGCTCAAGGAGCGGATCGCGGTGTGCCTGGCGCGCCACGCGCGTTCATGACGCGCGTGATTCTGGCCGCGGATGTCGGCGGCACCAAGACCAACCTGGCCCTCGCGAAGCCCGCCAAGAGCCGGCTGGCTTTTCTCGCCGAAGCCACGGTTCGCAACCAGCAGTACCCCAGCCTCGAATCCATCCTCAAAGAGTTCCTCACAGAGCACGGTGCTGAGCCGACCCACGCGTGCCTCGGGGTGGCCGGGCCGATTGTCGATGGCTGCTGCGCGGCGACCAACATGCCGTGGATCATCGATACCAAACGGGTGGCGGCCGCTGTCAAGCTCAAGGTGGTCACCTTGATCAACGACCTTACTGCCACGGCCTACGGCATCGAAATCCTGCCGCCCAAGGCGTTCGCAGTGCTCAATAAGGGCGAAGCCAAGCCTAAATCGGCCATCGCGGTGATCGCCGCCGGCACCGGGCTGGGGGAAGCGGCGCTCATCTGGGACGGTAAGCGCTACCGGGCCGTGCCCTCGGAAGGCGGCCATGCGGATTTCGCGCCGCGCAACGAGCTGGAGATCGACCTGCTACGCGAGCTCACCAAGCGCTTCGGCCATGTCAGCTACGAGCGGCTGGTCTCCGGCCCGGGCAAGGTGGCCATCTACCAGTTCCTCAAGGAGACCGGCCGTTGGAGCGAGCCGGAGGAAATCGCCAAGGCGCTCGAAGTAGAAGACCCCAGCCCGCTCATCTCGGAGTATGGCCTGAGCGGCCGTTCCACGCTGTGCGCGAAGGCGCTCGAGCTGTTTGTCTCGATCTACGGCGCCGAAGCCGGCAACCTGGTCCTGAAGTTCCTCGCCCGCAGCGGGGTCTATATAGGAGGGGGGATCGCGCCGACCATCTTGCCCAAGCTCACAGACGGCACCTTCATGAGCGCCTTCACTGACAAAGGCCGGTTTACCGAGCTGCTCTCCAAGGTACCCGTACGCGTGATCTTAGAGGAAAAGACGGCTCTCTACGGGGCCGCCTCGTACGCTGCACTGGCTGGTAATCACGCTGTCTGATTTTTAGATATAGTTGTACTAACTCAGAAGCAAACCTCCCGTATCAAGCTGCTTCAAGATAGTTGACCCCCAGTAAAACATAAACCATCTATAGATGTAACTACTTGTACAATAAATAGATACATATATCTATCGTTTTGTCTGTCTAGACAGACTGACTGGCACCCCACGTGCTTTTTAGTATGAGTAGAAGAACTCCCAGCGTAACGCTGCATAACATTGCATAAAAAAACTTGACAAGGTCAAACACGAGTAGTAGTGTACCGAAGCTCGATTTAATCGAAGTAAACAACAGTTTAGAGAAATTAACAGAGGGAAGGGTAGAACATCATGAGGCTTCCGACGGTAGTCGTGCGAGGGGACGTGTTGGTGTCATGGCTGACCGTGTCAGGGTACACACGAGCCAAGTTGGCAGATGAGTTAGGCGTCTCGAGAGGTCGGGTCAGTCAGTTGATGACCTCGCGGGAGGAGCCGTCGGCCCACCTCATCGCGAAGCTGGTCACGATGACCCGGCTGCCCTTTGACCGGTTATTCAAGATCATGCGTGAAGATACGCAAGCGGAGGAAACAAACCGCTTAGTAGCCCGTCACAAGGCGAAAGAAGCGACGGTCGCGTCCTAACGAATTGGCGGCGAGATGTCTCGCCGCCATGTGTGTCTACAACAAGAGGAGCAGGATGAGACACTTTCAGTGGCGGGTTGCGCTGGGATCGATCCTGGGCAGTCTTGTGGTGGGTGCCCTGGTGGTGGCCGGCTGGTCCATGCAGCTCGAGGCGCAGAAAAAACCGATGACACCGGACGGCAAAGCCACCAAAGTCGCCATCGATGTCAAGGACACCGACATCAGCCGCGTGCTGGACGCCTTCTCCCAGCAGACCGGCCTGAGTGTGGTGGTCGGCAAAGAGGTGACAGGAGCGGTCTCGGTGCGGCTCTTCGACGTGCAGTGGGACCAAGCGCTCGACGCCATTCTCAAGCCCTACGGCTTCGGCTACGAGCGGACCGGTGATGTGATCGTGGTGCTGCCGCTGGCCAAGCTGCGCGAGACCTCGGAGATCCAACCGCTGGTGTCCCGCGTGTTCAAGCTCAAGTACGTGGATGCCTACGACATCAAGCAGGTGGCGGATGCGCAGCTCTCGCCACGCGGCAAGTGCCAGGTGCTCGAGATGACCGGCCAGAAGGGGTGGGAGTTCGGCGCCTTCGGCGCATCCGGCTCAGGCGCGCAGGCCTCCCGAAGCGCGGTGGGCGGCACCAGCAGGCCCCAGCGCTCCTACAAGGGATCTGAGGAGCGGCGCTCGAAGTCGAAGCAGCTCGTCGTGACCGATATCTCCACCGTGCTCGACCAGGTGGCGCAAGTCATCGAGGCGGTGGACACGATGCCGCAGCAAATTCTCATTGAGTCCAAGTTCATGGAAGTGGACCGCGACCGGCTCAAGGACTTGGGTGTCGATGTGTCCACAGGATCCACCGGTACGAGCGATGACACCGTGAATTTTGTGGCGGCGGACAAGGCGACCGACGGGTCGAGCATCTTCTCCATCGGCGGCCAGGCCTTGGGTCGCTGGCAACGCCCTCAGCTTTCGGGGCCAAGTCTTCCGAGATCGATGCCATCAACGCGTTTGACACCGGCCTGAGCCTGGCGTTTCGCAAGCTCACCGGCACGCAGTTCGACATTCTCCTCCATGCGTTGGAAGAAGACGTCCACACCAACACCCTCTCGGCGCCGTCGATCATGACGCTGGACAGCCAGGAGGCGAACATCCTGGTCGGCACGCAGTTTCCGATCCTCACCTCGAGCGTCGCCGGCACCACGTCAACCACCACGGTGTCCTCGCTTGACTACTACCAGGATATCGGGGTGCAGCTGCGCGTGGTGCCGCAGATCGCCGGCGAGAACCACATCAACATGATCGTCCACCCGGCGGTGACCTCGATCGCCGAGCGCATCACCTCGCAGGGTAGCGGCGGGACCACCGCAGCCGTGTATCCGGTGCTAACCACCCGCGAAGCGGAAACGCAGATTCTGATGAAGAACGGCGAGACGATCATGATCGGCGGCATGCTCCAGGACGTGAAGGTGAAGGGGTTCCACAAGGTGCCGATCCTGGGCGATATCCCGATACTCGGCTGGGCGTTTCAGCGCCGCATCGATGACGTGGCGAAAATCGATCTGCTGATCTTCATCACCGCTGAGATTGCCAGCCAGAAGCAGATCGCGACCGCCGAGCCGGCGTTCGTGCCGGCCGAACCTGGGCCCAAAGCCACGATTCAGTGGCAGCAGGAATCCAGCGCGCCGGCGGAGGACCAGCAGATCATCGTGGGACTACCCGCTGTCGCCAACTGAACACCACAAAACCACAGAATGACCACAGAGGCACAGAGAAAACGTCTGGATGGCACACGAAGAACTGAACACGCTCACCGAGCAAGTCATCGGGGCGGCTATTGATGTTCACAGAGCGTTGGGTCCGGGGTTTATCGAACGGGTGTACGCCAAGGCGTTACAGCTGAGTTGAAAGCGCGCAAGGTTCCATTTGTAACGGAGCAGTCAATACGGATCAAGTTTAGAGACCAAGTATTGGGGCAACACCGGCTGGACTTAGTGGTAGCGGAGGCGCTCGTGGTCGAGCTGAAAGCTGTGTACGAGATCAACAACTTCCACATTGCGCAGATGTTGTCGTACTTGAAGGCGAGCGGGAAACGGTTAGGCCTGATTCTTAATTTCTCTCGCAGCCGCCTACAAATTAAGCGAGTAGCCTTATGAACTTTTTCTGTGTCTCTGTGGAATTTCTGTGCCTCTGTGGTGTTACGTGAGATGGCAGATACGTCTGTTGACACTTCACGCTTGATCGGGCAGGCTCTCCTCGAGGAGGGTCTGCTCGATGCTGACCAGTTGAACCAGATCCTCCTCGCGCAACCAAAGCAGAAGCAGCGGTTGGGCGAGGCGGCGGTCACGCTCGGATTCCTTCCTGAGGCGGCCATGGCCAAATTTCTGGCCGACTATTTCCGTCTGCCGTACATGGACCTGCCGGATAACGAGGAGCTCGATCTGACGACGATCGAGCTGGTGCCTGAAACGATGGCGCGCCGCTATCATCTGCTGGCGGTCAGCAAAGAGAACGACGTGCTGACAGTCGCCATGGCCGACCCGCTCGATGTGCGGGCGGTCGACGCCGTGCGTCTGGAAACCCGCTGCCGCGTGCGCAAGGTGGTGAGCCACCGCAGCGCGATCCTGCGCGCCATCGACCGCTCGTATCATGCCTCCTCGCGCCTCGCCAAGTCGATGGACAAGCTGCTCGCCGGGGAAGTGGTCCAGGCGGATGCCGTCCAGATGGAGGAACGCGGCGTCGAGCTCAGCGAGGAAATGGAGCAGCTCCGTCATGAAGCCTCCGATGCGCCGGTGGTCCAGTTCGTCAACCTGCTCCTCATGCAGGCCATCCAGGAGCGCGCGAGCGACATCCACATCGAAGCGGCAGAGTATGACGTGAACATCCGCCTGCGCGTGGACGGGTTGCTGCGCGAAGTGAACGCGCCGCCTAAGCACATGCTCCAGCCCATCACCACGCGTATCAAGCTGCTGGGCAACCTCGACATCGCCGAGCACCGGCTGCCGCAGGATGGGCGCTTCAAGTTCAAGGTGTTCGACAAGACGATCGACGTGCGGCTCTCATGTTTGCCCACGATCTACGGCGAGAAACTCGTGCTGCGCATCCTCGATCGCGGCAACCTGATTCTCGACATGCGCGACCTGGGCTTTGAGGCCGGCATGCTCGAGACGTTCAACCATGTGCTCCATCTGCCGTACGGCCTGGTGGTCCTGACCGGCCCGACCGGCTCCGGCAAGACCACAACGCTTTACGCCGCGCTCAACACGATCAAGACCCCCGCCAAGAACATCGTCACCATCGAAGACCCGGTCGAGTATCAGCTCGCCAAGGTCAACCAGGTCCACACCAAGCCTGACATCGGCCTGACGTTTGCGGCCGGCCTGCGCTCGATTCTGCGCCAGGACCCGGACATCATCATGGTGGGGGAAATCCGCGACAGGGACACCGCGGATATCTGCGTTCGCGCAGCCCTCACCGGCCACCTCGTGCTCTCCACGCTGCACACCAACGACTCGGTTTCTTCCATCAGCCGGCTCACCGACATGGGCATTGAGCCCTACCTGCTCACCGCCTCGATGTCGCTCGTCATGGCGCAGCGGCTGGTGCGGCGCGTCTGCCAAGATTGCTCGACGCCGGATAAGCCGCCGGCCGAGCTGCTGGGTTGGCTGAAGAAGATCGTGGACGGCCAGGGCGCCGCGTGGAACTTCCGACGGGGCAAGGGCTGCCGCCGCTGCGGCCAGACCGGCTACCTCGGCCGTATCGCGATCTATGAGCAGTTTGTTATCAGTGATCGGGTCAAGGAGCTGGTCGCGAGTGATGCCAGCATCATCGAAGTGAGGAAGGCCGCGCAGCAGGACGGGTTGCAGACGCTCTTGCACAGCGCGCTCAACAAGGCGCGCGAGGGCGTCACGACGCTCGAAGAGGCCTTCAGCGTCTGCGCGACCCAAGCGGAGTTGTTCGAACGCTAACACCACAGATGCCACAGAATCCACACAGAGCCACAGAGAAAAGCAACCGCCCGATTTCTCGGTCTCTGCGCCTCTGTGGCCATTCTGTGTCTCTGTGGTGTCGCGACGCTTCTTGTCTCACGAGGGAGGATTGCTGATGGCTCTCAACGGTGAATTACGCCAGTGGATCGATTTGGTCATCCAACGCAACGCGTCCGATCTCATTCTGACGCAAGGCCAGCCGCCCACCTTGCGCGTCGTGGGCGATTTGCACCCGATCGACGGCGCCCGCAAGCTGACGTCCGACGAGGTGCGCCGCTTCGCCTACAGCCTCTTGACCGAGGAGCAGCAGAAGACCTTTGAGCGCACGCGCGAGATGGATTCTTCCTTCGGCATCGAAGAGATCGCGCGCTTTCGTGTCAACGTCTTCAAGCAGCAGGGCGCAACCGGCGTCGTCATCCGCATGCTGCCCTACGAGATTCCGACAATCGAGTCGCTCGGCGTGCCGGAGATCGTCAAGTCGTGGCTCGAGATTCCGCACGGCATCATCGTGACGACCGGGCCCACGGGCAGCGGGAAGTCCACGAGCCAGGCGGCGATGATCCGGCATCTCAACGAGCGCAAGCGCTTCCACATCGTGACGATCGAAGACCCCATCGAGTATGTCCACCAGCACGGCACGTGCACCATCGAGCAGCGCGAGGTCGGCGCCGACACCAGCTCGTTTGGCGAAGCGCTCAAGCGCGTGTTCCGCCAATCGCCCGATGTGATCTTGATTGGTGAAATGCGCGATCGGGAGACGTTTGAAACCGCGATGCAACTCGCCGAAACCGGGCATCTGGTGCTGGCCACGCTGCACACCGGCGATGCGGCGCAGTCGATCAGCCGCATCATCGACGTGTTCCCGCCGGATCAGCACCAGCAGGTGCGGGTCCAGCTTTCTCTTACGCTGATCGGCGTGCTCGTCCAGCAGCTCGTGCCAAAGGTTGACGGGCAGGGGCGTCTCTTGGCGACCGAAGTACTTGAGGCCAACCCGGCCGTGCGCAACCTCATCCGCAAAAACGAGCTGCAGCAGATCTACTCGCTCATTCAGACCAGCTCCCGCGAAGGCATGTTCACGATGAACCAGTGCCTGCTGCGCCTGTTCAAGGAAGGGAAGATCTCGCTCGAGCAGGCGATGCTCTTCACCACGCGCCAGAAGGAGCTCGAGCAGCTTGTGGCCCGTGAAGGCCACGTGTCCGCCCGTGGATGGGGCGGCAAGCGCGAGAAGGAACTCGTCAGCGCAACATAGTGCGGAGTGGGGAGTGCGGAATGCGGAATGAGAACCGAGACGAGCTTTTTATTCCGCACTCCGAAATCCGCACTCCGCATTCTGATGACAGGAGTCATTGATGCCTAGGTTTACGTACATCTCACGAGATACGAAAGGCGAGCGGGTCACCGCGGTGGCTGATGCCCCTTCGCGCCAGCAGCTGCTCGGCCAACTCAAAGAGCGCGGCCTGACCGTCGTGGAGGTGCGCCAGGTCGGCGAGGTCTCGCCCGAGGCCAAGGCCAGGCACACCGCCGCGCTCAAGCCGCGCTGGTACGTCCGCGCGGTGAGCACCGGCGAGCTCTCCGTCTTCTGGCGCGAGCTCTCGACGATGGTCAACGCAGGGTTGCCGGTGGTCGAAGCGCTGGAGTCCATCACCGAGGAGCTCGAGCACGCCAAGATGCGCCGGGTCTTGACCGACGTCATCTCCAATATGTGGGAGGGCTTCAGCCTCTCACAGAGCATCAGCAAGCACCCGAGCGTGTTTTCGCCCATGGTCGTGGCGTTGATCGGAGCGGCCGAGGAAAGTGGGAGCCTCTCCGAGATCGCCGATCAGCTGGCAACCTATCTCGAGAACCGCGATCGTCTGCTGCGCAAAGTCCGCGCGGCGCTGACGTACCCGATCTTTCTCTGCGGCTTCTTTCTCGTGGTCGTCGCCGTCGCGACCTTCAAGATCATCCCGATGTTTCGCGAGATCTATGAAGGATTTGGCGCGAAGCTCCCCTGGCTCACGCGTGTCGTGTTTGACATCAACGCCGTCCTCCTGAAGTACTTCCCGTGGATTGCGGCGGCGAGTGTCGCGGTGATCATTGGGCTGTTCCTGTGGGTGCGCACGCGGTCAGGGCGGCTGGTCGTCGACCGGCTAGCGCTCAAACTGCCCATCTTCGGCAAGCTGTTGCAGCGATCCGCGGTGTCCCGATTCTGCCGAGCGCTCTCGATTCTGCTGGCCGGCGGCATTCCGATCAACCGAGCGCTGGAGATGTCGCAGCACACCTCCGGCAACACGGTGGTCGCCAAGGCCATCATGGACTCCCGCGAGCAGATCTTGAAGGGCGGCAAGATCGCCCCGAGCCTCAAGCGCCACAACATCTTTCCGCACATGGCGATCCGCATGGTCTCAGCGGGCGAGGAGACCGGCAGCCTCAGCGGCATGCTGCAAAAGGTGGCCGACTTTTACGAGTCGCGCGTGGACGCCGCACTCACAACCATCAACACACTCATCGAGCCGGTCATGATCGTCGTCGTCGGCGTCTTCGTCTTGATTTTCGTCCTCTCGATGTACATGCCGATCTTCTCCCTCGCAGCAACCATGAAGGGATAAACCCGCACAGAATGCGGAGTGCGGAGTTCGGAATGCGGAATCTTAGAGTGGTAGTCCCGACTAGGGGCGCCAGATCGTCAAACTTGAAACGCGGTGAAAGTCCTCGTCGTTCGTAGCTAAATGTGTGAGATGGTAGGCAGACATCGTCGCGACAATCAGGGCGTCATTGGTGAGCAGTCGGAAGATCGACTCGCCGGCAGGGAACTGGTCGAACACTCAGAGATCCCAGACGCTGTGCTTGTGAGGAGTGGTGAGCTCCAGCACGACTCTGCGCGGGACTCGAATGATGCCCTGGGTGGCCTCCACAACGTCCTTGGGCCTCTGCCAGGTCAAGATGACGGTCGCGTTGTTGGGCAGCGGAAGTTTGCGGCTCAACTTCAACAACCCATTGCGATAGACGGCTTTCACCCTTCGAGCGATCATCGTCTGTCCCCTTTCTTTGACTATAGCCCGAGAGGGCTGATCTGTCAAGGAAGCGGGTCGCATAGCACAAGCTTGGGTGTGTCATGCGCGAACTGACGAACGGTTGGGCAGCGTCTGACCGGCCCGGCTGGAGGACTGAATGGATGGTGCAAAAGCAGGATGTTCGTGGTGAACCGAGCGACGAGCGTCGCGCGGTGGTGCTATTGGAACGGATCCAGTCGGACGTGAAGACCGTGCTGGAAGGACACAGTGGGCTGGTGGAACGAATGGGACGGCTTGAGACGCAGGAGGACGCCCACTATCAGGATCTCAAGCGGTCGATATGGGAAGGGTTTGAGAAGATCTGGGAAGAGTTTGAGAAGATGGACAAGCGGTTTGCCCAAGTTGATACGCGATTTGTTGAAGTGAACACCCGACTCGACGCACATGAACAAGCCCACGCAGACCGAGGTTAATATGTTGCAACCGACGGATATCTACGCAGAAATCAAGTCCCAACCTCCCTTGATGCGGGACGAGGCCGGTCAGAAGTATATCGGCAGAGAGGTTGAGTGGTTAGTCACCTTCGACAATGGATGGGAATCTAAGGGACAGGCTCATCTCTCGTTTGGCGTTGAGCCGCACGTAATCAGCATGGTAAAGGGCACGGTATCTCTCACGGAGTATCCCTGGCTGAAATCACTCCGCGCCGACAAAGTAGTTCGGGTCCGAGGTCGCATCAGTCGCATTGATGGAATGGCGATCACGCTCGACAAGCTGGAGTTGAGCCTTCCCGAAGCCGCGAACGCGTAATTGAGAGTGCGGAATGCGGAGTGGGGAGTGCGGAATCGTAGATGCTGGGAATGGAGTGTTGTTGAAGCGGACGAAAGCGTTTGTGCTGGACGTAGTACGGTTCGTTGAACATCTTCCGTCAGGAAAGACGGCGGACGTGATGGGACGGCAACTGATACGATCAGCAACGTCAGTTGGAGCCAACTATCGTGCCGCGTGTCGTGCAAAGTCCAAACCGGACTTCATTCACAAGATGGGCATTGTCGAGGAAGAAGCCGACGAGTCACGCTACTGGCTTGAATTGTTATCAGAAACCGGTGTCGTTGAAATGACGCGGACGAAGGCTCTCTCGACAGAAGCGAATGAGATCACAGCTATGGTTGTTGCATCAATTAAGACTGCGCGGAGGCGTTCTTAATGTATGATTCCGCACTCCGCACTCCGCATTCCGAATTCGGATTCCGCATTCCGCACTCCGAACTCCGCATTACGTCGGTCATAAGACTGGCCTTAGGTGAGGCGCCTGAGGTTAACGAAACGGGGAGTGGGACCCCGGTAGCATGCGCAGGTCGCGGTGACCTGCGC
Organism: uncultured Planctomycetales bacterium; assembly: GCA_964372775.1. Taxonomy (GTDB): domain Bacteria; phylum Omnitrophota; class Gorgyraeia; order Aquiviventales; family Aquiviventaceae; genus CAYJRJ01. The sequence goes on along the minus strand of CAYJRJ010000010.1, from coordinate 20,880 downwards.
CCGTGAGGCAACACAATAAGGAGGCAACACCATGTTGCAGATCAAGCGGAACAAGGCCGCCTTCACGCTCATCGAGCTGTTGGTGGTGGTCATCATCGTCGCTGTGTTGGCGGCGGTGGGTATTCCGTTATTGAGCGCTAATGTCGACCGTGCCCGGATGACCGAGGCTGAAACTGGCCTCGGAACGATTCGGACAGCTCTTCGCGCTTGGAGCGTTGAGAACACCACCTTCCCAGCTAGCGTTGGTGCGCTCAACTTTGTTGCGAACGATTTGCTTGGACAGTTTATGGAAATCGACGACTACACATTCCAGGCCTCGGGGACTCTTACCAACTACTGCATCACTGCTATTCCAGATGCCGGAGGCGCGGAGCCAAACGGCGGCAAGGTAGCTGGTAAGTGTCGCTCGATGGACGAATTCGGTACCGTCTACAATAACTTTGACTGCAATCCTGCTGCTGGTAACGTAGCTTGCAGTAGCAGTATTTAACCAGGAATTCCAGGAATTCAGGAATTTCGGGTACTAAATTAATCCGGATGGATGGAGGGCTAGCGGTGCGTTCGCGCACCGCTAGTCCATCTTCTGGGGTTTCGAGAGAGGCAGAGAGTCTGATGAGAGGCTCGCTTGTGCGCGGCGTGAGTTTGATCGAGGTGCTCATTTCCATCGTGATCATTGTGGTCGCGTCAATTGCTACACTGACGTACTTTGGTCCCACGCGGGGCTACATTGGCAGATCCGGCAATCGGCGGGCGGCGCTGGAGCGAGCCCGCGAGCGGCTCGATCAACTTCTGGCGGCTGCTCTCACGGATTTGCCAGGGGTCGATTCGACTCTACCGCAGAATGCACAACCCCTCGTGTGGTTGACGTGTGGCGTTTCTCCGTGTAGCTGGCCCTCGTCCAATGTCGCAGTTGCAGAACCAGTCGATGTAGAGGATCAACTGGGTGTCCGGATGGAGACAACCTTCCAGTGGCGGGACGATCCATTGGCGAACACCACCAAACCCGATACGGTGGAGCTAGGCGTGAAGGTGTGGTTTCGTGCCGGCTCCGTGGATGACGGGTTTAACCGCGTCTACGTCAAGACGCTCCGCACCCCGTAATGGTGGAAAAGAACACAGTCGTGCAGAGTCTTCAACACATCATGCGTGGTTATCGGGGAGTCACGCTCATTGAGCTGATGATAACGACCGTGATTGGGTCGATCGCCTTCATGGCCTTAGCTGTGCCATTTGTTGCCGAACGCAGATTCTGGGTCACTGGCAACGCCCAGGTTGAGGCCCAGCGGGATGCGCAGATGGCCATGCGGGCCATCGGGGTGGTCGCGCGGGAGAGTGGTGATTACCGCATCTTGGACAGCGGTGGTAATGTGCGCCTGCGTTTTGAATTGCCATGCGGTAATAAAGAATTTCGTCGAGGGCCAGCCTTTAACGGGGGACAGTTGGAGTTTCGCAACATTTCCTGTCCGCCTTCTGAGGGGCCGCCCTCCTCAATCCTAATCGATGGCGTTCGAAGCCGTGTCACCGAGCTTACCTTTACCCCAGTGATCGATGACAAGCTTGTTCACGTGAGGCTCGTCGTTGCCCATCAGAACCTGGCCGATGAGGTCTTGGAGACAGACTTCTACCTCAGAAACTCGGGTTTTTAACATCCGCATGGGGAACCAGAGATGAAGCTAGGTACATCGCGGCAAGGGTTCATCTTGCCCATGTCTGTGTTGTTGGTGGTCGTGCTAGGCATCAGCGGGTTGGGTTTCATGCAGCTTGATTTTCTCGAACGGTTGATGACGACCAACACCGTGGAGAACTATACGGCGCTGTACCTGGCCAGCGCCGGCATCGAGCATGGGCGATCGGTGATGAAGATCCCCGATGATTTGTCGTGGACGACGGTGCTCGACGCCTCGTATGACGGTCCCGATGCGGGCAGCACGCCCGATTACGCCATTGATCTTACTCCGACCTGCCTGGTTCCTGGCGATGACAACACCTGTTTGTGTCCACCGGACGGCTCGCGCGGCTGCGTGGTGCTGCCCTTCGGTTCCCCGGTCGATGCGGGCTCTTCGACCAACCTCATTTTTGATGCCTTGTTCGGCAAAGGCTCGTACGTCGTGCGGGCCTTCAACAACCTCAGCGATCCAGGTGGGACGGTCGATACCGATAGGAAGCTGACGCTTCGGGCCCTCGGCACCACGGATACCGAGCGGAAGCTGATCGAACTGACCGTGATCGCGCGATCTAACTTAGGGATCGTCACCTGCTCTGACCCCACAGCAACGGATTGTACGGAGGATCTTCACCCAAACGCCGACATCTTCCATCTCGTCGAAGACCGTGAGCCACGATACGTCGCCACTCTACCAACGATTGATTTTTCTTTCTACAGCACGCCTTCCAACTTTACTTGGACCACCGCCACGCTTGAGTGCGGCAGCGGTATCGATTGCTCGACGAATCCCATCGCCATCACGGTTGAAGATGAGCGCTTCTACCGGATCACTGGGGTTCCGGCAGGTACGACAGTGAGCCTTGACGGCACCAGTGATCCGGATGCGGTTGTGGTGTACAGCGAGGCACCTATTGAGGTGAAAGGCCATGATTCCTTTACGAACACCATCCTCGTCAGCGAGGCAAGCGTGTTAGTGAAGGGCAACACGTTTCTCGCTGCCCCGGGGGTGGTCAGTCCTGCAGATCCCACACCGGTTGCCTGCACGACAGGCTTCCCGATGTGTCCGGCGATCGTCTCTGGCAGTAGTGTCGGAGCGGATGCGAGCGTTGAAATCTATGGGAATATCTATTCCTCAGGGATTGTCGACTTTAACCCGATTAAAGTGCACGGGATCATCGTCGGAGCCGATGTGCTCATTCTCGGTGCTGGCCCCGCGACGACCATTAGCGATGATGCCAAGGCAGGATTCTATGACTTCATGCCGGGCGTCGACTACGACGACGATTACAAGAAGCTCGACCGCACCCAAAGCTGGAAAGAGATTCTGTGAAAAAATGGGGACGTCTACCTTTTTCAGCCGGCCGGATGGCGGGCTAGCGGAAGCGGCGCAGGTAGTCGGCCTGATCAGATTTCGCAAAGACAGCCCAGATCAGGTATGTGGTTTCGCGGCGGGCATAGACCACTCGATAGCGGTCTGAGTCAAACTGAAAGGCATCGATGGACTTGAGCTTTTTCTTGCCTTGGGGTGGGAGCGTGCCGGAGCCGAGGCGCTTGAGGTCGTCCCAGATGCGAGTGAACTCGTCGCGGTTCTTTTTCAAGATGCGGCTCAGATCGCGCGAAGCTGAGGAAAGGAAGACGACGGTGTCTGGCAGCCCGCTAGGCAGCGAGGCCATGTTGCTTGGCAAAGGACTTCATCGACTGCACCTTGCCGGTGCGAAGTTCTGCCTCCGCGATGCGGAATCGCCGTTGCACTTCGGGGGAGTACTCCCAGAGCAAATCGGCGAGGGTTTCATCGGAGACCGGTACGAGTGCTGCGCAGGGGCGGCCTCGGCGGGTGATGAGCACCACTTGATGCTTGCTGGACACCCGCCGGAGCAGCCGATTCGCCTGACTTTTGAGCTGAAGCGTGTTGACGGTGTTCATGGTCGTTTTTAAGACCATCTCAAGTATGCCATGCTCCACGTGTCGCGTCAAGGGGGAACATCGGGGACAGCCACCAATGTCCGAACAATGGGGACGCAAGAATGGGGACGCTCCCCTTTTTCGGCGAGCGAGTTAGAACGAGCGGAGATGGAGTTCTTTGATAGAGTCGAGGAGCTTGGTGACTTACAACCCAACGCGGCGCAGTCGCTTCGACCAAGATCGGCGCAGTGCTCTTTGGTAAGCAACGCCAGAGGGGAACTCTTTACCGACGAGCAGCCCCGCGGTGCGAGAGACGACGAGGACAGACGACTTTAGCTTTAGCGAATGAACTTTGCCCGCGCGGGCGACACCTTTTCGTTTCATGCGCGATGATGTTCACGGAGTTGCACGAGGGAAGCACGCCACTCCTCAGAAACTTCATGTCTGAGCAGGTGTTCTCGTTTCCGATCCTGGCGTTTGCGCCGCTTGGTGGGTTTACAGATTTATTGCTCAAGAAGGGCAGCGACGGAGATATCTTCATCCAGCCCCGGCCAATGGATGCCGACCCCGTTGCCAATGAGTCTCCAGTGTCTTCGTTGATGCGCAGAGGCATTTCGAAGGCGAGGAAACCAATCAAGGGGAACACTGATTTCTCTGCCATCGAGTAGAAGGACGTGCATCATGTGTTCGTCAAAGCGGATCGATCTCGCTGATGCCTGCAACGATCTAACGGTCGAAGTGCTCATGCCACGTCTCCTGAAAGCGTTCCTTGTGCTCGAGGACCAGCTTCCTCAACCTGGTCAATTCCGACGCGTTATAGCCAATCGATTTGGCCAAGATAACAGGCTCCAACCAAAATTTCGCATAGGCATCTCCTGATTCCACATGCACATGAGGCGGTTCGTTGCCTTCGTTACTGAAGAAAAAGAAGCGATGACCTCCAATTTTGGCGATCGTCGGCATAAACAATTATACCATATCATCTTTTCTACATGCTAAAGCAGCTTGTGAAACGATGGACGGCGACCCCGCTCGTGGGGGTCGATATCGGCTCGGCGGCGATCAAGGCGGTCGAGCTGGAGCGCGCACCCGGCGGCGTGCTGCTGCGCCGCTCGGCGATCGTGCCGGTGGACGGTGGGGATGCCGGCGGCGCGCTCAAGCGGCTGCTGGAGGCGACGCCATTTTCGACCAGCCGCGCGGTGTTGGGGTTAGCCTCACCCGAGTTGATCGTCAAGCCATTTGCGTTTCCGCCGATGCCCCGCAAGGAGCTGCGCAACGCCATTCAGCTGGAAGCAGAGCAGGCAATCCTCAACGGCCACACGATGGCTGAGATGGTGATCGACTGGCACCTCTTGAGCTCCTCGAAAGAGTCGATCCGGGGGCTGCTGTCGGTGGTGCCCAAGGCGATCATCTCGACTCGGCTCGTCGCGGCGAAAGCCGCGGGGCTGCGCCCGTCCATCCTCGACGTCGAGGGACTCGCCCTGTGGAACGCCTACTGGGTGCTGGAGGGCGCGCGCGAAGGAGCGCGCACGGTGCTGCTCATCAACGTCGGCGCCAGGACGACGAACCTGGTCATCGCCCGGGGGCCGGATGAGCTGATGCTGGTGCGCGACATCCAGCTAGGCGGCGAGGCGCTGCGCCAGGGGCAGAAGGATGAGTGGATAGCTGAGATTCGTGACTCGCTCAGCTACGCGCGATCCACTGCCGGCCTGCGCGCGCTGGATGCGGTCGCGGTCACCGGCGGGGCGAGCGGGCCTGCGCTGTTGCCGCTCGTGAAGGCGGCGGTGAGCGCGCCGATCGCATTTTGGAACCCGCTGGCGTCGCTGCCCTACGCGGCTCAGAACGGCGCTCCGGTGAACCTGCCGGCTGGCCCCTTACTAGCCATCGCCATTGGCCTAGCCCTGAGGCAGCCATGATGATCTCGATTCTGCGCAAAGAGCGCCTGCTCAAACCACAACCGGAGGCGACTGTGACAGTGCGGAATGCGGAATTGGGAGTGCGGAATCAAGGCCATTCCGCACTCTCCGCGGTTGGTCCAGTCTTTACGATTAACTTCATCCGAAGCCACCAGGCGCCCCTGCTGCTGCGGCGCGCGCTCCTCTCTGTGACGTCGGGCTATCTTATAGCTAGTGTGGCCCTGCTGATGTGGCTGCTCGGAATGAGCGGGGCCATGCACGGGGAGTTGGCGGGGCTGCATCGCACGCACGGCGCAACGCTGCCCACCTCAGGAGCTGTCCACGGGGCCGCGCGAGAGTTAGACACGGTGGCGACCGTCGCGCAGATGCAGCTCGATCGGCTCAACGGCCTCATGGGCGTGCAGCGCCAGAGTGTTCCTGTGGCCGGCAAGCTCGCGGCATTGACGCGCACGCTGCCGGCCCGCACGTGGATCACGGGGCTCTCGGGTCAGCAGGAGGGCCGCACCATCACGATCCAGGCCGCCTACCTGATCGATCCCGACGCGCCGTACCAACTACCGGCGAAAGCGTGGATCGAGGCCTTGCGCGCGGACCCAGCCTTCGGCCAGGGGCTCTCGCGGTTGGTGCTTGAGACCTCGTTGAGAACGCGCCAGGGCACGGCTGAGGTGTTCACCTTCGCGCTGGCGGCGCAATGGGCGGGTCGCTGATGAGCACACGGATGACGTGGCAACAGCAGAGGGTATGGGCCTACTACGGCCGATGGGCCGCGCTCATCGCGCTGCCGCTGGTCCTCAACGGCATCGTCTGGTCGCTCTTGGTCGCGCCGCAGCACGGGATGCTGCAGGCCTGGCGTGATGCGCAGCGTTTGAAGGACCTCAAACCATCGCTCGATGGCATGATCACGCAGAGCCGGGAGATGGTCGCGCGGTACGACCGGACGGGCTTCACCAGCGACGATCCCGAGGCGGTCATGGAAGCGCTCCAGCGGCTGGCCGATACCCATCGCGTGCAGATGAAGAGTGTCAGCGCGCAAGGGAGCCTGGCGGGCGAGCACGGCACGAAGAAGAGCGCGGTGACCGGCTACTCGACGATGCCTGTCGAGCTGGCGCTCAGCGGGCCGTTTGGCAAGCTGGCGTACTGGCTCGGCGCCGTCGAGTCTCAGACGGGTGTGCACGTGGAGGAGTGGACGCTCTCCAACGAGGCCGATGCCACTCGGTCGCAGCATCTGGCGGTGACGCTGACCGCGTGGCTGAGGGAGACTTGATGCAGGGGCGCATCACCGTCTGGCGCATCGTGAGTCTGCTGGGCGTGCTCGGCCTGCTGGTGGCGGGCTATACCTCATTTGATGTGATCGCGGGCACAACGCCGGCCGCGGGCTACGCGCGCGTGAGCGAGCAGCTCTCCACAGCGATTGCGACCTGCCGGGAGTTGGAGGCGCAGGTCCTGCCCTATGACGTCGTGTTTCGCCGCAATCCCATGACGCCGCTGGTCGATGCGCAGGGACAGCTCATCAGCTCCGCGGGGATGCATGGCGGGCTGTCGGTGCAAGGCATCATCTGGTCGCCGGAGCATCCCATGGTAATCGTTGACGATGAACTGTTTTCACCTGGGGATGCGGTCGGCCCCTACACCATTGTGGAGGTTCGTCCGGATGGCGCGATCGTGTTACAAGGAGTCAATACTCTCTTCATCCCGCTGGATCGAGGTATGGACACCGGGGTGTTCGAGTTGCTGAATCCGCCTCCCGTCAGTGTCGCTCCGCATCAATAAGGTTCTCCATCCCCGCCGGACCAGCCGTCCTGGCGGCGTCTTCCCGAAGCAACGCTACGTCGCATTTAGCCCACCACACAATCTTTTTTTAAACCGTTTATTTTGTACTTGTTCCTATCTCATTGTTCTACAAGTAGATACATCATCATATATCTTGTGCTAATTAGGTACGATCTTTGCTTACTATGCATGTAGGGTAAGACGTCAGTTACCAAAAGAGGAAACCATTGAGGTCGAGGGAGGTAGGACTAATGCTTAAAGCGCGACCAGGGTCATCAATTCGTGCCCTACGGACGTGGACGACGTTGGCAAGCGCCTTGTGGGTTGCGCTGGTGCTCTCACCTCAGCCGGCCCATGCGGTGTTGGTGGATTTTGACGCCGGCTTCGGTACCCCAGCCAGCTACACCGAGAACGGTCTCACGGTTAGTTCTGAGTTCATCGGGGGCGGTGGGCATCTGCACCTCGGCGATAATGACGGCGATGGCTCCCCCGATCTGAACAACCATGGGGATGGGTGCTGCTCGAGCCCGTATGAGTTCACGTTTGCTGGCGGCCTCTTTGACATGATCAGCTTTGATGTTATCGAGCCCGTCACCGCCACACGGTTCACGGCCGACACTGGCGCCACCCTCGTGGTGCCAGCGGCAGGCGCGCCGTACCCCTTCGCATTTCCGGCTGGTTGGACGGGTCTCTCATCGGTGTTCTGGGATGCCGAGGATCCGGTATTTGACGGATATATGACGATCGACAATCTGGTGTTTGAACCATTCTCTGATGGAGAAGGCGGACCGGTGATCCCCGAGCCCTCGTCCCTCATGCTGCTGGGCCTGGGTAGTCTGGGGCTGGGGTGGTCGCGGCGTCGAGCGCGAATGTAAATCAAGCACCACAGATTGACGCCACAGCAGCCGATGACATCGGCTGCTGTTTTGTTATACTAAGAGCCATTCATGCGGCACACGACGAGTCGGGTTCTGGCGGGTTGCGCAGCAGCGTTGCTGACGGGCTGCGCGGGCTGGTCGCCGCGGGCCTTCCAGCCTTCCCTTCCACATTTCTTCAAGGTTGATGAACGGCTCTACCGGGGCGCGCAGCCGACGGACGAGGGCTTCCGCGAGCTCGCACGGCTGGGCGTGAAGACGATCGTCGATCTGCGGGTGGAAGATGCCGACGGCCGGCGGGACGAGCAGCGGCTGGTCGAGTCGCTGGGCATGCGCTGGGTGCACCTGCCGATGCGGATGTACTGGCGGCCTTCTGACGAACAGGCGATGGCGTTTCTGCAGCTCTTTCAAGAGGCCGAAGGTCAGCCGGTGTTCATCCACTGCCGAGCGGGCGAGGATCGCACTGGGGCGATGGTCGCCCTCTACCGCATCGTCGAGCGGCACTGGAATCCCGAGGCCGCCTACGCCGAAGCCCGCACGCTCGGAATGACCGGCTGGAACCCCTTCATGCGCTACACGATTCTGCACGACGCGCAGGCCGAGTACGCCCCCGGCCTCGCCTCTCTCGCCTCCGCGCCGCTCCTCGAGTAATCGGGGACGTTTCCCATTTTCTCGTCGTTGACAACCTCTAGGGTGAGGACTATTCTAAGCCGAGATGAAGCCTGGTCTCTTTGAGTTGGCGTGTGCGTCTGTGCGGATCATCGAGCGGATTGAACGGACAAAGGATCGCAATGAACTGCGGGAGCTCGAAGAACAGCGCGTCGATGCGCACAATCGCTTTGCGGACGCCCTGAAGGAAGCAGGTATTCGGTATAAGGACAGGAAGCACGTGACGAGGATTGCACTGCGTATCGCGAAGGAAGAGTTATGACACTCCGTGAGATCGCTCAGGTCTACGTTGACCTCGTCCGACTTGAAGAGTCAATTGCGCCTGACCAGGCGCAGGCGAGGCAAGAGGTGAGTGTTCTCCGCTCCAAGTATCACGATCTCCTCGGGGAGGCCCTGCGCGCCTGTGGCATCCACTGCCACGATCGTTTTGAGGCGACCCGCCGCGCCTTTGAGCTCGTAGGCGAAGAAGCTTCCCGCCATCTCCCGTCCTGACGGGTATCAGCGGCGAAGACGGAGGCGGCTGCCGCGGGATTCGTGGGGCTGCGGGGCGGACGCCTGCGGCAGGCCGAGCTGGTGGAGCGCTTCGTCTGGCCGGTCGCTGTAGAGCTGGCAGCAGCGCGTGACGGCATCGATCTCGGTGAAGCGGCGGCTCTGCCGCATCGCCTTGAGCACTGCGGTGCGGCGGGCGGTCTCCTCCATGATCTGCACCGGCGTGCGGCCGGTCAGCGAGGCGAGCTTGTCGCGGAACACGTTGCTAGGCGACGCCTCCGTGCTCTGGCGCCGCACGTGATCAAACGTCCAGATCGACGAGAGTAAGACCACCTTCTGCTCCATTCCCGACGTCTCCACGACTTCATCGACGATTCGCGACACGGTCCCGCCGACGTTTTCTTTCCTGAGGATGATCAAGACATCGATGAGGCTAATCAGCACCGGCGGGATGTTCATCGGCTCATTCTGCAGCCGTAAGAGCGTCTCGCGGGCCGAGGTCGCATGGATGGTGCTCATGGAGTACTTGCCCAGGTTGATGGCGGTCATCAGGTCCTTGGCTTCCTCGCCGCGCACCTCGCCGACGAGAATCCGATCCGGCCGCATGCGCAGGCTGTTTTTCACGAGCGCTGCCAGGTCCACCTGGCGGGAACTCTCGAGGCGGCAGCAGTTCTCCAGAAATCCGGTGTTGAGCTCGAGCGTGTCCTCAATGATGACGAGCCGCTCGCGGCTGGGGATGAAGCTGAGCATGGCGTTGAGCAGCGTCGTCTTGCCGGTGCCGGGCCCGCCCGCGATGACGAGGTTCGCCGGGCGCACCCGTAATCCCTCCACGTAGATCCACAGCTGGGCGGCCAACGCTTCCGGCAGCATGCCGCGCTCGATGAGGTCGAGCATGGTCAGCGCTTGGGTCTTGCCGCGCGTGATGGTGATCTGCGGGCCGAAGGGTGTGGCGACGATGTTGACGCGGCCGCGGATGTCGGAGAGCTCGACATCGTTGATCAGGTCGACGTCGCTGCGGCCGCCGAAGACGACGAGCTTTTTGATGAAGACGCTCAGCGCGTACTGGTTGGAGAAGCGGCGCTCGGTGCGCATGAGCCCCACGCCGGTGCGGTGGACGAAGACCGCCTCGGTGGAGTTGATCATGATGTCCTCGATGGCGGGGTCGGCGAGGAACTCCTCGAGCAGGTCGTAGGAGAGGAACGCGTCCAGGAACGCGCGGCGCGCCTCGGGCTCCATGGGCGGGAAGCGCTGATCGCGGTCCTCCCGATACAGCGAGTCGAGGGCAGCCGCCACCAACGTTTCGCGCTCTTGCTGCGGCTGGATGAGGCTCATCTTGCCCTTGAGCCGGTCCAGCAGGGCGTTGCTCAGCTCGAGCCACCGCACGTCGTCAAACCGGTGCTCGGACATCATGCTGTAAGTGTACCTGACGACAGGAGTTCCTCCAAGTCCAAGCCGTGCTACAATGAGACATAATGGTGGACCTCGTCGATACGCACTGCCATCTCGATCTTGAGCCGCTCTCGGCGCAAGTTGAAGCGGTGCTGGCGCGCGCCCGCGCGGCCGGCGTGCGCCAGTGCGTGAGCATCGGCACGACGCTGGAGGACAGCTGCGCCAACGTGGCCCTCGCGCAGCGCCATCCATCGGTGTTCGCGGCCGTCGGGGTGCATCCCCATGACGCCGATGGCGTGACCGATGAGATGCTGCGCCAGATCGAGGTTTTGGCGGCCGAGCGGGGCGTGGTGGCGATCGGGGAAGTCGGCCTCGATTTGTATCGCCAGCACGCCACGCGCGAGCATCAGGAGCGCGCGCTGCGGGGTTTTGTCGCCATTGCCCAACGGCGAGGTCTGCCGTTGGCCATCCACTGCCGCGAGGCGTATGAGCCGCTGCTGCAACTGCTCAAGGCCGAGGGTGGGGGCCAGGTGCGCGGCCTGATGCACTGCGCCTCCGGGCCGCCATCGTTCATCGAGGGCGCCTTAGGGATGGGATTCTACATCTCGTTTGCGGGCAACGTGACGTTTCCGAATGCGAAGGCGCTGAGGGAGCTCGTGCGGTTGGTGCCGGACGACCGGCTGCTGGTGGAAACCGACGCGCCGTTTCTCGCCCCGCAGCCGGTGCGGGGGCAGACCAACGAGCCGGCCCACGTGGCGCATACGGCGGCGTACCTCGCGGCCTTGCGCGGTGTTGGCGTCGAGGGATTGGCCGCGCAGACGAGCCGCAACGCCCGAGGGCTCTTCGGACTGCCCACTCCATGAGAATCCTCCACTTGAAGTTCGGAAGGCGGAGTGCGGAATGCGGAATCTGTGTCTCTGTGGCGCTTCTGTGCCTCTGGGGTGTGGTCTTGATTGGGTGCGCGCCGAGCAGCCGCTCGCTCGCGTTTCTCGGCGGGCAGGGCACGGTGATCGGCAAGGGCTGGGCCGTCTCCGGGCCGACGGGTCCGTCCGTCATCGTGGAGCTGGCGAATCGCGGCACCGAGCCGCTGCGGCTGAGCTACGGGGTGGATGCGTACATTGCCAAAACCCGCGACGGCCGCACGCTGACACTCGCCAAGACGGACTTTCTCACCTATCCCGACCAGCTCGCTCCGGGGCAGGATGGCTCGGTGGCGCTCGGACTGCCCAAGGATCTGCTGCTCGAAGACATCAGCCGGCTGATTGCGCGGCTTGAGGTGGCACAGCTAGTGGTGTCGATGGATTCGCTCACCGGCCCGCCCCCTTCCGAGGGCATCGTACGGGCCCAGACGCCCGGCGCGCCTTCGGTGCTGGTGCCTCAACCCCCCGCAGGCATGTTTGAGGTGGAGGGGGCGGCGCAAGACACCGTGCCCGTCGAGGTGCAGTTCCAACAGGAGCTGGGGACGTCGCTGACGCTCGATCTGCGATGGAACGAAAGCGCCCAGGCGGTGGCGCTGGCCAGCGGGACAGGCCAAACCTTCTACGTCGAGCCTGGCGCGCACCAGCTGGCGGTGCGCTGCGATCTGCCGATGATGACGACGACCGCCGGGCGGATGTCTGTGGTGGTCAGCCCGGGCGAGCCGCTGCGCGTCACCGTGGATGCCCGCGCGGCGCTCACCGGTGTCGAGCTGCACGTGCGCGTCTTCAGCCAGCAGCGCCTGATCGCCGAACGGACGTTTAAACCGTCAGCCCCCTCGTAAGCGAGTTGCGCTATAATAAGCCACGCCATGGCGTCGAACACCTCTCCAACCGCACAGGACCCCCTACAGCAGCAGCGCATGACGCGCGAGTTCTACATCGCGTTCAGCCTCATGAGCATCATCCCGCTGCTCATCTGCTGCTATCTCATCACGGTCAAGTTCTTCACGATTAAAATCCTCAAGAGCGTCAATGGGCTCTGGTTTCTGCTGGCGGTCGTGTTTGCTATCCTCGGGTTAATCGTCGGACAAATACTCATCACCGAAGTCGTCAGGCGGATGGCTGATGCCAACAACAAGCTTGCGAAGTTGAACGAAATGCAGGCGCAGTTCGTGAACAACGTGGCGCATGAGCTGCGCGCGCCGCTGACAGTGATCAAGGGGGCGCTGGATAACCTCAGCGATGATCTGCATGGACCCTTGACGTTGGATCAGCGGGATCCGGTGGGGATGTGCCTGCGAGAGGCGAATCGGCTCAAGCGGCTTGTGACCGACCTGCTGGATGTGGCCCGCCTGGAGGCGGGTAAGACCCGCCTCACCAAGGACGAGGTGGTGCTGCAGGAGCTGCTGAAGAACGTCGTCCAGCTGTTCAACGGCCTTGCGAAAGAGCGGCAGCTGACCTTGCGGCTGGACGTTCCGGGTGAGCCGGCGCGCATCCTGGGCGATCGGGACCGGCTCCAGCAGGTGTTCATCAACCTGCTCAACAACGCCGTCAAGTTCACAAAGCAGGGCGGGATCACGCTGCAACTGCGGCGAAACGGAGCCGCCTATGAAGTGCTCGTGGAAGATACCGGGCCCGGCATCGCGAAGGAGGACCTGGGGCGCGTGTTTGATAAGTTCGAGCGGGTCGGCAACCAGACCGAGGAGGGCTCGGGCTTGGGACTGCCGATTGCCCGCGACCTCGTCAAGTTGCATGAGGGACGGCTGTGGGTCGAGAGCGAGCAGGGTAAGGGCAGCCGGTTCATCGTGCGGCTTCCGGCTGGAGTGCCAAAGCCGGTGGGGCAGCCGGCATGAGTCATCGTGCGCGCGCGCGATGGGTGATCGGCGCTGCAGCCGTTGGGCTGAGCGCGACGGGCCTGGTGGAGGGGATCGCGTCGGCGGCACAGGCGGTCATCGGTGAATCGGCGCCTACCTTCAGTCTGTCCGACACGGAAGGACAACCGCGCAGCCTCGAGGGAGTGAAGGGGAGCGTTGTCGTCCTGGAATGGTCCAACCATGAGTGTCCGTTTGTGCGCAAGCACTATGGCAGCGGCAACATGCAGCGTCTGCAAGCGACGTACACCGAGCGCGGCGTGGTCTGGCTGACGATGGTCTCCTCCGCGCCCGGCAAGCAAGGGCATGTGACGGCCCAGGAGGCCAACGCGATCCGCCGGCAGCGCGGCGATCACCAGACGGCGATGCTGCTGGATTCCGAGGGGACGGTGGGGCAGCGCTACGGGGCCAAGACGACGCCGCACATGTTCGTGATCGATCCGGCGGGGACGCTGGTCTATGCGGGTGCCATCGATGATGCGCCCTCCACCGATCCGGCCGACGTGGTGACGGCGCAGAACTACGTCGCGCGCGCCCTTGAGGACGCCATGAACGGCAACCCGGTATCCATTGCCGAGACCAAGCCGTATGGCTGCTCCGTGAAGTACTAATGCCGTTCCAACGTGTTGGAACGGCACAAGCCTGCCCAAGAGTGTGAGATGACACAACCCGTGTTGGCGTCGAGCGCCTCGCTGCACCAGCGGCTTGAGGAGACGGTGCAGGCGATCGCTGAGCGTACGAGTGTGCGTCCGCGGATCGGACTCGTGCTCGGCTCCGGCCTTGGCGGGCTGACCAAGTCCGTGACGGTTGAGGCCGATCTCGACTACGCGCAGCTTCCGCACATGCCGCAGGCGAGCGCGCCCGGCCATGAGGGCAAGCTGGTGCTGGGGACTCTCGGCGCGCAGCGTGTGGCGGTGCTGGCCGGCCGGTTCCACTTCTATGAAGGGCACTCTCCCGAGCAGATCAGCTATCCGATTCGGTTGGTGCGAGCGCTCGGCGCCGAGACCCTGATCCTGACGAGCATCGTCGGGAGCATGTGCCGGGAGATGCCGCCGGGCTCGCTTGTGCTCTTGAACGATCACATCAACTTGATGAGCATGAATCCGCTCATCGGCCCCAATGACGAGTCGGTCGGTCCGCGGTTTCCCGACATGTCGCAGCCGTACGATCCCGTGCTGCGACGGCTGGCACTCGAGGTGGCTGCGCAGCAGAAGATTCCGCTGCACGAGGGCGTGTACGTGGCGCTGGCGGGTCCCAACCTTGAGACGCGCGCGGAGTACCGGTTTTTGCGGCAGATCGGCGCGGATGTCGTGGGGATGTCGATGGTGCCGGAGGTGCTCGTGGCGGTGCACGGCGGCCTGCGGGTGCTGGCGGTGACCGTGGTCTCGGATGCGTGCATTCCTGAGGAGCTGAAACCTGCCTCGGTGGAGGAGCTGCTGCGCGTGGCGGCGGCCACCGAGCCCAAACTGACCGCCTTGCTGCAGGGCGTCATCGCCCGCCTCTGATGGAGCTCAAACAGTACGTCCGCGACATCCCGGATTTCCCGACGAAGGGCATCTTGTTCCGGGACATCACGCCGCTGTTGCAAAACGGCGCGGCGTTTCATCGCGCGATTCACAGCCTCGCGGCGCGCCACCAGGGGGCGACGAAGCCCGACGCGGTGGTCGCCATCGAATCGCGCGGCCTGATTGTCGGCTCCGCGCTGGCGTACGAGTTGGGCGTCGGGGTCGTGCCCGTGCGCAAGAAAGGGAAGCTGCCCCATAAGACGTACCGGGCGAGTTATACGCTAGAGTACGGGCAGGATACGCTGGAGATGCACCAGGATGGGTTGAGCCAGGGTGCTCGGGTGCTGCTCGTCGATGACTTGTTGGCGACCGGCGGCACCATGGCGGCGACGATTCAGCTGGTCGAACAGTGCGGCGGGACGATCGTGGAGCTGGCGTTTCTGATTGAGCTGACCGCGCTCAAGGGCCGCGAGCGCGTCGCCCCGCACCCGGTGATTTCGTTAATTCAGTACTAGCATGGTAAGGCAAAAGGCAAAAGGAAAAAGGCAAAATTACAAGGCAAAATTCAAAATTTTTAATTTTGAATTGTACTTTTTCCTTTTACCTTTTTCCTTTTGCCTTCTCTGCGCTGCAGCTGACGAGGGTGGTCCACTCACCGACGATACGCTGGTGGTGAAGCAGGAGGGCGCGCATCACCTCCTCCTCCCCAAGGACTGGCCTGTGCAGTATCAGGAGGGTCGTGTGACGCCGGTGCCCATAGAAGAATACCTCAGCATGAAGTTCGGGCAGATCAAGGACGCGTTCGACCAGACGAATCAGCGCCTGGAGTCGATCGAGCAGCGGCTGGATCTGTTGGAGCGGGATCAGACACGTGCACAGCAGCGCCTCCAGCGATTGGAGAGTGCTAGCACAGGGAGGTGAGCGATGGCGACCAAGCGTAAAGCGGCCAAGCGGCCCAAGGCAGCGCGGCGCACGCGCGCCCGCAAGCCGATGGCGCGCCGCAGCCCGATGGCCGGCAGCTGCACCTGCTGCTAACTACACACCACAGAAGCACAGAAGTCCACAGAGACACAGAGACGGAGATCAGCTCCGCCTTTCTCTGTGGTGTCAAGGGTGAGATCTCTTTTGATGTCGACTGAGCAGGTCGTCATTATCGGGTCAGGGCCGGCCGGGCATACGGCCGCCATCTACACCGCGCGCGCGAACCTCACACCAATCATGTTTGAGGGGTTCATCGCGGGCGGCATTCCCGGCGGCCAGCTCATGACGACGACCGAGGTCGAAAACTACCCCGGGTTCCCTGAGGGGATCGACGGTCCGGCGCTCATGGAGGCGATGCGCAAGCAGTCGCTGCGCTTCGGCACGCGGATCTTCACCGAGGATGTCACCCGCGTTGATCTCTCGAAGCGACCGTTTACCGTGGCCTCATCGTCGAACGAAGTGACGACGCACGCGCTCATCATCTCGACCGGAGCGACCGCCAAACGCCTGAATTTGCCGGGTGAGAAGAAGCTCTGGACCAAGGGGATGTCCGCGTGCGCGGTGTGCGACGGGCCCTTACCCATGTTCCGCAACAAGGTGCTGGTCGTCGTCGGCGGAGGCGACTCGGCGGCGGAGGAGTCGACGTTTCTCACCAAGTTTGCGTCGAAGGTCTATCTGGTCCACCGGCGCGACCAACTGCGCGCCTCCAAGATCATGCAGGAGCGCGTGCTGCAGCATCCCAAGATTGAAGTGATCTGGAACACGGTGGTCACGGACGTCCTCGGCAACGACGCCGTCTCGGCGGTGCGCCTGAAGGACGTCCACACGAACGCCCAGCGGGAGCTGCCGTGCGGCGGCCTGTTCTACGCGATCGGATTTCAGCCGAACACCTCGCTGTTTGCTAGGCAGCTCGAGCTCGACAAGGACGGCTACATCGTGACGAAGCCGGACTCCACCCACACGTCGGTGCCGGGCGTGTTCGCCTGCGGCGACGTGCAGGATAAAAAGTACCGCCAGGCCGTGACCGCCGCGGGCAGCGGCTGCATGGCGGCATTAGACTGTGAGCGTTGGCTTGTGGAATCCGAACACCAATAAGACGCACCTGGGCACTTGTGTAATGTGCGATGTGTAATGTGTAATGAAAAATACAAAAACGCGTTGTTAAAACGCAGCTTGTTTTTGGCGCAGTTACATTACACATGACACTTTTCACATTACACAGGTGAATACGACGGTTCCCCTTCTCACAGTTGAACGAGGATGGATTGGAGTCGGTGGATTCCTCCTGCTGCTACTCCTCGAGGCCGTCTATCCGTTTAGGCGGCCGGTCCAGGCTCGCTGGCGGCGCTATCTCATTAACCTCTTCATCGCGGGCTCCAACGCGCTGCTGCTGACCATCTTGCTGGGCGGCCTGATCGTCTCCGCGTACGATGCCTTCGAGCTGCACCGCTTCGGGTTGCTGCACCAGTTGGGCGTCGGCGAGTGGTGGAATGTGCTCATCACGGTGGTGGCACTCGACGGCGTGACGTACCTGTGGCACCGCGCGTATCACGGGCTGCCGCTGATGTGGCGCATGCACCGGGTGCACCACAGCGACCTCGATTTGGACGTGACGACCTCGGGACGCTTTCATCTGACCGAGATGGTGCTCTCGGCCATCTTCCGTCTGGGGGTGATCGCCGCCCTGGGGGCCAGCATCGCCAGTGTGGTCATTTTCGAGATCGTGTTCGGGCTGCTCAACCAGCTCGAGCACTCGAACGTGCAGATTCCCGAGCCATGGGAGACCTGGCTGCGGTGGGTGGTTGTGACGCCGGCGATGCACCGAATCCACCATTCCCAGGTGAAGGCGGACACGAACTCCAACTACTCCACCATCTTCTCGTGGTGGGATCGGCTGTTCGGCACCTACCGGTTCGGCATGGACCAGCAGCGCATGGTCATCGGTCTGCCGGAATACGCCGCGCCTTCTGACGTCGGGCTCGGCAAGGTGCTCGCGATCCCGCTTGGCCCGCCCTGTCAGTTGACCCAGCCGGCGGGCGTTTTGGCGTGACCGCGTCATTCCTAACCGTGACGCCTCAGAGAATGATGCTGCGCCGTCTTGCTGTCTTGAGCGGATTGGGCACCGGAAGCCTCTGGTGCTGGTGGCAGATCCGCGCGCTGGGCGATGTGCGCCTGCAGCTGGGCGCGTTCTACGGCTACTTCGCCGCGGCGTTTCTTTTGTATCTCGCATCCCTGTGGCTGATCGGCCGATGGGCTGCCGTCTCGCCCTCTCGAACGGCTGGATGGCTGGCGATGGGTCTGGTTGCCGTCGTCGCGCTCATTCCCCGTCTCTGGCTGCTTCCCACCGCACCCGCGCTCACCGATGATATCTACCGGTACCGGTGGGATGGCAAGGTGCAACTGGCTGGGATCGATCCCTACCGGTACGCCCCCAACGATCCAGCGCTCGATGTGCTGAGAGATGAGTTATCGGCACAGATCAATTTCCCGCACCTGCGTACCGTTTACCCACCGCTGACCCAGGCGGCGTTTCGGCTTGGGGCGTCACCTGGCGATTCGCTGACGTCACACAAGCTGGTCTTTGTGTCGTGTGAGCTGCTGACCATCGCGAGTCTGCTGTTCGTCCTACGTCGACGGCGCCTGTCGCCCTTGTGGGTGGCAGCGTACGCGTGGCATCCGCTCGTGATTCTGGAGATCGCCGGCTCAGGCCACAACGATGCGCTCGGCGTGGCGATGCTGTGGCTGGGCATCGCCGCATGCCCCCCCACCAACTTCCCATCGATGTCGAAACGTCCTACCGGTTGGCACGAGTTAACGGAAGCGCCGCGTGACCATGGGGGGTGGAAGGAAGTTGGTGGGTGGGCGTGGGCATGCGTGGCTCTTGCGTGGGCCGGGGCATTTCTCGCAAAATTCCTGTCGGTCATCCTGGTGCCCTGGTGGTGGTGTCGTCGCAGCGGCCGGGGATGGCTCGGAGTGATGCTGGCGCTGGCCGCGGTGCCCCTGGCGCTGCGCTTTTCCTGCGTGACAGCGCTGGTGGAGAGCTTGTCGGCGATGACGACGCGTTTCGAGTCCAACGCATCGCTGTACGTGATTCTGGCGTGGCTGACGCGCAGTCCAGATGCGGCGCGCGTGCTGGCGTTGCTCATCGGCGTCGGCTGGATGGCGTGGTGGGCCCGTCGCGAGGCGGATCCGGTGAAGTACGTGCTGGCGACGCTGGCGGCGGCGGCGCTGCTCAGCCCCGTGCTCCATCCGTGGTATCTCGTGTGGCTGATTCCGAGTTTTTGTCTCTGGCGTCCCGCGGCGCTGGTCGCGCTGACCGGCACCGTGGTGCTGGCCTACACGGTGTGGCCTGGACGATTGGCCACCGGCGCGTGGGCCATGCCCGTGTGGGCGCATATCGTGGAGTACCTGCCGGTCTTCCTCTTACTCCTCTGGCCGTTAGCCAGAACAATGGGGACTGGCACCTTTTTAAAAAGGTACCTAAAAAGGTACCAGTCCCCATTTTTAAAGGGAGCGTCCGCAAGTTCATGATGACGGCGGTGATCATTCCGGCGCGCAACGAAGCTCAGGCAATCAGCCTCGTGCTGGCTGAGCTGCCTCGCCAGCTCGTGCACGAGGTCATCGTGGTGGACAACGGTTCAACGGATGGCACCGCCGAGGTAGCACGCAGCGCGGGAGCGCGCGTGGTGGTCGAGCCGACACCCGGATATGGATGGGCGTGCTTGAGCGGCCTGGCGGCGCTCTCCCCCGAGGTGGATACTGTGGCCTTCATGGACGGCGATCATTCGGATTATCCGGAAGATCTTCCGACATTGCTGGAGCCGATTGCCGAGGGCCGCGCGGATCTCGTGATCGGCTCCCGAACGGCGTGTGCGCAGGCGGGGAGCCTGACGCCGCACCAACGGTTCGGCAACCGTCTGGCCTGCGCGCTGATGCGCTGGTGCTTCGGGGTGCGCTTCACTGACCTCGGGCCCTTTCGCGCGATTCGTCGGGAGGCGCTGGAGCGCTTGCAGATGCACGATCAGGCGTTTGGCTGGACCGTGGAGATGCAGGCCAAGGCCGCCCGCGCGCGGCTGCGCGTGGTCGAGGTGCCGGTGCGCTATCGCCCGCGCATCGGCCGCTCCAAGATTTCCGGCACCCTCAGCGGCACCGTTCGTGCGGGCGTGACCATCCTTGCTACCATCGTGAGGATCGCGATGGTCGGCTCAAGGCTGAAGGCTGAAGGCTCAAGGCAAGAACGTTTAGCCTCCAGCCTCCAGCCTCCAGCCTCCAACTTCTGATGAGACGCCTGCTAGTCTTCCTCAAATACCCCACGCCGGGCAAGGTGAAGACGCGGCTGGCAATTTCCATGGGTGCCGAGGCCGCCAGCGAAGCGTATCGGATGTGCGCGGAACAGACGTTGGAGCGACTTCGCACCTGGCACACGCAGAGCGTCGTCTTTGTTGATCCTCCAGGCGCACTCGCGTCGGTGCGAGACTGGCTGGGACCAATATGGCGGCTGACCCCGCAGCAGGGAGACACCCTTGGCGATCGACTGGAGCATGCCACCAGCAGCGCGTTTGGTGAGGGCGCCCGGCAGGTGGTCGCAATCGGCACCGATTCGCCCTGGCTGACGCCGGAGGAGATTGAGCAGGCGTTTACGGCGCTCGAGCATGCCGACGTGGCGCTTGGGCCCAGCGAGGACGGCGGCTACTACCTGATCGGCCTGTCGCGTCCTGCGCCAGCGTTGTTTGATGGGATCGCCTGGAGCACAGCAGCGGTCTTCCAGCAGACGCTGACGAGAGCTAGCGCGCTGGGCTTGCGCGTGCATACGCTTCGCGTTGGCTACGATGTGGATCGACCCGAAGACTGGCAGCGGTTCTTGGCGCTGACGCAACAGGTACGATGAAAACGCTTGTGCACCGCAGTACGATAACGACACACAGCGGAG
>CAYJRJ010000009.1:0-38847 GCA_964372775.1 uncultured Planctomycetales bacterium | reverse complement strand
CGTCACCGACCGCTTGAGCGGCCATTTCGTCTTCGGCCATGTGGACGGAATCGGCATCGTGGCCGCGCGTCGACAACGAGACGGGGAGGTGCTCCTCGAACTGCGCATTCCCCGGCCGCTGCAGCGGTTCATGGTTCCCAAGGGGCCGGTCGCGATCGACGGGGTGAGCCTGACGGTCGGGCGGGTGGTTCGGGGGTCGACCTTCACCATCCACCTCATCCCCGAGACGATGCGGCAGACCACGCTGGGCGCTAGCCGCGTGGGAAGCCGGGTGAACGTTGAACTGGATTATTTCGCCAAGCTATTGCGGCAGTTTACGACACTGCGTGGTTCTAGGGTCATTGGCTCGTCTCACGGCTTGTGATAAACTACACAGTCACATTCGTCATGCGCACTGATGCACCCGTGCGGGGCGTGGCTCAGCTTGGTAGAGCGTCTGGTTCGGGACCAGAAGGTCGAGAGTTCAAATCTCTCCGCCCCGACCATTTCTGACATGGAAAAGCGTATTCACGTGTTCTACGCGGGCCGCGTGCAGGGGGTCGGCTTCCGCCTGACGGCGGAGGAAACCGCGCAAGGTTTCGGCGTGGTGGGATGGGTGAAAAACCTGCGCGACGGACGCGTCGAGCTGGCGGTCGAAGCCGAAGAAAGCACGCTCAAGCGGTTCCTGGAAGCCATCCGTACCGGCCCGATGAAGAATTTCATCACCGCCGTCGAAGTCTCATGGAGCAACGCGACGGGCACGTTCGACCGGTTCGAGATCCGCTACTATTAAGGGGCAGGGGGCAGGAGACGAGGGGCGGGGGAACGTGATACCGACCCACGCCCCGTGCCCCACGCCCCTTCAGACGGTAATATGCGCTACGCGGTCCTCTCCGACATCCACAGCAATTTGGAAGCGCTCACCGCGGTTCTGGATGCTCTCGCCCCGGAGCGAATCGACCGGTATCTCTGTCTGGGGGATATGATCGGCTATGGGGCCGATCCGTCAGCTTGTCTGTCGCGCCTGCAGGCCGCTGACGCCGTCATGGTGGCGGGCAACCATGAGTGGGCCTGCATCGGCAAGCTGGAGTTGAACTGGTTCAACAGCACGGCACGCGCCGCCGCGATCTGGACGCGCGACCAATTGGGCTTCACCGATTTGGATACGCTTCGGCGCCTCCCGCTGACCACGGTGGACGGGCCGTTCACGCTGGTTCACGCAACGCTGCGGCATCCCGAGCGATTCGAGTACCTCGTGGACCTCGCGCAAGCGGTGGATATCGTCGCGACGTGCCGAACGCTCTTCTGTCTGTACGGGCATACGCATGAGTCCTGCGTAATCGAATACCATCGGCGCGATCACCGCATGCCACGGGTCCTCAGCGGTCCTGAGGAGCTTCGCGAAGTCGCCTACACGCCTGACGAGGAAAGCATGCGCTACATCGTTAATCCGGGCAGCGTGGGCCAGCCGCGCGACGGCGATCCGCGCGCCAGCGCGGCGATCATCGACACCGAGCGCCGGCAGATTGCGGTGCGCCGAGTCGCCTATGACATTACGAGCGCGCAACGCAAGATCCGCGAGGCCGGCCTGCCGGAGTTTTTGGCGGATCGGCTCGCCGTCGGGCGCTAATGTTAGTCCACAGTCGATAGTCCATAGACCATAGACGTGCATGAGTGCGCCTTCTCGTTCTCAATCCTCTGAACGCGACGAGACCGTGGCCAAGCGCATGGAGCGGCTGCGGGAGACGATTCGCCATCATGACTACCGCTACTATGTGCTGAACCAACCGGAGATCTCCGATGCGGAGTACGATCGGCTCCTCCGTGAGCTCCAGGTGCTTGAGACCCAAGCACCCCACCTCATCACCCAGGATTCGCCGACGCAGCGTGTCGGCGGCACCCCTGCCGAAACATTCCGCCAGGTTCGGCACGCCGTGGCGATGCTCTCCCTCGACAACGCGTTCAACGAGGGAGAGCTTGACGCCTGGCATGAGCGCGTGATCAAGGGACTCGCGCAGGAGCCGACATACACGGTCGAGCCAAAGATTGACGGCGTGGGCCTGGCGCTGACCTATGAGCGGGGGCAACTGGTGCAGGCGGCGACCCGCGGCGATGGCACGACCGGGGAGGATGTGACCGCGAACGCCAGGACCATCCGCGCGATCCCGCTGCGGCTTTATGGCGCGCCGCCGAGAACACTTGAGGTGCGCGGCGAAGTGTACATGACGATCGCCGCATTTGAACAGCACAACACGCAGGCGGGCCGCAGCCAGGAGGAGCTCTTTGCCAACCCGCGCAACGCCGCGGCTGGCAGCCTGCGGCAGAAGGATCCGCAGGTCACGGCGCGGCGACCCCTGCGGTTTTTCACCCATTCCTACGGCATGGTGGAAGGGATGACATTCGCCACCCACTGGGAGTTCCTCGAGGCGTGCAAGCGATTTGGGCTGCCGGTGACCGAGTACGCCGTCTGCGTGAAGTCCTTCGAGGCGGTCCGAGCGCAGTGCCGGCGGCTGGAGCAGCTGCGCGAGCGGCTCACCTACGAAGCGGACGGCATTGTGATCAAGGTGAACGAGCACGCGCTCCAGCAACGCTTGGGTATGACGCACCGCTCGCCGCGGTGGACCATCGCCTACAAGTTTCCCGCGCAGCAGGCGACGACGCAGGTAGTCGACGTGCTGCATTCCGTCGGGCGCACCGGCGCCATCACGCCGGTCGCCAAGCTGAGCCCGGTGGCATGCGGCGGCGTGACGATCTCGAGCGCGACCCTGCATAACTATGAGGAAGTCGAGCGGCTGGGTGTGAAGGTGGGCGATTGGGTTGTCATCCAGCGCGCGGGCGAGGTCATCCCGCAAGTCGTCAAGGTGATCGAGAGCAAACGCACGGGGAACGAGCACGCCATCACGCTTCCCGCGCGGTGTCCGGTCTGCCGCGGCGAGGTGACCAAAGAGAAAGAAGCTGAAGTGGCGCTGCGCTGCGTGAATCCCCTGTGCCCGGCTCAACGGGAGCGCGCCATCCTGCATTTCGGCTCTCGGGAGGCGATGGACATCGAGGGACTCGGCGAGGCCGTGGTCGTGGAACTGGTGCGGCGCGGGCTCATCCATGACGTGGCGGATGTGTACCACCTGACGGCCAAGCAGCTCCTGGAGCTTCCGCTGTTCGCCGAGAAAAAAGCCCAGAAGTTGCTCGAGGCGATCGACGCCAGCAAGACGCGCGGCCTGGCGAGGCTGTTGTATGGGCTGGGGATTCGACACGTCGGCGAGAAGGCTGCGATCGATCTGGCGACGCAGTTCGCCTCCATGGATTGCCTCGCCCAGGCCGATGCCGCCACGCTGGAAGAGGTGCCTGGCATCGGACCGGTTGTCGCCGAAGCGCTGACGCAGTTCTTCCGCCAGCCGCAGACGCGCAAGCTCATCAAGAAGCTCGAGGCGGCCGGAGTGAAGATGACCGAGACAATCCGCGCCGGCCCCAAGCCGCTCGCGAGCAAGACCTTCGTGTTTACCGGGGAGCTCTCCGGCTTTACGAGGCCTCTGGCCCAGGTGCTGGTTCGTCAGCTCGGCGGACGGGTGTCCTCGAGTATCAGCCGCGAGACCGATTATGTGGTGGCGGGTGAAGCGCCGGGGTCAAAGTTCAAGCAAGCGAAAGCACTGGGGGTGAGGGTGATCGATGAAGCGGCGTTCAAGAAGCTCGTGGGACAGTAACATCAGCAACAGGCGACAGGCGACAGGCAACAGGATGTGGCTGCCATGTGTTGCTTGTTGCCTGTCGCTTGCCGCTGGGGTTCTGACGGGATGCGAATCATTGCAACGCAAGTTCACACGCAAGCCGAAGCGGCCGGTCGCATTACCCAGCCCGATCATTTCGTTCCAGGACTACAGCCGGGCCATGACGCCGCTCGACCGCTACCGCAAGCACTACATGATGTTTGACTACTGGAACGACGAGCTCATCGAGTCGCTGCAGAGCCCTCCGGTCAATCCCAAGCGGTTCCGTCGGGCCTCCAGTGAAGCGTTGGCGGAGCTGGAGACCATGCGCGATCTGATGGTGGAAGAGGCTTCGGCAAAACTGGAACCGTTGATCGAGGAGCGCCAGCAACTCAACACGCAGCTGCACAGCCCCGCGTTCAACGCCTCCTCGAGTCTTGCGCTGGTGCGCACGCTGGAGGCGCAAACCCGCGCCATTGCGCGTGATTTTTTCTGGCGGGATGTTCAAGAACAGGTGAAGGCGTCGCCGAGCAGCGATGCGCCAGCACCTTGACGCCTACCTCAGCTATCTGGAGCTCGAGCGGGGCCTGAGCCCCACGACGCGGCTCAGCTATCGGCAGGACCTCGCACTGTTTGAGGCGTTTCTCAAACGGCGCAACGTCGGCGCGCTGGTCCAGGTGCGGCCGGCGCACGTGCGCGAGTTTCTGCAGTGGCTGCGCGCCGCCCAGCGCGCTCCCGCGACGGTGGCCAGAAAGCTGGCGGCAATCCGAGGGCTGTTCAAGTTTCTTGAGGGCGAGCGGGTCGTGCTGCGCAGCCCTACCGCGTTCATCGAGACGCCGCGGCTGTGGCGCCGCCTGCCGCAGACGCTCAGCGTGCGCGAGGTGGAGCAGCTGCTGGGCAGTATCAGCGAGGAGGGTCTTGGCTGCCGCGATCGCGCGATGCTGGAGCTGCTCTACGGCGCCGGGCTGCGCGTCTCAGAGCTCGTGTCATTGAACCTGGGCGACATCAACTTTGAGGCGGGTTTTCTGCGCTGCATCGGCAAGGGCAACAAGGAGCGGATCGTGCCGCTGGGCCGTCAGGCGGCCCAGGCGCTGACGCGCTACGTCAGCACGGAGCGCTCCCGGGCCGTGGCCAAACATCCGGAGACGAACGCCCTCTTCGTCAATCGTTTCGGCGCCCGCTTGACCCGCCAACGGCTCTGGCAGCTGCTGCGGCGGTATGCCAAGCTCGGCCTGCTCGGCAAAGCGATCAGCCCGCACACGCTGCGGCACTCGTTTGCGACGCATTTGCTCGAGCGCGGCGCGGACTTGCGCATCGTGCAAGAGCTGCTGGGCCATGCCAGCGTCAGCACGACTCAGCGCTACACCCATGTGGACCGCGCGAGGTTGAAATCCATTCATGAGCAGTATCACCCGAGGCCGTAAGAGCGGCAACCGGCGACCGGCGACCGGCAACCGCAGGGAAGGCATGGTACCTGCCAGGATCCAGCCGTTGCTGCGCACCATCGGACGGGTGGCCCAGCAGCAGGGCGCGCGCGCGTACGCCGTCGGCGGATGCGTGCGGGATTGGGCATTGGGGATCGCCGAGACAACCGACCTCGATGTCACCGTTGAAGGCAGCGGGATTGTGCTCGCCCGGTCGGTTGGCAAGACGCTGCGCGGCCGCCTCACCGTCCACGAGCAGTTTGGCACCGCGACGGTGCGCCTGGGCGGACGGCGTGTGGACTTCGCCACCTGCCGCCGGGAAACGTACGCCAAACCCGCGGCCTACCCCAAAGTCTCTCCGGGAACGCTGCGCGATGATCTGCTCCGCCGGGATTTTACGATGAATGCCATGGCGCTGGCGCTGAATCCGGTGAGTCTTGGGCGCCTGCAAGATCCGTTCCGCGGCAGGCAGGATCTGCGGCGCAAGACTCTGCGGATTCTGCATGAGAAGAGCTTCCTGGATGATCCCACCCGCATCTTGCGCGGCGTGCGTTTTGCCGAGCGGTTCGGACTTCGGTGGGACCCGAAGACGTTCGCGCAGTTGCGGTCTGCGATCAAGGCGGGCGCACTCGGGTGGCTCAATCAGGGCCGGGTGCGCAAGGAGCTCGACTTGATGCTCGCGGAGCCGAATCCGCGCGCGTGCCTTCGCCATCTGGCATCGCTATTCGATCCGCCGGGCCGCTGAGATGGTGGTTGGCGTGTTGCAGCTGGAGGTCCACTTGCCCAACGCCCATTCGCTGAAGGACAAGCGGTCGGTCATCAACAGCCTCAAAGATCAGCTGCGCGGCCGGTTCAACATTGCGGTCGCACAGATCGGACCCAATGAAAAGTGGCAGCGCGCCACGGTTGCCGTTGCGGCGGTGGGTGAGGATCGCTCGACGGTACAGGCGGCGCTCAACCACGTGGCCTCGTGGGTGCGCTCAACGCCTCTGGTCACCCTCGTCCATATTGAAGAGGAGTATGTCTAAATGACCATGCCGAGCACGCCCAGGGCTGTGCGGTTGGCCCATCAACTCCAGCAGGAGATCGCGACGATCATCCTTCAGGAGCTCAAAGATCCGCGCCTGGGATTCATCACGATCACCCAGGTCGAGCTCTCCAAGGATTTGTCCCACGCGAAAGTGTCCTACAGCTGTTTGGGGGACGCGCAGGAACGCGGGCGCTGCCAGGAGGCGCTGGATCACTCGACGAGGTTTGTCTACGGGCTCCTCAAGAAGCGGCTGCGGCTGCGGATCACGCCGACACTGGTCTTTCGCTATGATGAGTCGATCGCCGCAGCCATCGCGCTCGAACAGACCTTTCAGCGGCTCAAGCCACCGAATCCTCCCGCATGACCGAGGGGCTGCTGCTCGTCCAGAAGCCGGCCGGCGTCACCTCCCACGATGTCGTGGAGGTCGTCAGGCGAAAACTCGGCGTGCAGCGGGTGGGGCATGCCGGCACGCTGGACCCTATGGCCGAGGGATTGCTCGTGGTGCTCGTGGGCGCAGCCACAAAATCGCAGCGGGCGTTCCAGCAGCACGAGAAGTCCTACGAAGCGACGATCCGCTTTGGCGCGCAGACCGACACGGCCGATGCCACCGGCGCGATCATTGCACAAGCACCCGTGCCGGTACTCGATGCGCAGCGCATCGCGACGGTGCTGGCGTCGTTTGAAGGGCCGCTGTCGCAGACCCCGCCCGCGTTTAGCGCGGTCAAGGTGCGCGGCCGTCCTGCCTACTGGTGGGCCCGTCGGCGCCAACCGGTCGTGCTGCCACCCCGCCTCGTGCAGATTCATGCCCTCTCGCTCCAGCGTCTTGAGCGGGACACGCTGACCATTCGCGTCCAGTGCTCCGCGGGTACGTATATCCGCACGCTGGCCGAGGTGATCGCCAAGGCGCTGGGCACGGTGGGGCATCTGACGAGCTTAACGCGTTTGTCCGTCGGCGCATGGCGGCTGGAGCAAGCCGTGCCCCTGGCGTGGATCGCTGACGCGACGCCTCAGATACTGTGCGAGCGGCTCATGCCGGTGACCGTCTGCTCGTCGTCCCGCTCATGAGGAAGTCGCCTCACGTGTTGGTGGCGTTCGCGGGTCCTGCCGCGGTGCCACCCCAGCCGTGCCCGAGCCGGGCACCCCGCCAACGGCGGGGTCGGCGAAGGGCATGCCGAAACACGCAGTGTTTCGGCGCCTCGCCGCGCCGCGACCTTCGTGCGTCGTCGGCTCCGGTCGGCTGGGGCCCTGGCACCGCGTCACCCGCGAACGTTAGTCGTAGAGTCATCATGAGCAGTACGCGTATCTTGATTGGACTCCAGGCGGTTCGACGCCCTCCGCGTCTTCCGATCGTGACCGTTGGTGTGTTTGACGGCGTTCATGTCGCGCATCAAGCATTGATCCGCTCAGTTGTCCACCTCGCGCGGAAGCACCGTGGAACCAGCGTGGTGATCACCTTCGATCCGGATCCGCAGGTGGTCTTGATGCCGCGCACCGCTCAGCCGATGCTCATGCCCTTTGATGTGCGCCTGAGGCATCTTCGCGCGCTGGGCGTTGATTGGATCTGGGTCATTCCGTTCACGAGACGCTTTGCGCGCATGAGCGCGCAGCAGTTTATCCGGCGCCTGCTCATTGGCCGGCTGCGCGCCTGTACAATCGTCGTGGGAGAAACGTTCGCGTTCGGGCGAAATCAGCGGGGCGACATGGCGCTGCTGCAAACACTCGGGCCGTCGCTCGGGATGGAGGTCATCGCGGTGCGTCCGATCAAGCGGGAGGGCGCTGCGGTGTCGAGCTCCCGGATTCGCCGGCTGATCGCGAGCGGACAGCTAGCACAGGCGCGCCGGTTGCTCGGCCGCCCCGCAGCACTGTACGGCGATGTCGTTCGCGGCGCCGGTCGCGGCCGCCGGTTGGGATTTCCCACGGTGAACATTCGCGTGACGAGTCGCGTCATGCCACCGAACGGCGTCTACGCCGTGCGCGTGCAGACACGCGACGGACAACGATCATGGCGCGGCGTCATGAATGTTGGCACGCGCCCCACCTTCGGCCCCGGCCCGCTGGTGTGCGAGGTGCACCTGCTTGGATTTTCCGGGACGTTGCGCACCGGATCCCTCACGATCGTGTTGCTCGGGCGGCTGCGGGGCGAGCGGTGCTTTCCCAGCCCCCGCGCCCTCGTTCGCCAGATCCGCCGAGACCTGATCCGCGCCCGCCGATACGTCTGATCCACGGCGTCCCCTCACCTGATGGTTGATCTCCGTGACTCGTTTTCCCACTTAATGTTACGTAAAAATTCATGCTTTTTGCCTTGACAATAGTGGCGGCGAAAGGGTATAGTTTGGGCGTCGTTGTGGTAGAAAGTGGTATGAAGTGGTGCCCACCAACTTGCGAACGACGGTGGGCCATTTTCAGTCCCGACTACGATGTTCTACGGCGAATACGACCATACGATCGACCGCAAGGGCCGCGTCATCATCCCTGCCAAATTCCGCCAAGCGCTTAAGGAGCACGACGTCAAAACATTGTTTGTCACCCGCGGCTTGGACGGCTGTCTCTTCGTCTTTTCCGAATCCGAGTGGCGCGTGGCGGAGAGCCGCTTCAAACAAGTGCCGTTCACGAAAGGGGAGGGGCGCAAGTTCAATCGACTGTTTTTCTCGGGTGCGTCCGAGGTCGGTATTGATGGTTTAGGACGACTGCTGGTTCCCCGAGCGCTGAAAGAGTTCGCCCAGATCCAGCAGGATGTGGTGATTGTGGGCGTCTCCAACCGCATCGAGATCTGGGCGAAAGAAAAATGGCAGGCGTTCTACGAGAGCTCACGGCAGGGCTTCGAAGAGGTCGCCGAGCGCGTGATGTTGGAGTAGCGACCGTTGATGCGAGACGACCGCGCGCTACTCCTCAATGAGGAGATCCCAGCATGGACCGCGATGACGGGTGAGCCGTCGCTGGCGGTGTGGCATCAGCCGGTCATGGTCGATGCCGTGCTGTCGTTTCTGCATCCTCAACCCGGCCGCGTCATCGTGGATGCTACCGTGGGCAGCGGCGGGCATGCGTTGAGCCTCCTCCCGCACCTGCTGCCTGACGGCCGGCTCGTTGCCGTGGACCGCGATGCGGATGCGCTCGCGCGCGCTCACGAGCGCCTCGTCGAATTTGAGCCCTCCGTGGCATTTCTGCACGGCAACCACCGGCAGCTTCCGGAGTTACTCACCCGCCTTGGCATCTCCCGCGTCGATGGCATCCTGCTCGATCTCGGTGTCTCGAGCCTCCAGCTCGATGCGGCGGGGCGGGGCTTCAGCTTTCTGCGCGAAGGCCCCCTCGATATGCGTATGGATCGCACGCAGGACCTCACGGCCGAGCGCCTCATCAATACGCGCAGCGCCCAGGAGCTGGCCGAGATCCTTGAGCGGTTCGCAGACGAGCGCCATGCCCGCCGCATCGCCGCGCGCATCGTCGACGCGCGCCGCACGCAGCCACTCACGACGACGATCCAGCTGGCACGCGTCGTCATCGATGCGATACCGGTGCGGGCCCGGCATGGCCGGCTGCACGCCGCCACGCGGACCTTTCAAGCGCTGCGCATGGCGGTCAACGATGAGGTGGGTGCGTTGGAAACATTCCTTGGAGCGCTCCCCACGCTGCTGAATCCCTGTGGACGGGTCGTGATCCTGACATTTCAGTCGTTGGACGATCGGCTCGTCAAGCGGGCATTCCGTGACGGGGCAACGGCAGGGCAGTGGACCGTCCTGACGAAAAAACCGGTGCGTCCGAGTGCGGCTGAGACAACTCACAACTCCCGCGCCCGGTCGGCCAAACTGCGAGCGATTGAATTCCGGCCATGAACCTCACCCGCTGGTTGGTGGCGATCGCGTTGCTGGTGGGCCTGGGATGTCTGCAGGTCGCGCAGCGCAACGCCATTGTGCTCAAGGGCTATGCGCTCGGCCAGCGCACGAGCGAGCTGCACGCGCAGGAGACCGCCGTCGCGTGGCTGGGAGCCGAGGTGAACGGATTGCAATCACCGGCCCATCTCGCACGGGTGGCACAGCAGCGCCGTCTGAAGTTTGTCGCGTGGCGCGTCGCGGATGGACTGGTGCCGTTCCAACGGGATGAGCCTAACCGTTTGGGTGAGCAAACCCGTTCCGTTCCTGCTAGATCGCGCGGGAAATCCTCGGCGGAGATCGTTGGAACGGCACTGGTGCATGTGGCCTCAACGGATTGATGGCACGACCGACGAATGAGCGCATCATCGGCGTCCTGGTCATCAGCCTGGGTCTCCTCGGGCTCCTCTGGATCCGGTGCATTTGGCTCCAGGTGGTGGCCGCGCACCGCTACACAACCTTCGCCATGTCCCAACAGCGCACAGCCCAGGTGCTGCGAGCCGAGCGGGGGTCGATCTTGGATCGCACCGGAGCCCCATTGGCCGTCAGCGCTCTGGCACCGTCCGTCTTTGCCAACGCACGGCGAGTTACTGCGAAACATGAGATGGCACGTCAGCTGGCCAAGCTGGTCGACCGCGACACGGGCATGATCCGGCAGCGGTTGGAGCGGGACAAGGGATTCGTGTGGATCGCGCGGCAGATGGATCCTTCGGTTGCGCCGGCGGTCGTGCAGCTGCGGGATCAGGGAATCGGGATCATGGAGGAGCCGAAGCGGCTCTATCCTCATGGGATATTCGCCAGCCAGCTCCTCGGCTTCGTCGACATCGATCAGCGCGGGCTGGAAGGGCTCGAGCTGGCCTATCACGGAATCCTCCAGGGACAGGACGGCTGGCGCGCGACCTTGCGAGACGCGAAAGGCGATGCGCTCGTCGGTCCGTGGACGACGCAGACGCCTCCGGTGGCCGGCTATGACGTGGTCCTGACGATTGACCGCGTCGTCCAGCAGGTCGCCGAAGAAGCGCTGCAGTGGGGCGTGACCAAGTTCCACGCGAAGGGCGGCTCGGTCATTGTCATGGATCCGTACACCGGCGGCGTACTCGCCATGGCGACGCGGCCCTCCTACGATCCGAACCAGCCGGCGGACGTACCCATGGATCATCGCCGCAATCGGGCGGTGACCGATATCTTTGAGCCGGGCAGCATCTTCAAGATAGTGACCGCCGCGGCGCTCTTAGAGGAAGGGAAGATCACGCCGCAGGAGCCGATCTTCTGCGAAGAGGGATCGTGGCCGACCATCGGCCGCCATGTCCTTCACGACCATCGCCCGCACGGCACGCTCTCGTTCCACGATGTGATCGCCTTCTCTTCGAACATCGGAACCTCCAAGGCTGCGCAGCGGCTCGCACCGGAAGAGCTCTACCGCTATGTTCGGGCCTTCGGCTTTGGCCGGCGGACCGGCATCGATGTGCCCGGAGAGGTCAGCGGCATGATTTCGCCGCCGGCGCGCTGGTCCAAGCTCTCGCCGTTTATCATTCCCATCGGTCAGGAGGTGGCGGGCACGCCAATCCAACTGGCCGTGATGACTGCGATCGTGGCCAACGGGGGCCTGCGTGTGCAGCCGCGCGTCGTGGATCGCATTCAAACTCCTGATGGGGAGGTGGTGCGATCCGCCGAGGTGCCTGCGCCCGCTCGTGTCCTGAGCCGAGAGACCGCACTGATCCTCCACGACATGCTGACAAGTGTTGTTGCCTCAGGCACCGGCCAGCTGGCGAATGTCCAGGGCCTCACGGTGGCCGGTAAAACCGGGACGGCTCAGAAACTTGAGCCGAACGGCCGCTACTCCCACAGCCGTTTCGTTGCCTCCTTCGTCGGCTTTGGGCCGGTGCCTGATGCGTCCTTTGTGATCGTGGTCTCGATTGATGAGCCCAGACCGCTGTACTTCGGCGGCGTGGTCTCGGCTCCGATCTTCAAGCGGATTGTGGAACAGCTGATGGGCTACTGGGGGCTGGACCGTGCGGCCTCCTCACCGGTGGTGGCGCGACTTCCCTGAAAGCCTACACCACAGAAACACAGAGGTGGCATAGAGACACAGAGAAGCAATGTGTCAACACCGGTTTCCTCTGTGTTTCTGTGGAAATTCTGTGCTTCTGTGGTGTCAAGGAGCACGTGATATGACATTGCGTGATTTGTTGCACGGCATGACGAGCGAACCGCTCGCGGCGATTCCCATCAGCGGGATCGCGTGTCACTCCAAGCAAGTCCGGCCAGGGGATCTCTTTATTGCCGTCGAAGGCCCTACGACGGACGGTCATGCGTTCATTGAGGAAGCGATCTCCCGCGGGGCGGCGGCAGTCGTGGCGCAACGCTTGCCTGCGGGCCATTCCCACGCGGCCAGCACCTGTCCCGCCATCGTCGTCCGCGATACCCTCCAGGCGCTGGCCGGCATCGCAGCGCAGTTCTACGGGCATCCCTCGCGCAAACTGCGCCTGGTCGGCGTGACTGGCACGAACGGCAAGACGACGACCACGTATTTGCTGAAAACGATCCTGGACGCTGCGGGGTTGCGCACTGGATTGCTGGGCACCATCACGTATCAGATCGGCGAGCGCGAGGTCCCGTCCCGCAACACGACTCCTGGGCCGCTGGAGCTGCAGCGGTATTTCGCTCAGATGGTCGCCTGCGGTCTGCCTTGGTGCGTCATGGAGGTTTCCTCCCACGCGCTCGCCCAGGGCCGGATTGCCGGGCTGGAGTTCGAAGCCGCGATCTTTTCCAACCTGGGTTCGGACCACCTCGATTACCACAAGACACGGGACGCCTACGCCGCAGCGAAGCGGCGCCTGTTCGAGTATGTGCGCCGTGACGGCTGGGCGATTCTCAACGCCGACGACGAGTACGGCCGCACCCTGGCTCAGACGCTGCCGCACGATCACGTCGTGACCTACGCGATGGAGCGATCCGCGAAAGTCTCCGTGAAGCACGTCGTTTGCTCATGGCAGGGGACGAGCATGGTGCTGGACACGCCGTGGGGCGTGGTACCGGTGTCCACCCCGCTGTTGGGCCGGCATAACGTGTGGAACGTCGCGGCGGCGGCGACCACCTTGCTCGCGCTGCAGGTCTCGCCCAGCGCGATCCGGGATGGCTTGGCCAGCGTGGAGTCGGTCCCCGGACGCCTGGAGCGCGTCCCGAATGAGGTGGGCCTCAACATCCTGGTTGACTACGCGCACACGGCCGATGCGATGCGGCTGGCACTCTTGTCATTGCGCGAGCTGACGCGCGGCCGCCTCACCGTGGTGTTCGGCTGCGGAGGCGATCGCGACCACACGAAGCGTCCGCTCATGGGCAAGATGGCCAGCCTGCTGGCGGATCATGTGATCTTGACCTCCGACAACCCGCGCAGCGAGGATCCGCTGGACATCATCCACCAGATCAAGGCCGGGTTTCCGGCGGGTTTCAAGAAATTCGAGGTGATCCCGGACCGCGAGCAGGCCATTGTCAGCGCGCTCGCCGGAGCCCAGCGGGAAGATACCGTGCTCATTGCCGGCAAGGGACACGAAGCGTATCAGATCTTTCAGCATATCTCCGTGCCGTTCTCCGATCGGGATGTGGTCGAGCGGTGGGTCGGCGCGCGACACAGTTTTGCCTTGTCGTGAAGAAAAACAGAGGGTGATTTCGCAGATTGAAGATCGGGAGTAAATCTGCGTCATCAGCGCCATGTGGACGATTCAGCAGATCCGTGAGGCGACCGAGGGCCGCCTTGTCTGCGGTGACGATGCCGGCGTCGTCTGCGGCATCTCCATCGACTCCCGCCGTCTGCGGTCGGGCGAGGCGTTCGTTGCGATCCGAGGCCACCGGTTTGACGGGCACCAGTTTATCGCCGAAGCGCTCGCTCAAGGCGCCTCCTGTCTCGTGGTCTCCTCCCCCTCCGCGGTGCCCGGCGAGTCGCCGTCCGTGCCGGTGATTCTTGTGGAGAACACCACGGTGGCACTCGGCGATCTGGCGCGATTTCATCGGCGCCGGCTCAACCTGCCGGTCATCGCCGTCACCGGCTCCTGCGGCAAGACCACGACCAAAGAGTTCATCGCGCACCTGTTGGGCGGCGCGCCGGCGATTCTCAAGACCGAGGGCACGCAGAACAACCACATCGGGGTGCCGCTGACGCTGCTTCGGCTCACGCCGGAGCACCGCATGGCCGTGGTGGAGCTGGGCTCCAACCATCCCGGAGAGATCGCCTACCTCGCCTCCATCGTGCGTCCCACGATCGCGGTGATCACCAACGTCGGGCCGGTCCATCTCGAATTCCTCGGATCGATCATGGGCGTGATGGAGGAGAAGCTCTCGCTGCTGGATGTGCTGCCGCCGGATGGCTGCGCCATCCTTCCGGGTGATCAGCTGGACGTCTGTCTCGAGGCGCCGGGGCATCTTGCGCCGCACGTGCGCATCGTCACCTTCGGCACCACGGAGCGCTGCGACATTCAGGCGCTGGATATTCAGCGCTCCGCCCAGGGGATGGTGCTGCGCCTTCGCGATCGCGTCCAGCCGTGGCTCATCCCGCTGGTGGGCTATCACAACGTGGAGAATGCGCTGGCGGCGATGGCGTGCACATGGTCGTTGGGGCTGCCGCTCTCAAGCGCCAAAGAGCGCCTGACGTCCATTGAGGCGGTGCCGCTGCGCTCGCAAGTGGTGCGCTGCAACGGCCTGACGATTCTCAACGACTGCTACAACGCGAACCCGCTCTCCGTTGCGCGCGCCCTTGAGACGCTGCGCGATCTGGAAGCCCGCCGCAAGGTGGCGATTGTGGGCGACATGCTCGAGTTGGGATCGTACGCCCCGTCGGCCCACCAGGCGATCGGCCGGCTCGCCACACAGCTAGGCATCGATGCGGTGCTCGCGGTGGGGCAGTACGCGGAGGATGTAGCCCAGGGCGTGCGGGTGGCGCGCCCGAACGGTGTGACGACGTACCGGACCGTCCAAGAGTTGATTGCGCAGTTGCCGCGCGTGCTTCAGCAGGGCGACGGTTTGCTGGTGAAAGGATCTCGCAAGCTGAATCTTGAGCAAGTCACGGAATTTCTCGTCAGTCGGTATCAGCAGGAGCATGGTGAGCTCGCTCAGTGAGGCAGGGCGCGTCTTTGTAGCCAGTGCTCTGACGTGCCTCGCCGTAGGGAGAGTTATTATCCCGTGGCTGAGCCGGGCCCGATGGACCGCCCCCGTTCGCTACGAAGATTGCCCCCCGCTGTTAGCGTATCAGGAGACTAAAGCGCGCACCCCGACCATGGGCGGGGTGTTTGTCTTAGGAGCTGGCATGCTCATCGCCGTCGCAGCAGGCGGATTGAGAGGGTTCGACGGCTGGCTGGTGTTGGCGGCCGTCGGCGGGCTGGGGCTGCTGGGCCTGTGGGATGACTGGCTGAAATTCCGGAATCCGAACGCAGTCGGCTTGCGGACTCTGCCTAAGTTGTTGATCGCTCTCCTTGTCGGTGCTGTGGTGGGCTATGGCAGCCTCACGAGTGTGCCGGGTGCTACCCTGCTGGAGATTCCCTGGAGTCACCAGCGCATCGACCTTGGTTGGGGCTGGGTGCCATTCGCCATGCTCGTGATCGCCGGCTCGTCCCATGCGGTCAACTTGACCGATGGGATGGATGGGCTGGCCGCCGGATGCGTCGCGGTCGTCCTGGTCCTGCTGGGGTGCTGGGTGCTGCACCACGATCCCGCGCACCGAACGCTGCTGCCCTGGTGCGCGAGTTTGGCCGGTGCCTGCATCGGCTTCCTGTGGTTCAACAGTTTTCCCGCCTCGGTGTTCCTCGGGGATGTGGGCGCGCTCGGCCTGGGAGCGGCGCTGGGCGCAATCGCCTTGCTGACGCACGCGGCGCTGTGGCTGATGATCGTGGGCGGCGTCTTTGTGGCCGAGGCGTTCTCGGTCATGCTCCAGGTGGCGTCCTATAAGTGGCGCAACAAGCGCCGCATTTTCCGCGTGGCACCTCTGCATCACCACGTCCACCTCGGCGGCATCAGCGAGCCAAAGGTCATCGTGCGGTTTTGGATTGTCGGACTCATCCTGGCGGCGCTGGGATTGACGCGGAGCATCGCACCATGACCGCGGCGGTGGAGCGCCTCGGGACGGCACACCGCGCGGATACCTTCGGGCAGTCCTGGAGCGGCCGGCGCGTGACGGTGGTGGGCCTGGGCCGCAGCGGATTGGCGGCGGCGGCGTGGCTGCGGCAACTGGGCGCTCACGTGCGCGCCACGGATGCGCGCGAGTCGCCCGCTCTGCGACAGTCGCGCGAGTCGCTGCTGGCCTGCGGCGTCGAGGAGGTTGAGCTGGGGCAGCACAGCCGCGGACTCATGGCGGGGACGGATGTGGTCGTCGTGAGCCCTGGCGTGTCGGAAGCGTCCGGTCCGGTGCAATGGGCGATGGAGCAGCGCCTGCCGGTGATCAGCGAAATCGAACTGGCGTTTCGGTTCTGTTCGGCGCCGATCATTGCGGTGACCGGCACCAACGGCAAGAGCACGGCGGTGACGCTGATCGCCTCGCTCTTGCGAGCGGCCGGCCGGACGGCCGTAGCGTGCGGCAACCTCGGCATCCCGTTTTGTTCCGTGCTCGAGCAGCTCACCCCGCAGTCCGTGGCGGTGGTGGAAGTCAGCTCGTTCCAGCTGATCTGGTGCGATCAGTTCCGGCCGAAGATCGGTGTGCTGCTGAACATCGGCACGAACCATTTGGATCGTCACGCCGACCGCAGCGCGTACCTGGCCGCAAAAGCGCGGCTGTTTCAGCGCCAAACGCCACAGGACTGGGCGGTGCTCAACGGCCAGGATCCCCGCATCATCGAGTTGGGGGAGGCGATGTTCGCGCAGCGCGTCTGGTTTGGCGACAACCGCTCCAACCCGCCGGCCTTTCATGTGGCGCAGGAGACGCGCCGCGCCCTGACCGACAACGCGCAGGCGGTGCTGCAGGTGGGACGGCTCATGGGCATTCCTGATCCGCTGAGCTGGCAGGTCATCCGTGAGTTCCGGGGGCTGGAGCATCGCATGGAATCCGTGGCGACCATTCGGGGCGTGCACTTCATCAACGATTCCAAGTCGACGACGCCGGATAGCTGTCTGTTTGCTCTCGCGCAGATGCCCGGCGAGGTGGTGGTGATTCTCGGGGGACGGGACAAATCGCTGGATTTTGGCGCCTTGGTGGAGCGCGTGCATGATGAGCGCGTGCGGGGCGTGGTGCTGATCGGCGAATCGCGCGAGCGGCTGCGCACGTTAGTGAACGGTTCGACGGTGGTCCGCGAAGCCGCGACACTCGAAGAGGCGGTCGGGCAGGCCCAGACACTTGCGCAGCCCGGGACGACGGTGCTCTTCTCACCGGCCTGCGCTAGTTTTGACATGTTCAGAGATTTCGAAGATCGAGGCCGGGCGTATAAGGCGATCGTCCACCAGTTAGCTGAAGGCTCGAGGCTGAAGGCTCCAAGCAAGTCCTTCCAGCCTCCAGCCTCCAGCCTCCAGCTTCCAGCATGACCCCCCGTACATTACGTCAGGCGCTGCTCATCATCATCGCGACGCTACTGGGCGTCGGCATCGTCGCGGTGTACTCCGCCAGCTCGTTGGCCTCGGAGGCCACATATGGCGGCAGCCTGCGGTTTCTGCTGCACCATGTGGTGGCGATTGCCTGCGGCGTGGCGCTGGGCTTAGCGTGCCTGATGATCCCGCGCGAGTCGCTGCGCCGCAGCGGCCGGTGGCTACTGGTCGTCAGCATCCTGTTGCTCGTCCTCGTATTTGTGTTCGGCGAGGAAGTGGGCGGGGCCAAACGGTGGTTTCGGCTGGGCCGCTGGAGCCTGCAGCCGTCCGAGTTCGCGCAGCTCGCCCTCATTCTCTATCTGGCGGATATGCTCGCGCGGCGAAGTGCTCTGATGCGCGATTTCTGGCGCGGTGTACTCCCGGCGCTGAGCGCCACTGGACTCGTGGCGGGCATGGTGCTGATCCAGCCGGATTTGGGCACCGCCGTGGCAATGGGAGCGGTTGCCCTGCTGTTGTTGGCGGTGGCCAAGGCCCGCTGGCAGCATCTGGCCGGCATTGTCGCCCTCGCGGCTGTCGCACTGGTGTTCTTGATCGCCGGCGAAGAGTATCGGCGCCGGCGCATCCTCGCATTTCTCAACCCGTGGCACGATCCTCAAGGCAGCGGTTACCAGATCATCCAGTCCTATATCTCGCTCGCGAGCGGCGGGCTGGCGGGTTTGGGCGTTGGCGGCTCGCTGCAGCGGCTGTTTTATCTGCCGAGCGCCCACACCGATTTCATCTTTGCGATCGTCGGCGAGGAGCTGGGCCTTGTGGGCACGACAGCCATCATCGGCCTGTTCGCGCTCTTTCTCACATGCGGGTTTCGTATCGCGATGGCCGCGCAGGATCTGTTCAGCAAGTACATCGTGTGCGGGCTCGTCGGGATGATCGGGTTTGAGGCGATGGTGAACATCGCCGTGGTGACGGGGCTGATCCCGACCAAAGGGCTGCCGTTGCCGCTCGTCTCCTACGGGGGGACGTCGATGGTGATGAACCTCGTCGCCTGCGCGCTGATCCTGCACACCAGCCGATACGGGGAATGGAGGACCGGTGAACGTGCTCTTGGTGAGTGAAGGCAGCGGCGGGCATCTGATTCCCGCTATTGAGGTCGCCGCAGCCCTCGCGCGGTCGGGCCATCGGGTGAAGGTCTGGTACGCCGCGCGGCGGCAGACCGAGCCGCTGGTCCGAACACTCGCGCAGGATGTTCAGGATGCGCAGGTCGAGATGGAGCCGCTGCCGGTCCGGCCGACCACCAACCCACTCGGACGGCTGCGGCAATGCGCCCACCTGTGGCGCTTGGCGCAGCGATCGTTCGATGTGTTTGATCCGGATGTGGTGGTCGGCTTCGGGGGCTGGGTCTCGGCACCCATCGTGCTGGCGGCCAGTCGGCGGCGCATTGGCTGCCTGGTGCATGAGCAGAATGTCGTGATGGGGCGGGCGAACCGCTGGCTCAGCCGGTGGGTGGACTCGGTGGCGGTCTCCTTCGAGCAGACGCAAACCGACGTCAACGGCCACCGCTGGGTGGTGACCGGCATGCCGGTGCGCAAAGCGATCGGAGACGCCTCGTCGAGTTCGCTCAGGGAGCGTCTTGGGTTTGCCGGCGACCGGCCGACCCTGCTCATACTCGGCGGCAGCCAGGGATCCCGATTTCTCAACACGCGCCTGGCCGAGCTGGCCGCTCGGCTCTCGCCATCGGAGCGCAGCACGTGGCAGTTCTTGCACATCACCGGGACGGCCGATGAGGCGAACGTGCGTACAGCCTATGACCGCGCGCAGGCGCGCGCCTGGGTCACACCGTTTCTTGCCGAGATGGAGGCGGCGTATGCGCTGGCGGATCTCGTCATCGCCCGCGCGGGTGCTTCCACGATCGCGGAGCTGGCGCGCTGCGGCAAGCCGTGCCTCGTCATTCCGTACCCGTTTGCCGGAGGCCATCAGCGGGCCAACGCCCAATTAGTGGATGGGGTGGGGGGCGGCGTGGTCATTGAAGAATCCGAGGCGACGGTCGAGCGCCTCCTCGGCGTGCTTCGGCAGGTCATGAGCGATGAGCGGTTGCGCCGCATCATGGGTCAGCAGATGCGCACCCTGGATGTGTCGGATGCCACCGAGCGGCTGGCCAGCGCCATCGCGGCGCTGCCGGAAGGATCATCCTGATGGCGATCGCTCGCGGCCACCGTGTGCACTTTATGGGCATCGGCGGGATCGGCATGAGCGGGCTGGCGAGCATCTGTCTCAAGGAAGGCTGTGTCGTGTCAGGGTGTGATGCGAAGCTCAACGCGATGGCGCGCCGGCTGCAGGAGCAGGGCGCGCACGTCCAGGCGCGCCACGATCCCGCGCATTTGGCTGAGCCGACGGACGTGGTGGTCTACAGCGCGGCGGTGCGAGCCGATGAGCCGGAGCTCGTCGACGCGCGCGCGCGGGGCGTGCGCACCATCAGCCGGGGCGAGCTGCTGGCCGAGCTGGCCTGCGAGAAGCAGCTCGTGGCCGTCGCCGGCGCACACGGCAAGACAACGACCTCGGGCATGGCCGCGGAGTTGCTGAGTCATGCAGGGTGGGATCCCACCATTGTGGTCGGCGGACTGATGCGAACACTTGGCACCAACGCCCGCTGGGGCTCGGGCTCCTACCTCGTCGCGGAGTCGGATGAATCGGATGGTTCGTTTCTCCTGCTACATCCGAAGATCGCCATCGTCACGAACATCGACCGCGAACACCTCAATCATTACCACTCGTTTGAGCGCCTCGTGGAAGCGTTCGTGCAGTTCGTGGATCAGATGAGCCCCGGCGGCATGCTGATCCGCTGCGCCGATGATCCGCTCGTGCGCCAGGTGCTCTCCCACCCGCATCAGATCAGCTATGGCTGGGATGCCAGCGCCGACGTCACCGTCGAGCGCTCTCGGCTCACCGGATACGGCAGCGTGTTTCGCGCGCGCTACAACGGGCGATCACTGGGTGCCTTTGCGCTGCAAGTGCCGGGACGGCACAACATCCTCAATGCGCTTGGGGTCATCAGCCTGGGTCTGGCGCTGGAACTGCCCTTGATGACGATCAAGGAAGCGCTGCGATCGTTTCAGGGCACGGAGCGCCGGTTCCAGGTGTTCCAGCTGCCTGACGACATCTGGTTCATCGAGGATTACGCGCACCATCCCTCGGAGATCCGCGCGACGCTCGCCGCGGATGTGGTGGACAGCCGCCACCGAATCGTGGTGTTTCAGCCGCATCGCTTCAGCCGGACCAAGTCGCTCGAGCAGGAGTTTGCGGCGTGCTTCGACCGGGCGGACGGCGTCATCGTCACCGACATCTACCCGGCGTTTGAGGCGCCGATTCCCGGCGTCTCGGGCGAGCGGCTGGCGACCTTGATTCGAGAGCACGGCCACCCGTGCGTGCGCTACGTGCCGAAGCAGGAGCTGTCGTCCTACGTGGGACGCATCGCCCGCACCGGCGATACGATCTTTTTCCTTGGAGCAGGCGACATCGGAGATCTCTGCCATGCCATGGCC
This sequence comes from uncultured Planctomycetales bacterium, assembly GCA_964372775.1. Classification (GTDB taxonomy): domain Bacteria; phylum Omnitrophota; class Gorgyraeia; order Aquiviventales; family Aquiviventaceae; genus CAYJRJ01. The sequence continues at coordinate 17,811 of CAYJRJ010000009.1, read as the reverse complement.
GAACGGTTGCGTGCGCCGTCGCGAGCCGCTCGCTAACCATACCAGCTTTCGCATCGGGGGACCGGCGGAGTGGTTCGCCGATCCCTCGACGCTGGATGAGCTGATGCGCGTGCTGCGTGAAGCCACCCGTCTCGGGCTGCCGGTGTCGGTGGTGGGCGGCGGGACGAACACGCTGGCCGCGGATCGCGGCATCCAGGGGCTCGTGATACATTTAGGCCAGGGCTTCCGGACGGTGCAGGTTGAGGAGCGGCCCGACGATCTCGCCGTGTCCGTTCGCTGCGGGGCCGCGCTCTTGACGCAGCGTCTGGTGGCGTTGGCGGCGCAGCAGGGCTGGGGCGATGTCGAGCGGTTGGCCGGGCTGCCGGGCCAGTTGGGTGGGGCGGTCATCATGAACGCTCAGGGGATCGGCCAGTTCGTCGATCGCGTGCGGCTGGTGCGCTTCGACGGCACCGTGCGGGAGCTCTCGCGCCACGCGCTCCATTTTGGCTACCGCTATACCGCGCTGGAGTCCGGCATCTTAGCCGAGGTCGTGTTGCGATTTCCGAAGGTGCCGGTGGCCGAGGCGCGCGAGCGCATCCACCAGGTGCTCTCCTATCGCAACACCACGCAGGAAGTCCGGCTGCCGTCGGCCGGCTGCGCCTTCAAGAATCCACCGGGCGTCGGAGCGGGGCGCCTCATCGACCAGGCAGGCCTGAAGGGCTGCCGGATCGGCGATGCGCAGGTGTCACTGCGCCACGCCAACTTCATCGTGAACCTGGGCTTTGCGAGCTGCGACGATGTGCTCTCGTTGATGGAGCACGTCCAGCGCCGCGTGGATTATCTCTTCCACGTTCGCCTGGAGCCGGAAGTCCGATTACTTGGAGAGCGACGAGACCGATGACGCATCATATTCTCAACGTGGTGGTGCTGATGGGAGGGCCGTCAGGGGAACATGAGATTTCGCTCAAGAGCGGCTCCGGTGTCGCCGAAGCACTCTCGCAGCGCCACTGGACTGTCACGCCGATCGTCATCCCGAAGACGCTCACCGTGGCACAGGCGATCTCATGGACGCGGCAGGCCCTCGAGCGGGCCTGCCCGGACGTGGTGTTTGTGGCCCTGCACGGCACATTCGGAGAAGATGGTGTGATTCAGCAGTTGTGCGAAGAGACGCAGCTGGCCTACACCGGCTCGGACTCCGTGGCCAGCCGGTTGGGGATGGACAAGGCGGCCTCCCGCCGGAGGTTCGAACAGGCGGGGTTGCGGGTGCCCCAATGGACCGTCGTGGATGTCCATGCCGACGGGCAGGCGCTGCCGAAAGGCTTTTCGCTGCCGGTGGTGATCAAGCCGATGAGCCAGGGATCCAGTCTCGGCGTGTCGATTGTGCGCAGCCCCTCGGGGCTTGCTGGCGCGTTTGAGCAGGCGGCGGAGTACGGTTCGCAGGTGTTGGTGGAAGCGTTCGTGGAAGGGCGCGAGGTGACGGTGGGGGTCTTGGGCGATGACACGTTGCCGGTTATCGAGATCCGCCCGCATCATGCCTTCTTTGACTTCACGGCGAAGTACACGCCGGGTTCCACTGACTATCTGGTGCCAGCACCCTTGGAGACGGCCGTGGTCAAGAAGGTGCAGGCGGCCGGCCGCGCTGCCCATGAGGTGCTCGGCTGCCGGCATCTCTCGCGCACCGACTGCATTGTCAATCGCGACGGCGAGCCCGTGATTTTGGAGGTCAACACGATTCCCGGATTCACGCCGACCAGCCTGCTGCCCAAGGCCGCGGCGTGCATCGGGCTCTCGTATCAGGATGTGTGCGAGCGGCTGGTGCTCTTGGCACTCCAGCGCGCGCCGGAGACGCAGCCCGTCAGGGCGGAAGTTCCTCGGTCCCTCGACTCGCGCCACCCCGCCAAGGCGGGGTGGGCTCACTCGGGATTTCGCCCCACGGGCGAAGGGAAAGATACCACGGGTTCTGCCCGTGGAGCTCCATAATGGCGCGGCGCCGGCGTCGAGTCATGGGGTTGCTGCCGTGGCTTGGCCGCGGTGCGGCGGCCGGCTGTTGGTGGATTGTGCGCCATCCGCAGCCATTCGTGCTCATCGCCGGCAGCGCGCTCGTCGTCTGGGGATTGTGGGGCTACTCCCAGCGCTCCGAGGCGTTTCGCATCACGCAGGTCAGCCTTCCGCAAGATTCCACTTTGAAGGTGCCGCCTTCGATCATGGGAACAAATCTGTGGTCGCTGGATCTTCGCTCGCTTTCGGAAGAGCTCCATCGGCAGCAGCCGTGGCTCAGACAGGTGCGGGTCGTGCGCCGGCTGCCCAACACCATTCGGATTGACGCCCTTCGCCGCCTTCCGGCGGCGCAGGTGCGGCTGGATCGATGGTATCAGGTGGATGGCGAGGGCTTCATCTTACCCGAGGGGCGCGCTGAAGCGTTTGAGGGGCTCATTCGCCTGAGTGGTGTGAACAACACCGGGACGCTGCGGGTCGGCAAGGACAACAGCGACGAGCGGCTGCAACTGGCGCTGCGCGTCGCCAAGGGCGTCCGTCGCTCTCCTGTGTTTGTCGCGCGCAAGCTTGCTGAGGTCAACGTCAACGATCCGCAGCAGATCCGGCTCGTCTTGGACGGCGAGACCGAGGTGCGATGCGGCTCGGAAGCCGAGCTGGATGCCCACCTGCAGCGGCTGCGCGCGGTGCTCAAGACGCTGGCCCGGCAGCAGCTCGACGTGCGCTACATCGACGTGCGGTTTCAGGAGCCCGTCGTGGGGCCGCGGGTCTGACCATGAGCATTCGGCCGCTCGTCGCGTTGGACGTCGGCGCGACCAAAGTTGCTTGCGCGATCGGCCTTCCGCATGAGGGCAGGGCGGGGTTTGAGCTGATGGGCATCGGCCTGGCCCCATACCCTTCGTTGAGCGCGACGTGGCTGCCGGATCCCGTGGTCGTCAGCCGCACCATCGAACAGGCACTGGAGGCGGCTGCGGTGACAGGTGAGTTGGACCGCGCCCTGGTGGCGATCAGCCATCCGCAGGTAGCGAGCGAGCAAGTGCGTGTGACGATGACGCTGGGCGATGAGCCGATGGCGGTTCGCGCGCGCGACCTCGCCCGCCTGCAGACCGCAGCGCTGAACCAGGTGCTCAGCGTGGACCGGGAGCCGCTGCTCGTGGAGCGCCTCGGCTGCACGGGCAACGGGTTTGACGGCGTGCGCGATCCCCGAGGGCTCTCGGCGACGCGCCTGGCCGGTGTCTTCCATATTCTCACCCTGCCGATGGCGGCGCGGCGCGCCGTGGTGCAGGCAGTGGAAGCCGCTGGTCTCGATGTGGTAACGCTCTCCTCGACGCTGCCGGCCGTGTTGGCGGCCGTTGACGATCCGGGTCTTGCCAGAGGGCGCGTGCTACTGGTGGACCTCGGGGGAGTGGCGACAACCATCGGTCTCTCTGTGGATGGTGCGCTGCAGGCGGCGAAGATCCTGCCATCCGGCGGTGTTTCCCTCGCAGCCGCCATCGCGAAAACGCTCGGCGTGACGACGGAGCAAGCACTCACGTGGAGCCTCGAGGGGACCGCGTGCCGCAAGCCCGAGGTGCGCAAGGCGATCGAGGGGCATCTGCAGGCGGTGGGGGAAGCGATCGCGGCTCTCGTGAGCGATCAGCCGAAGCCCGATGCCGTGGTGGTCAGCGGCCGGGGCGCGCTCATGGACGGCTGCATGGAGTGGCTCGAGCGCGCCACGGGCTGCCGCGCGATCCTGTGCCGCAACGGACGCATCAGTCAGACGGCTGACCTGTCTCGCCAAGTCGGCTTGAGCACCGCCCTCGGCATGCTGGAACTCGCGACTCGAACCTCCAACGGCATGCCTACCAGCGCTCCTCGCTTTTTCAACCGCGTCATCGACCGCACGCGTACCATCCTCGCAGAATATTTCTAGCGGCCGGTCCTGGCCGGGCACTGCGAACCGGCGGCGGGTCCTGCCGCGGTGCCACCCCAGCCGTCCTCGCCGCGCCGCGCTGTCGGCGTCGTCGGCTCCGGTCGGCTGGGGGCCCTGGCACCGCGTCACCCGCCGCCGGCGCGTGCTCGGGGTGCACCCGGCCACCCGCCGCTGCACGACTATGGGGCTACGCGGACTGTGCCTTCACACCGACCCGGCGAGCGATTCGCGGGCTCAGCCGGGGGCGGCGAACTTGCTCTTCCCGCACGGCCACCTTGTCCGACGAGCCCCCCCACGGGCGAGGAGTTGGGTGGCCGGTTCGACGCCCCCGAGCGCCCGGAGCCCGCGCCGGAGCGAGCGGGTCGGTGTGAAGGCACTACTCTGTCGCATGTCGCTTGCCCCGCACCAAACTGCCAATTGGTTGCGCATTGGCACATCGGAGCGTTTCCTTCATCACCCACCCCATAACTGCGCTTCGATTGCGCAGAGCAGTTTGGTACGGGGCTTGTCGCTATCTCTTACGTGTGCTACAGTAGCGGCCGTGTTGCGGGAGCGGCTTGAGGACGTCCATCGACGGATTGAGCAGGCGTGCCGGCGCTGCGAGCGCTCGCCTGCGTCTGTGACCTTGATCGGCGTGACCAAGGGGATTCCCGCCCAGGTGATTCGCGAGGTGGTGGCACGTGGTGTGGCCGACCTCGGTGAGAACCGTGTCCAGGAGGCCCGCGATAAACAGATCGCTCTAGGCTCAAGGCTGAAGGCTGAAGGGGAAAGCCTCGAGCCTTCAGCCTCGAGCCTTCAGCCAGTTCGGTGGCATCTGATCGGGCATCTCCAACGCAACAAAGTCAAACTCGCCGTCGAGCTCTTTGACGCGGTGCACTCCGTCGATTCTGCCGAGCTCATCGCCGACCTTGAGCGGCACGCGGCAGAGCGGGCTCAAGGCTCAAGGCTCAAGGCTGAAGGGAAAAGCATTGAGCCAATTAAGGTGTTCATCCAAGTCAACATATCAGGCGAGATGACGAAGTCTGGCTGCCGACCGGAAGAGACAATCCAATTGGCGGCAGCGGTCATGGAGCAGCCGAATCTGCGACTAGCCGGACTCATGACGATGGCACCATTTGCAGAGGCTCCAGAAGCCGCCCGGCCATTTTTTCGACAGTTGCGGGAGTTACGGGACAACGTTTTTTCCAGCCTCCAGCCTCGAGCCTCGAGCCTTCATCTCTCGATGGGGATGTCGCACGATTTCGAGGTCGCCATCGAGGAAGGCGCCGACGTCGTGAGAGTCGGAACGGCGATCTTTGGGACAAGGGACGTGAGACAGGAGACATGAGACGAGAGACGGGAGACAAGAGACATGTATGTCCACGCACGTCCCATGTCCCACGTCCCACGCCCCTCGCCCCCACGTTGCGGGGTTTACGAATTAGTTTCATCGGCGCAGGCACCATGGCGAGCGCGCTCATCAAGGGCTTGCTCGCCGGCGGCGTGCCGCGCCGCGCGCTGCAGGCTGCCGATCCCCATCCGGCGGCCCGCCGGCGCGTGCGCCGTGCATTCAAGATGATGGTGACCGATGACAATCGAGCCGTCGTGCGCTGGGCGGATGTGCTGGTGCTGGCGGTCAAGCCGCAGCAGTGTCCCGAGGTGCTGGCCCAGATCGCTCCCGTGGTCGGGCGGTCACAGCTTGTCATCTCAATCGCCGCGGGCATTCCGCTGCGGTGGCTGCAAGCACGCCTGCCGGGCCGTCCGCTCGTGCGGGTGATGCCCAATCTCCCTGCGACGGTCGGCTGCGGGTTTGCGGCCATCACCGCAGGCTCACGAGCGACGGCGCGCCATCGCGCGATCGCGAAGGCGTTGTTGGCCTGTGTCGGGGATGTCGAGGAGCTGCCGGAGCGCGTGTTTGATGCCGTGACCGCGGTGAGCGGCTCGGGGCCGGCGTATCTCTTCTTCTTAGTCCGCGCATGGGAAGAGGCAGCTAAGCGCTTGGGACTGCCGGCAGACGTTGCCGAGCGGGCGATCCGTCGGACCGTCGAAGGCAGCAGCCGGCTGCTTCAGGCGAGTCGTGATCCTGCGGCGGTGTTGATTCAGAAGGTTGCATCCAAGGGGGGCACGACCGAGGCCGCGCTGAAGGTCTTAGCACGGCGGCATGTGTCGGCGCATCTCGTGGAAGCCATCCAGGCGGCCGCGCGGCGGTCCAAGGAGCTATCATGGTCGTGACACACCACAGAAACACAGCATGGCCACAGAAGCACAGAGGCGATGTTGTCTTTCTCTGTGTTGCTGCGGATTTCTGTGTCTCTGTGGTGAGGAGTGGGGTGTGAGATGATCATTGTTCAGGAACTTATCAGGAGTGTAGTGACGTTGGTGGACATCTTTTTTACCGTCCTCTACTGGCTGCTGGTCATCCGCATCATCCTCTCGTGGATCGGCGTCACTCCGCAGACGACCTTTAACGAAGTCCTCAATGCGCTCTACCAGATCACGGACGCGATCTTGCGGCCGTTCCAGCGGCTGCCGCTGCGCATCGGCATGATCGATCTCTCGCCGATCGTGGCGTTCGTCGCGCTGCAGTTTCTCCAGCGCATCATCGTGTTGACCCTCTACCAACTCGGCGGATTCTTCCGGTAATCCAAAATCACCGATGGAGTATAAGTCTACGTTGAATCTCCCCAAGACCGCCTTCCCGATGAAGGCCGACCTGCCCACGCGCGAGCCCGAGATGCTCTCCCGCTGGGAGGCCGACGATCTCTACGGCCAGATCCGCGCGGCCCGCAAGGGCTCGCCTTCCTTCATCCTCCACGACGGGCCGCCTTACGCCAACGGCGACATCCACATCGGTCATGCGCTCAACAAGGTCCTCAAGGACGTCATCGTGCGCTACCAGACGATGCGCGGGTATGACAGTCCCTACGTGCCCGGGTGGGACTGCCACGGCATGCCCATCGAGCACCTGCTCTTCAAGGAGCTCAAGCTCACCAAACACCAGATCGCCCAGACCGAGTTTCGCGAGAAGGCCCGCGCCTACGCGCAGCGCTACGTGGAGATCCAGCGCGAGCAGTTCAAGCGGCTCGGCGTGCTGGGGGATTGGAACTGCCCCTACCTGACGATGTCGAAGGACTACGAACTGACGATCCTGCGCGTCTTCCGCGAGTTGGTCGCGGCGGGCTACATCTATCGAGGAAAGAAACCGGTCTACTGGTGCGCGACCTGTGAGACGGCCCTCGCGGAGGCGGAAGTGGAGTATGAGGACCGGAAGGACACCTCGATCTATGTGGCGTTTCCGCTGCTCGAGCGGGAGCGCACCGCGGTGGCGGTGTGGACGACGACCCCGTGGACGCTGCCGGCCAACGTGGCCCTGGCCTTTCACCCGAGCGCGCGCTACGTCGTGCTCCATCACAAGAGTTGGCGTCATGACCTGATTGTCGCCGAGGCGCGCTCCCCCGCGCTCACCGCGGCCTTAGGAGCCGATGGCGTGACGACGGTAAGCGGAGGTCCCGGCGAAGAGTTCCGGGGGCTGACGTGCCGAGCGCCCTTCAGTGATCGGCCATCGGTGATCGTCACCGATGAGGGCGTCTCCATGACGGAGGGGACCGGTGTTGTGCACATCGCGCCCGGCCATGGGCATGAGGACTTTCTCATCGGCCAGCGCGAGCGGTTGCCGGTGCTCTCGCCGGTTGATCATCAGGGCAAATTTACGAAAGACGTCCCGCAGTTTGCCGGCCGCACGGTGTTTGACAGCAACCCGCTGATCGTTGCCGACCTCCAGACCCGCGGCTTCCTCCTGAAGGAGGCGCCGATGGTCCACTCGTACCCGCACTGCTGGCGCTGTAAGCAGCCGGTCATTTTCCGCGCGACCCCGCAGTGGTTTCTCGGTGTTGAGCACCAGGGTTTGCGCCAGCGATTGCTGGAGGCGGCGCGACGCGTGGCCTGGGTGCCGCCTGCCGGGCTCAACCGGATTTCCGGGATGCTCGAGACCCGGCCCGACTGGTGCCTGTCGCGCCAGCGCTACTGGGGCACGCCGATTCCCGTGCTGCACTGCGCGCGCTGCGATGAGCCGCTGCTCGATGTGAAGGTGATTCAGCAGATCGAGAAGACGTTGAGCGAGCGAGGCATCGACGCATGGTTTCGCGACGAAGCACGGCAGCTGGCTCCCGGCGCGACATGCCCTCGATGCTCGGGCAGCGAGCTGCGCAAGGAAACGGACATCCTTGATGTCTGGTTTGACTCCGGAATCAGCCACGAGGCGGTGCTCAAGACGCGCGCAGGACTCACGTGGCCGGCGTCGCTGTACCTGGAGGGGTCGGATCAGCACCGCGGATGGTTTCAGGTGTCGCTGATCCCCTCGGTGGCGCTGCAGGGCAAGCCCCCCTACGAGCAGGTGCTCACCCACGGCTTCGTGACGGACGGGCAAGGGCGCAAGATGTCCAAGAGTCTTGGCAACGTCGTGGCACCCCAGGACGTCATGCAGCGCTACGGCGCCGACATTCTGCGCCTATGGGTGACGTCCTGCGACTACCGGGAAGACGTGCGCATCTCCGAAGAGATTTTGGGGCAGGTGGCGGAGTCGTACAGGAAGATCCGCAACACGTTCCGGTATCTGCTGGCGAACCTCTATGACTTTCAGCCGGCGCGCGATCGCGTGGCGATCCCGCCCTCGCAGGAACTTGACCGGTGGGCGCTGGAGCGCGCGACGCAGCTGCTGGAGACCGTGACACAGGCGTACGAGACCTATCAATTTCACGAGGCGACGAGGGCCATCTATCAATTTTGCGTCGTGGATCTCTCGGCGTTCTACCTCGATGCGCTCAAAGATCGGCTCTACACCGAGGCCCCCGCGTCGTCGACGCGGCGCTGTGCACAAACCGCGCTCTATGATATACTGCTCATCCTCGCGAAGCTGCTAGCGCCCATTCTCGCGATGACAAGCGATGAAGTGTGGCAGTGCATGCGCAGCGCCGGATGGGTGAGCGAGACGTCGGTTCATCTGGTGGCATGGCCCTCGGGACCTCAGGTACACTTGGATGAGGCCGGCCGGCGGCGGTGGGAAGCGTTCCTGTCGATGCGCGGCGCGGTCATGAAGGCGCTGGAAGAGCAGCGTGCTCGTGGCGTGATCGGCAGCCCGCTCGAAGCGCGGGTGACGCTGCGGATTGGTGATGGGGCGCTGGCCCAGGAGTGCCGCGCGCATCGCGACACGTTGTCAGAAGCGTTCGTGGTCTCTGAGGTGGCGGTGGAGCACGATGGGCCGCAGGGCGAGCCCATCGGCGTGAACGTGGAGCGCGCCCCGGGGAGCAAATGCGCTCGGTGCTGGAAGCATCTGATGAGCGTGGGCAAACAGGCGGCCCATCCGACGTTATGCGAGCGGTGCGTGAGAGCCGTCAGCCAGCGAGGGTGATCGATCCATGGCCTTAACCAAACAGCAACTCAAGTATTTTCGGCAGCTCCTCATCATCGAGCGGGCGAAGTTCGCGAGCGGCATCCGGTCGATCGCGCAGGATGCCTCGACGAGCCCGCGGGACGCCTCCGGGGATCTCTCGGCCTACACGGTGCACATGGCGGACATGGCCGCGGACACCTTTGAACGCGAGATGTCCATGAACATCGTCTCCAGCGAGCAGGAGATCCTCTACCAGATCGATGATGCCCTCAAGAGTATCGACGAGGGCACCTTCGGCGTCTGCCAGCAGTGCAACAAACCGATCACGATGAGCCGCCTGAAGGCGGTTCCGTACGCGTCGATGTGCATCGCGTGTCAGCGCGCCAAAGAGCAAAAAAACAAACGGTAACATCACCTGCTCGTGTAACCCTCCGGGATCTTCTGTGGCCCTGGCTGATCGCGGCTCTGACGCTCGGGGCCGATCAGCTCACCAAGCTCTTGGTCGTTCGCACGTTCACACCCGGCGAGAGCCTGCCGCTCATCCCGCACGTGGTGCACTTGACCTACATCCACAACACCGGGGCTGCCTTCGGCATGCTCAAGGGCCAGCAAGCACTCTTCATCGGGCTCTCGCTGGTCGTGGTCGGCTGGATCGCGCGGGAGCTGCTGACCAAACCGTCGATGGCGAGGACCGCGGCCTGGGCCTGCGGCTTGGTGGCGGGGGGTGCGGTGGGCAATCTCATCGACCGCGTGCGGCTGGGCTACGTGATCGACTTCATCGATTTGCGCGTGTGGCCGGTGTTCAACGTGGGCGATTCGGCGATCACCATCGGTGTGGCGCTGCTGTTGTGGCATAGCGTTCGATGCACCCGATCCTCTTCCAATTCGGTCCGGTAACGATCTTCTCGTACGGTGCCTTGGTCGCCGTGGGGTTCCTGCTGGCGGTGACGCTGGCGGCGCGTACCGCCGACCGGTGGCCGGCGTCCTTGCGGGCCATGAACGCGAAGCAGGTCGCCGACGTCTCGTGGATCGCGCTGCTCGGCGGCATCCTGGGGGCGCGCCTCCTCTATATTGTCCTGAATTGGAAGATCTACTGGCACGCTCCGGGCGAGCTCATCGCCATCTGGCACGGCGGGCTGATCTGGTACGGCGGGTTCCTCGGCGGTTTCGCGGCGGCTTTCCTGTACCTGCGCGCCCAGCGCGTCCCGTTCCTGCGCGCGTTCGATCAATTTGTGCCGTTTCTGGCGTTAGGTCATGCCATCGGGCGGATCGGCTGCTTGCTCAACGGCTGTTGCTACGGCAAGCCGGTGGACGGTTGCTGCGGGATCACGCCCCACTGGTCGGCTCAACCCTTGGTTCCCACGCAGCTCTATGAGGCGCTGGGCCTGTTAGCACTCTATGCCGGATTGCGGTGGCTTCAGCGACCCAACGTGTTGCAGCGAGCCGGTGCCGTGGCCGGGTTGTACCTCATCTCCTACGGAATCCTTCGGTTTACGGTGGAGGCGTTCCGCGGGGACCAAACGTTCTGGTGGCACAACCTGACCTTGCCGCAACTCATGAGCGCGGGGGTAGCCGCCGCTGGACTCGTGTTGATCGCGGCTTCCAGATGGCGCGGGCATACGAGTTCGTCGTAGGCAAGGCCGAGGCGGGACACCGGCTCGACCAGTACCTCGTGCAGCACTTGCCGACCGCGCTCTCGCGCAGCATGGTCCAGCGCGCCGTCCGCGCCGGCTGCGTGACCATCGGGAACCACGCCGTCAAATCCCACCAGAAGCTGCGCCAGGGCGACGTCATCACGGCCCGTTTTGAGGAGCTGCCCGCGCGAGGGACCGACACCGTCCTGATCCCGCAACCCATCCCGCTGGATATCGCCTACGAGGATCGTGAGCTGCTGGTGGTCCATAAACCCGCCGGGCTCGTCACCCATCCTGCGCCGGGACATTGGGATGGAACGTTGGTGAATGCGCTGTTATGGCACTACCAGCAGACGACAGGCTCGAAGTTAGAAGCTAGAAGCTGGAAGCTAGAAGCTGGAACTTCGACATTCCAGCCTCCAGCCTCCAGCCTCCAGCCTCCTCTGCCACGAGCAGGCATTGTGCACCGTCTCGATAAGGATACGTCGGGGCTGCTGATCGTCGCGAAGACCGAGCGCTCGCACGCGGCGCTCTCAAAACAGCTCAAGTCGAGGACGATCAAACGCCAATACCTCGCGCTGGTCGAAGGTCACCTGCCGCTCAACCAGGGGACTGTCCAGGCGGCGATCGGGCGCCACCATATCCACCGCAAGGAGATGGCGGTCCGCCATCTCGGCGGTCGGTCGGCGGTGACGCATTATCGTGTGCTGAGGCGCTACACAGCTGAAGGCTCAAGGCCGAAGGCTGAAGGCAAAAGCCTCGGGTCTCCAGCCTCCAGCCTCCAGCCTCCAGCCAAGTTTCAGTATTCCTTGCTCGAAGTTTCATTAGAGACTGGTCGGACCCATCAGATCCGCGTCCACATGGCCCACCTGGGGCATCCCGTGCTAGGCGATACAACCTACGGCCGACGGCCGGCCGGCTTCTGGCAGGCGATGGGGATCAGCCGCCAACTCCTCCACGCGCAGACCATCCGATTCCTTCACCCCACGACCCGCAAACCCATCGAGCTCACCTCTCCGACCCCCCAGGATATCGAGCGGTGGATCGCTTGACGCCGATGTCTTCACAGGGTATGTTGGGAGGACCATGCGTGAACGTCGCCCAAGACTCTGCGCGGCTTGGCATGTTGGTTTACTTGTCTCTTGTCTCTTGTCTCTTGTCTGTGCACTTGACGCCGCAGTCCCGCGCACCATCCAATACCAAGGCAAACTCACCGAACCCGATGGCACGCTGCTCGTCGGCGAGCACACCGTCACCTTCCGCCTCTACGATGCGGCGACCGACGGCACCAAGCTCTGGGAAGAGCCGCACACGGTGACACTCAACCGCGTGGATAACGGCGTCTTTACCGTCGTGCTGGGCAGCCAGGTGGCCTTCAGCTCGACGATGGCGTTTAACGACCCGCTCTGGCTGACCATCGAGGTCGATGGGGGCGGGGAATTCAGCCCGCGGCAGCTTCTCTCCGCGGTGAGCTACGCGCTCAACGCGGACACGCTCGACGGGCTTGATTCCGCGTCGTTCCTGGCGGCGGCGGGCGGCGGGGACATTACGGCGGTCACCGCTGGCACAGCGTTGACCGGCGGGGGCGCGACCGGCGATGTGACGTTAAACGTGAACGTGGGGACGGCCGCGAGCCAGATCGTCCAGCTCGATGGCACGGGCGCGTTGCCCGCGGTGAGCGGGGCGAATCTCACCAGCCTCAACGCCTCGAATCTAACCAGCGGCACCCTCGCGGATGCGCGCCTCTCCGCCAACGTCTCGCTCTTGGGCAGTGCCATTGACTCGGCCGAAGTGACAGATGGCACCCTGGTGGCCGACGACACCGACGCGGCCTTCTTGGCGGCCGGCAGCGGTGTGGCGGTCGCGCAGGGCGCGACCTCCTGGACCATCAGCGCCACTGGCTCAGGCGGAACGATTACAGAAGTCGTCGCAGGAGCAGGCCTAACGGGCGGGGGCACCAGCGGCTCGGTGACCCTTGATGTCGGGGCAGGCACCGGCTTGCTGGCCGCGGCGGATGCGCTCAGTGTGGACGTGGGTACTAGCGCCAACCAAATCGTCCAGCTCGATGGCACGGGCGCGTTGCCCGCGGTGAGCGGGGCGAATCTCACCAGCCTCAACGCCTCGAATCTAACCAGCGGCACCCTCGCGGATGCGCGCCTCTCCGCCAACGTCTCGCTCTTGGGCAGTGCCATTGACTCGGCCGAAGTGACAGATGGCACCCTGGTGGCCGACGACACCGACGCGGCCTTCTTGGCGGCCGGCAGCGGTGTGGCGGTCGCGCAGGGCGCGACCTCCTGGACCATCAGCGCCACCGGCGGCGGGGACATCACAGGCGTCGCCGCCGGGACGGGCCTCACCGGCGGCGGGACCAGCGGAGACGTTACACTTTCACTCTCGACTCCCGTGACCATTGCGAATGGAGGGACTGGAGCTGCTACTGCGGCAACGGCTCGCGCCAATCTCGGCGCGGCGTCCAGCGGGGCCAACAGCGACATCATCTCGCTGGGCGGGTTGACTACCGCGCTATCACTTCCTCAAGGAGGGACTGGGGCGACCACCGCAGCCGCAGCCCGAACGAACCTGGGACTCGGCTCGATAGCCACGCAGGATGCGAATAATGTCAGCGTGACAGGTGGGAGTATCAGCGGCATCACGGACCTTGGCGTCGCCGATGGGGGAACCGGCGCATCGAGCGCTGCAGCGGCTCGCACCAATCTTGGGGCAGCGGCGAGCGGTGCCAACAGCGACATCACGAGTGTGAGCGGCTTGACCACCCCCCTATCCATCGCGCAAGGCGGGACCGAAGCGGCGACAGCCGCGGGTGCTCGTGCAAATCTCATCAACTGCATGCCGATTGGGGGCGCTGAGTTGACCAGCCGCACCGCAACGTTTATGGTCGCGGTGTTTGGCGCGGGTGCGACCAGCGGAAGCCCAGATGACCTGTGGCCAGTGCCCGTTGCCGGCACTGTCAGCGCGCTCAGCGCGAGAGTAGCTACCGCGCCAGGCACCGGCGATTCCTGGACCGTCACGGTACGGAAAAACGGCGTCGATACGGCGCTCTCGTGCGCAATTTCAGGAAGCGGGGTGTCGTGCTCAGGCAGCGGCACAGTCAGCGTGGCCGCAGGAAACCGGCTTGGTGCTCGCTTCGTCGAAGGAGGAAACGCCTCAGGGACGTCCGGCGCGTCTTGGAGTGCGTGCTTCGTGCCCGATTAACAACAGAAAGGATGGGGAATGAAGAGAGCAGTAGGGTTCGTGATGGGTGTCACGCTCGCACTGGCCATTGGCTGCGGTCGCGGATCAGGCAAAGCTACCGCGCAGCCCGCGACGGATCAGGCCGCGGTTCCACCCGAGGCGGCCGCGGCACTCGCGCAGGGACAGGAGCGCGTGGCGCACCAGTTTGACACCGACGAGCAGATGCGCCAGTTCGTGCAGATGTGGCAGAAACGGCAGGCCATCATGGTGCGGATGGCGGTGCTCGAGTCATACTTCGATCAGGAGCAGGCCGTGCTGGCCGAAGTCAACAAGACACTCGCGACCGACTACCACCTGGACATCAGCGGTTCGAAGAATTACACGTTGGATGACAAGCGCAAGGCCATCATCGAACGCCCGGGGCCAGCCGCCCCTCAAGCCACAGAAACCCCCTCACCCGAGCCCGCCACTCCTTGAGCAAAAATGGGGACGTCTACCTTTTCCAAAAAGGTAGACGTCCCCATTTTTACGGTTCGGCTACGACTTCAAGCCCTTAGCGATGTACTGTTTGATGAGCGACTGGTAGGGGATGTGCCGTTCGTTGGCCTGTTCCTTCAGGCGCAGAATCATGGGTTCCGGCAGACGCAGGGAAATGGCGCGTGAGGTCGGCTTGAGGTTTGGAAACGAGACGGCCTGGAAGTCCTTCCGCTCAAAGTAGTCCGCCAGATCCATACTCGCCCAGAATTCCCGCTCCGCATCTTCTGTCTTAAAGGTTGGAAGTTTAAGTGGTTTCTTCATAGAGTCCTCGCTCCCTTCGGTTCAGGTCCCTTGCCGAGATCACCCGAACGGTATAGCCCCGAAGGGTGAACACGACAAAGAGCCGCCGTTGCGCTGCAGTTTGCCCGATGAGCACGTAGCGTATCTCTCGCCCCGTCTTTAGCGCGCTCTGCAGCAACCGCTTGTGCGGGTCGAAAAAGACCTCCTCGCACTCTGCCGCGGTCACGCGATGCGTAATCCAGTTCTTATCCTGGTTGCCGGCATCCCATTCGAATTGCAATGGTTCTCTCCACACGGTCATCGCGCGTCCACCCATAGTGTATATACTGTATGATACATTGTCAAGTGCCTATGGGAAGGGAATGAAAAAGGTACCCGTCTCCAATGGTTACGGAGCGGGTGCGCAGGAGGCTTTCTTGAGGGTGAGGCTGCAGGAGAGGTCTTGCGAGCCGCCGTCGTTGCCGAGCTCGAGATCGACGGTGAGCCCTGCGGTCAAGAGGCCCGTCAGGTCCACGTTTCTGGCTTTGACGAGCACTCGATAGATCTTGGGTGCGATCGGCTTAATCTTCACGAGCGAGAGGCAATCGTTATTCCCGCTGCTACAGGGACCTTTCAGCGCTCGAAATAGCCAGCCTCCGGTCGTTAACGGCTTCCACTCTCCAGCCTGAGTTGAGAATTCCTCCCCATTCAGGCGCACGACGACCCCCTCCGCAGGCGGATTGATGCCCTCTGAGGCCGGGTCAAGCTGAATGTCTCCTCGCGTCTTGAAGGAGTCCGTCGCGGGATCGTTGCCGGCTTTGAGCGTGAGCCGGTCCAGCAGTAGGGTGGCCGGCCGCACGCCCTCGTGGACGGAGACCTGCACCACTTCGCCGTCCGGCAATGCCCCATCTGATGCCGTGAAGGTGACCGGATAGGGTCCTGTGGCGTCGTCGAAGTCTGGTGTCCACTGAAACGTTCCGGTGCCGTCGCTGTGATCGGTAAAGACGCCATTGTGGCCCGCGGGAAGCCCCGACAGATTCGCCGACAAAGATGGAACAGTGCCATCCGGATCGTTGGCGCTGACGTTGACAACCAGTGCCGCGCCCTCCGTCGCCGACTGCGGCCCGATGGCATCGAGCACCGGCGGACGGTTCGTATTGGCAACGGTGACGGTGATCGTTTCGCTGTCGGCCAGGTCGCCATCGCTGGCCTCCAAGGTCACCAGGTAGGAGCCGGCCTGGTCGTAGGTCGGCGTCCACGAGAACTGGCCGGTCCCGTCGCCGTTATCCGTGAACGCAGCGCCGATGGTGCTCAGCGGGTCGCCATTCGCCATCCGCGCGGTCAACGTCAGGCTATCGCCATCAGGATCAGTCGCAGAGACAGGGAACTGCAGGAGCGCACCCTCGGTGCCATTCCGGTTACCGACAGGATCCAGCTCCGGCGCCTCGTTCGGTTGCTCAGCCAGGAAGAGCTCGCGACTGCCATCACCTGGATTCGAATCGCGGCTGGAGGAAAATGCGATCTGCCTTCCATTTGCACTTATGGATGGCAGATAATTCGCAAACGTACCGCCGCCACTTGTATTCGTCAATTGCATGATGCTCGCCGATGTCGTGTCATACAGGAAGATTTCATGGTTGCCATCGGTGTTGCCAACCGAGGGATCCCAAGCCCCGTTTCCGTTGAACGCGATCCGGCTGCCATCGCTGCTGATCGCTGCGAGATCTACCCCCTGACTTGCGGAGAGGCCAGTCGCATCGGTGACTTGGGTGAGCAAGGGCGTCACCCTGTCCCAGAGGAAGACCACGAATCGCCAGTTCGGATTGGAGGGCCCGGCTAGGCTGCGGTTGGAGACATAGGCCACGTAGCGGCCGTCTGCGCTGATGCTGACCCCTCGAGCGTCGCATGGGCTGTCACCACAGATCGTCGTCTGGGTGTAGAGTTCATAGCACATGGTGGTGAGGTTCATGACCAAGACTTCGTTGCTGTGCTCCGGGTTCGGGGCGAGCGCCGGACAGGGCGGCCCTGGGTTGGGAAAATCATTAAAGTTGGACGTGAACGCCACAAATTGCCCGTCTGCGCTGATCTTCGGATTGGTGGAAGGAAACAGGCCGCTCGTTGCGTTGGTAAGTTGTTGCGGTGGACCTCCTGCGATCACATCGTATAAGAATACTTCAGTATTTCCCTCAGCATTGTCTCCTATTGGGTCAAGATTGTCTGAAGACGTGAGCACCAGCTTTGTGGCATCGGCGCTAAGAGAGGGAGATTCTGAAATTTGTGCGGGATTAGTCGAGTTCGTGACTTGCTGCAGACCGCTGAGGGCGTCGTAGAGGAAAATCTCACGGCTTCCATCGCTATTCCCGCCAGTGAGGTTGGCGGAAGAGGAGAACGCGACTTTGGTGCCATCAGCGCTGATCGTAACTCTAACCGAGGTGCCAGAGAGAGCGCTGGTGATTTGGGTAATCGTATTGGCGGTTTGATCGAACAAGAAGATCTCAAAGTTACCATCCGCGTTACCGCCAGGCACAAGATCAGCATTGGAAGGAAAGGCGATGATGGTTCCCCCGAAGGCAGGGATTGAGATTTGTTTAGCCGGGATTTCTGGTGTGAGCTGCGAGATCGTCCAGGAAGGCGTGCCGGAGCTGCTGAATGGTTGCCACAGGCACAGGGCGCTGGTGAGCAGAAACCGAATGGGCAGGGTCGTGAAGGGTTTCACCTCGGCCTCATGATGCCACCATCTTATCAACGGCTGTTCGACGTGACAAGCACAAAGTCGGTAAGAGTGGGTGATACCCCCTTGACGCTTTCGCTGCCCATCAGGCATACTTCAGTTGACAATTAGTACGGCCCTACTGATAAAGCCACACCTCGCGTAAGCGGGGGCCGGAAAGTGACAGCTCCGACAGTGTCGGAGGGCTGCACCGCCAAAGGGGGAAGACGTGAGCAAGAGTTTAGCAAGCCTGACTTCGATTCAGAGG
>CAYJRJ010000008.1:0-41381 GCA_964372775.1 uncultured Planctomycetales bacterium | reverse complement strand
CCAAGTGGGACCAATCAACGCTTAATTTTCATTAACACCGCGTGTTGTTAAATAATTTTCTGTCCATTGACAGCGTCGGAAAGTGTCAGATAGACTTGTAGTGGTAGTGGTTAGGATACTCCTCGAACGCCCCGCCATAGCGGCGGGGTCCCCGCCAAAGAACTTTGGCGGGGAGGCACACTCGGAGCAATCCGGGGTCGCAAAGGCACGGGTCCTCGTAAAACCGTGACTCGTGAAGCGTATCTCGTTACGGGTGCAGAGGTCGCGAGATACGAACGACGAGCAACGGACGACGGTCTTACAGGACAGCCGGTCTGCCGAAAGGTGGATCGGCATTTTCATTTTTTTGACGTACTTCGCACAGGCTTTGTTAATCAGAACAATGATCGACTTCTCTTCTGAAGGGGGGTGAGGTGACAAGGTGACAGACAATGTGATGTGCCGTTTGAGGAGCGCGGTTAGTGTGCAATCTCACACGCAGTCTCAAGGAGGAGTAAGGCCCATGAGGAACTATCTTGTAGGAGTTGTGAGCGCGGCGCTGGCGGCTGTGGCGTGTACGAGCCCGGCGCACGCGTTTGTGTCGCACGATAAGTCAACGGCGATTTCGGTCACCGGCAGCGGGGTGGTGTCTGTTGCCGTTGTGACCGTCAGCGTGGTCACGCAGGCGGCCGACCCGGCGACGGATACCGCCGCGACCCTGGGTTTTGGTACCACCGGAGGCAATGCGCTGCTCGACTCCGGCGAGGCGCTCAAAGTGACGGTATCCGCGAACATCGCGAATAATCGGGTGATCATCTATACCGATAACAAGAATGCAGCGGCCAGCCCGCAGTTCTGTGGCGTGGACAATGCAACTGAGAAGTCCGGCCCGGCCAACGGGTTCGATGGCGGCGGGCTCGTCGGTACCGGCGCCGACTGTAAGAAGACGGTTCCGTTGCTCTGGAGGATTTTTGATGTGAACACGGACCATGTGTTCACCGGAGCAGCCGTTGGCGATGACGAGGTGTTCATCACTGACCTGGCGCACACGCACACGTTTACGGCCGCTGCGATTCCTAACCCGGCGGGCGCGACAGCCGCGCAGATCGCCTCACGTGAAACGGAACGGGAAAAGCTGGACAGTCTGGTGATGAAAAACTGTGCTGCGGGGGCTGCTTCGGCGGCGATTGCCAACCCCAATGACGCCGATGCCGATCCTGAGGTCTATCCGCAGGCCTTCGGTGGCGTTGGAGCCAGCCAGGATCTGTGCAATGCGAGCGGTGCTGCGGTCACGATCGATCCTGACGGGGCTGGGGCATCGGGTGGGCCAAAGGCTGCAGTGACGTTCCAGAACTGCACGCTGACGCCCTGCGAAGCCAGCAGCAAGGTGACCTTCGCCGAGGAGCTGAGCAAGAACATCGCGGTCGTGTTGTTCGGCTGTCTGGGCTCAATCTGCAACGCGCCGAATCTTGCCACGGCCGCGCCAGATGATACCATCACCGTGGACGCGGGAGGCGCTAAGCCGGTCTACATGCCGATCGCCGGCGATTTTCGGTTCGCGGAGGGTAGTGTGACCTACGCGCAGAACACGCTGCGGCTGGAGCTGGTGAGCCAGTAATCCCGGCCGCGTAAGCGCGCGGCGCATTAGGGAAGAAGGGAGGAGGCCACCACGCTTCGCCTGCGGTGGGTCCGGATCTGCGCGTTCGTCGCAGTCGGCTCGTTGGTCTGGCTGGCGGTTGCGCGTGAGAAATCCCGCCAGGCCAGGCCGGGTGCCGTGACTGCGTCCGAAGACGCCGGCACGGATTGGTCTGCGTGGGAGCAGGCGGGGAAGCCCGCTGCCTCCACAACCGTCAAATCGCGAGCGGCCCCAGCGTCAGCATCCTCCTCGCGCACGTCCTCCGTCAGCACGGTGTCCCGTAGCGCCCAAGAGCGGTTCGACTCGCCGGGACGCCAAGCCACCTACGAGCCGCCTCCTGAATACCCCCCGCAACCTGCTCACGAGGACGAGCCGTTTTCGCCGTGGAGCCGTCGGCGCACGCCTCCCGTCTCGCCCGAAGAGCCCTCCGCACCGGAAGTTGGCGGCGACACCACCGGTCCCTCAGCGACACGCCGCGATGCGGTTGGGGCCGGATTCCTCGCCGATGGAGGCATTCCAGGACAAGGTGTGCCCGGAGGCTCCGGCGTCAACACCGGAGAAGGGGGTGGCGGCGGTGGTTCGAGCAAAAACGGAGGATCGGGCTCGTCGCCGGTCTCCATGACGACCGACGAGAGCCCGCCCCGGTTTGGCGAGACCGGTATCGCGATCGGCAAGGCGGTGAAGGTGCAACTCATCGGCCAGGTCACGTTTCCCCTGCCGTTGTCGTTGGCATACGATCCGCTCGAGCCTCACGCGAAGGGCGTCGAGCCCGAGCTGATCCGGCCCTTCTACTATGACGCGCAAACCGGACGCTGGTCGACCAGCGGTCTGACGCTCACGAAGCTTGATCGCTCAGCTGGCGTTGTCGAGTTCGAGACGACACACCTGACGGTCTTCCGGCTCGGCGTGCCGCGTGGCACGCCGCCGCTTATCCATGCGATGCATCCGCCCCATGTCCATCCCGAGGGCCGGCTGGTGCTGCTGGGGACCGGGTTCAGCCCGGTGGCCGCGCAGAACGTGCTTACGCTAGGCGGCGCGTATGTGTCGATCGCGCTCGATGGCTCCGGTTCGCCGCAGCCGCTGGAGCTTTCAGATGGCGGCGAGGCGATTTCGCTGCAGGATGCGAGCGGGGCCGAGCTCGACCACGCCCAGTTTGCCGCCGCGCCGTCGTCGCGCAGTTCCTGGACGCGGTCGTCCGATGGTGATGAGGAGGCCGCGTTCGTCGAGCATCGCACCGTCGCCTCCGGCCGGCTCTTCTCGCCAGGGACCATGGCCGGCGGCGCGACCTTCCCCTATCGAGGCGGCAGCGAGCCCCACGCTCCGCTGCCGGGGCAGTTGGTGATCAACGAGGTGCTGCTCGCTCCGCCAACATCGTTTCTGGGGGATGCCAACGGGGACGGCGAAACCGTGCCAAAGGAAGACGAGTTTATCGAGCTCGTCAACACGACCGCGCATGTCCTCATCCTGGAAGGCTGCACCCTCCAGACCAGCCAAGGCGCGCGGCATCAGTTTCCTGAAGGCACGCTCTTGCCGGGCGGCATGGCGCTGGTGGTGTTCGGCGTCGATGACCCCGCGCATCCGCCGCAGCCGGCAGGGCCCTTCGGCGGAAAGCCCTTCTTGCCGGATGAGAGCTCCGCCACGCGGCTGCTCGCGCGCCTCCCCGAGGGCACAGCGCCAGGCACCGCGCTGCTGACCGTGACATCGTTTCGGCAGACATCGAACCCGGTGAGCCTGCAGATCCTCTCGCGCCCGATCGACGGCCACCCCTTGTTCGTCAACGGCGCAGCACTGCTGCCCTCGCTGGTCGGACGCCACCCCAGGCTGGTGCGCGCCGCGGATCTGGATCGCGATCTAGATGTCGATCTGGTGGCGGCGGACGCAGATGACGGAATCCTTGTCTTGCGCAACGACGGCGGCGGCCGCTTCGAAGAAGCGCAGGGTGCGGTGGTGCTGCCGATCGGCGGCAGCCGTTTCTTCGATCTGGCACTGGCCGATCTGACCGAAGACGGCGCGCCCGAGCTCATCCTCGGCCAGACGAACGACTCGGGATCGATCACGGAGATCATGGTCCTGAAGAACAACGGGGCAGGACAGTTCAGCTTCCACTCGCAGTCCAGCCTGTTCAACAGCACGGCCTCCATTGGGCCGTCGACGCTGGCCGTCGGCGATGTGGATCAGGACGGCGATGCGGACGTGGCGGTGGGCCTGGTCGGCGACCGGCCGATCCTGTTTCGCAACGACGGCAGCGCGCAGTTCGCGCACAACCCTGCGACCGATGTGATCCCGCAGCAGACGATCGTCGCGCCCACCCAGCTGCGGTTCGCCGATCTGGATGACGATGGCGATCTCGACCTCGTGCTGGGTGCTAGCCTGGCCGGCTTGGGTAGCGGCTCGGCCCTGCAGCTGTTTCGCAACAACGGGACCGGCCAGTTCGAGGATGTCACGCTGAGCCATCTGCCGCTCAATCGCCAGGGCATTGACGCGCTCGCACTCGGCGATCTGGATGGCGATGTGGATCTGGATCTGGCATCCGGCAGCCGCGCCAAAGCGACGCGGCTCTACCTCAACGATGGCACAGGCCATCTGACCGAGGGCGGGGCCGACCGCCTGACGGCCCAGGGCGCGCGGGCATTGGCGCTCGCCGATCTGGACAATGACGGCGATGCGGATCTCGCCTCTGCCAGGCCGCCGCGCGACGAGGCGTTTCTCAACGACGGCACCGGCCGGTTTGATGCGCTCGAGCCGCTGCCGCTCATCGGCGGCAATCACCTGGAAGTCATCGCAACGGATGTGGACAACGACGGCGACGTGGATCTGGTGGGAGCCGGCTCGAGCCTGACGCTGCTGCTCAATACGTCGAGCGAGGGTCTGCATCCTCCAACCTTCGCTCCTGTGCCTGAGCAGTTCGTCATCGAGGGCAACCCCCTGCAAGTGACCGTGCTGGCGACCGATGTGGACGGCGACACGATCACGTTGAGCGCGCGGTTGCCTTCGGGTGAGCCGGTCTCAGCACTCGGCGCCTCTTTTGCGGACCAGGGCGGCGGCCGCGGGCTATTCGCCTGGACACCGGGACCGGAGCAGGGCCTGCGAGGCGGGCGAGCGTATGACGTCATCGTGCGCGCAAGCGACGGCTCGCTCAGCCAGGAGTTGACCATCCGGATCGCGGTCCATGACCCCAACGTGGCACCTACCCTTGATCCGGTCGCGCCCATGACCGTGAACGAGGGGCAACCCGTTGCAATCGTCCTCACCGGCCATGACGCTGATCTCAATCAGGGTGATGAGTTGACCTTTGGCACCTCAGGTGCGCCGGGGGGCGCGACCATCGACAACACCACCGGCGTGTTCGAGTGGACGCCAAGTGCAACACAAGGTGATGGGCCAGGCGGTCAGCGGGTGTATGCGATCACCTTCACCGTGACTGACTTGGCGCACGCCACGGACAGCCAGCAGACCACCATCACCGTGCTTGATATCAACAGTCCGCCCGCCTTTACGCCAATTGCGCCCGCACAGGTCATGGAAGGCCAGACGCTGGAGTTCACCGTCCAGGTCAGTGATCCGGATGGGGATGACGTGATTCTGAGTCATGAACTGCCATTCGGCGCAAGCTTCGATACTGGCTCGCGGCAGTTTAGCTGGACGCCGGACTTCCTGCAGTCGAGAGCGGAGCCGTATGTGGCGCGGTTCGAGGCCTCTGATGGAAAGGTCAGCGTTGCGCTGGCGGTGGAAATCACCGTCCTCGATCACAATCGGCCGCCGCGTTTCGTGAATCTGACCGACAAACTCATCGGCGAGGAGATGCTGTTACAGTTTACAGTGAACGTTGAAGATCCGGATGGCGATGTGCCGACCGTGTCGGTCGTCGGCGATCCTCCCTCGGGGGCGACGTTTGATCCCGGCAGCCGCCAGTTCCAGTGGACGCCCACCCCCGCGCAGGTGGGAGATCACGATGTCATCTTCCGGGTGAGCGATGTCCAGCACACGGTCGAGCAGACGATCCGCATCAGCGTGCGGCCGGCCAGCGGCGCGCCCATCCTCACCCCGATCGGTGATCAGACCGTCCGGGAGGGCGAGCTGCTCCAGGTCTCCATCCCTGTCACCGACCCTGACGGAGATGCCGTTACGGTGACGGTTGAGCCGCTGCCTTCGGGTGCTCAGGTCCTACATCCCGGCGAGCCGTTCATCTTTCAGTGGGTGCCCGGGGCGGGGCAGGCCGGCAGCTACCCGCTGGAGGTGCGCGCCTCCGATGGGCTGAATGTTGTCACCGAAAGCTTTACTGTTACCGTCGAGGACAACCCCGGGTTCCAGTGGCTGGTCGCGCAGGTGGGCGCCGTCTCCGGCGGCGAGCCGTTGGGCACACCCTTAGGCTTCTTCGGCGAGATCCGTCCCGCCATCCCGCAGACCGCACCGCTCAGCCTGGGTCTGGATCTTGGCTCGGTGCATCCGGCGCGCGTCTCGCTCATTGAGCTCTTCGCGACAGAGCCGGTGGCCGGGATGACCGAGCAGGACGTCCAACTGTTTGTGAGCGACGACAACGCGGCCTACAGCGCGTATGCCGGTCCGCTCGTTTTCTCGAGCATGGGACGCAAGATCGTGCTCTCGAACCTCGACATCTCGAAGCGGTACATCAAGGTCCATCTGCCGGGGCGCAGCGCCTGGCCGAACTTCCTGTCGGAGTCGGTGCGCGCCTCAGGAGCGATTCCGCTTGATGCGCCGTTGGTGGCGTTTCTGGATGACCTCGGGCAGCGGACCTTCAATTATTTTAAAGAAAACGTCAACACCAACGGCTTGATTCCGGATCGCGTGATCATGTCTGACGGTCAGCCCGCGCCCGGCGCCATCTACAGCACCGGCGCGACTGGCTTTTGGCTCGCCTCGCTGCCGATCGCGGTCCAACGGGGTTGGATCACGCAAGAGGAGGGCGCGGCATTTGCGCGGCTCACGCTAAAGGTCTACCTCGGCGTCAATGGCGAGCCGGTGGAAGGTTCACTGGGCTTCTATCACCATTTCCTCAACGGGGATGGGACGCAGTTCACCGGCTTTAGCGGAGACGGAGTGTCGATCCTCGATTCGTCGATCTTGTTCCTGGGCGCGCTGGCGTGCGGCGAATACTTCGGAGGCGATATCCGCACGCTGGCCGAGCAGCTCTATGACCGCGCGGACTGGGACGGCTTCTATGACCATGAGATGAACATGCTGCGGCTCTTCCGGCATGCCGACGGCACCTTTGTGTTGCACCTCAACTACACGTCAGAGGGGATTCTGGCGTATCTTTTGGCGGCTGGCTCCACGACGCATCCGATCCAGCCGGACGCGGATCTTGCCAGCGGCGCGGATGCGTACTACGCCTTCAGCCGGGGTAACTTCGGCCGGGTGCTGGGCCGGTTCGGCCGGGACGGGCGGCCGCTGCTCCAGTCCTACGTCGGATCGCTCTTCACCTATCTGTACCCGGTGCTGTTGATGGACTGGGCGGGAGACCGCGACGCCATACACATCGATTGGCGGGCCAACGCGCGCGAAGCCGCCATCGCCAACTTCCAGTTCGCACAGAGCCACCCCGGTTTCGGCTATGGCCGGCTCGTGTGGGGCATCTCCGCCTCCGATGGTCCCGCGGGCTATCAGGGGCTCTACGGCACACCGCCGCTGGATCCCGGTGCCGCGGGTGGGCCGCGCCACGACGGCACCGTGACCCCCTACGCGCTGGCTGGTTCGCTCTCACTTGCCGCTGACCTGGCCCTGCCGGCTCTGCAGCATCTCGCGGCGCTCCAGAGCGGACGACTCTTCGACCGGTACGGCCTGAAGGATGGGGTGAACATCGGGCTGAACTTCTTTGCGAATGGCTACCTCGGAATCGATCAGGGTGCGCTACTGCTGGGGGTGGAGCAGTATCGCACCGGCATGGTCGGCCGGCTGGTTCGCCAGAGCGCTGTGATGCAGCGCGCGCTGGAAGCCCTCGGGATTCAGGCGGCTGGGGCGTATCGACTTGCGGACGGCGGTCCGCGGGGCGCATATGCGTATCTGCCGCTCGACACCACCGACCACCTCACGCAGACGATTGTGGTTGAGCGTGGCGATACGCTGCTGCTGCCGGGCCAGTACCTGCTTGAGCTTCACCCGTATGGGATCGATACCGCGCTGGACGAGGGATTTGTCGATGCGGAGCTGGCCATCAACGGCGAGTTCGTGACCACCGTCCGGTTTCTCGACCAGCGGGGTGACGGGGTGGTCGATGTCGGCAGCGTCTACGTGCCCATCCACGCCACGCAGCTGCAGGTCGGCGAGAATACGATCACGCTCACGTGGGCTGGGGGGGAACGGTGGGTTCAGCTCAAGGACGTCACGCTCAATCTACCGACCGGCCGGCTCGGCACCCAGGACTTCTGGCAAATCGGCCAGCGCAACAACTCCTCTAGCGATTTCGGCGATGAGCGGCTGACGGATGACTCTTACCTCGTAGGCGAGGACACGCAGACCTTCGAGCAAGCACTCAACGTGGTGGATGAACCGCGCACCGACATCCTCATTGAGCTGGGTGATGCCGGCGTGGACCGGATGCTGCGGCTGGCGGCGCGCGAGACCCAGGACGGCAAGCCGGTCACTGTGGAGGTCAGCATCAACCACGCGCTCGCCGGTCAGGTGGTGCTCCATTCGGGCGAGGAGGCCACGGTGTCGATCAACCACACGCTGCTGCGCGAAGGATGGAATCATCTGGTGCTGCGCCAGCTGGCGGTCAGCGGCGACGGCCAGTACATCGTGTGGGACGCGCTGACGTTCGAGCGCCAGGCCGGCACGCCGGAATTTGACGTTGTCATCCGCAACGTCATTGGTGACGAGCCGGCGCTGAGCTTGAGCTTCGGCTTTGCGCCTCCTGAGGGCGCGGTGTTGAGCGGCCTGCAGTACCTGGAGGTCCACTACATCTTCAACGACGCGTTCGACCTGATCACGATTTCCACCGATAACCGCAACGCGGAGCTCTACCGGTTCACGGGCCCGCTCGATGTCAGCGCCGCGGGATTGGTGAACCTGGACTTTCCTGTGGTGACCGCGCCACTGTTGTGGCAGGTGTATGACCAGCCTCGACCATCGGCCCCGGCATTCACGAATACCATTGAGTGGGCCTTTGTTCCCGATGCGTCGGATGCGACGTTTGGTGATCCAGGGGCGGTGGCGTATCGCACGATTCTCAACCGCAGCGGGTTAGGGGACCGTCCCAGCTCTGGCCGCAGCGCAAGCTCGCCGATCATGGTATACTTTGTCGCGGATTTCCGGAACGCTTGGGCGGGGCAGTATGGTGTTGACCGCCTCTTCATCGAGCGCGTCAAGCAGTGAGTCACCACAAAATTGGGGACAGGTACGAGTAACACGAGTTGCAGCAAATCGATCGTTCGGGTAAGATAAGCTCGCTGTGGACCCTCCTCTCCCGTTTCCGTCTCAGAGAGGAGGGTTTTTTATGGCCAGGATGGCCCGTCTTGTGCTCCCCGGTCTGGCGCACCACATCACCCAGCGCGGGAAAATAGTACCTGTCCCCGTTTCGATGCTGAACAATAAGAACCATCTCTGGGGTCTTGTCTGCGTGGTCGCGTTGAGCGTGGCAGGTTGCGCGGTGGCTCAGCCCTATGTGCCCCAAGGCGGCCCGGCGACGATCAGCCGCGGGCAGCCCATTCCGCCGGTCGATCTGCTCGGCAATGTCTTCGCGCTCTTCTCGAAGCTACTGTTCTTGAACTGGAAGGTGGGCAACCACGCCATTTCCCACGAGACGGAAGACTCCCTCACACGCTACCTCGAGGCGCCCAACAGCATGACGGAGGGAACTCACTTCAGCCTCAACGAGTACGCGCCCAGCCGCGCCCTCAACCGGCTGGTGATGAACCGGAAGGTGGCCTGGCCCTATCGGCTCGTACTTGGATTGCCCGTGACATTGGTGCGTGATGTGTTGCTCCCAGGCCGCCTGTTCGCAGGGCTGGTGGGTGGGGATAGTTACAATCCATTCACGGACACCGTGAGCCTCTACTCGGACCTGCCCGCGATTGCGCTGCATGAAGCGGGCCACGCGCGCGACAGCAACCGGCGGCGCCTCAAGGGCAGCTACGCGGCCCTGCGCCTCGTGCCCTTCGTCGATCTCTACCAAGAATACCAGGCGACCAAGGAAGCCATCGACTACCTGCAACGGACCAACGATCTGGCCGGGGAGCGCAGCGCGTACCACGTGCTGTATCCCGCGTATGGGACGTATGTGGGCGCCTACGTGTTCCCGCCGATCGGGACGATTGGCGGCGCCGTGCTGGGGCATGTCGTCGGCCGATCCAAGGCCTTCCTCATGGGGGAACCGAGCGCGGCGCAGTCCGTTGGCGTTGAGCGCCTCGTGGTTGCGGATTTCAATCAGGGCGGGTGGCGCACCAATACGGGGGAGCCGTTTGGAACGTGGGATCACGATCCCGCCGATTCCACCCAGTTCTGCCGCGCGCGCCTTGTGGAGGAACCGCGCGTGGGCGGCGTGGGCTACAGCCTCCAGCTGGAGTATGACGTCGACTCTCCGAACCCGGCTTTTAACGGCTTCTGGATGAAGCTGCCGTCGGTCCCCGTGCGCCAGTTCCGGATGCTCAGCATCGCGATCAAGGGGGATGAAGAACGCGGCTTCAGCCGGCGCGTGAAACTGGAGCTGAAGGACGAGCAGCGCACCGCGACGTATCTGTTGGATGGGATTCAGGCGGCATGGCTTCGCCTGCACATTCCGCTGACGGCGTTCACCGATATTGAGGCGATCAGTGCGGCGACCGAGTTTGTCATCGTCTTTGATGACGCGACCGTCACGCGGAAGGTTGGAGCGCTGTATCTTGACGATGTGGCATTGGAACTCGCTCCATGACGTTGGAACAGAGTCCTGGTCCCGAAGGCCCGGTTTCCTGGTATACTCTCCGTAAGCTCATGGTCACCGATCATCGCTGGCGTCGTGCGCTCTCTCTGGCAACACTCGCCATTTTCTGCGTGCCTGCTCCCTTGGCGCAGGCGGGCGTCTCGGTGTCTCCGACCCGGGTGGTGCACCAAGGCAAGCCCAAGCAGGTCATCCGCGGAGCGTTCACCGTGACCAATACCGCAGAGGAACCCATCGAGGTGCGTGTGGAGCCGGAGGACTGGGCCGGCGGCATCAGCGGCAAACGCGATCCGGTGCCGTGGCTGCGCGTCAAGCCGACGCGCGTGAAGCTCAAGCCCGGCAAGCCCGCGGACGTGAAGTACACGATCCGCATTCCGAAGGACGCCAGCGGCGAGCTGCGCACCCAGGTCTTCTTTTCAACAGGCGGCGCCGGAACGAACGCTCCGCGCGCGCGTTTGGGCGCCATCCTCTACATCGCCATTGAAGGCACCGAGCGCCTCGCCGCCTCCATCGGCCGGGTCCACGTGTACTACACGGCTGCCACCGAGGGAGCCAAGCGGCCCGACCGCCTTGAGGTCGTCATGAGAATCTATAACGGCAGCAACGTCCACATCGTGCCGGAAGGAGAGGTGCTCGTGCGCGATGCGAAGGGCCGCGTGGTCGCCACCGTGCCATTGCCGGCGGGGTGGGGGCTGTTGCCGAATGAAGAGGACAAGTACCATGCGATTGGGCATGGCGTGCATCTGCAGCCCGGCACTTACACGATCAACATTCGGTTACAATGCGGGCAGGACCTGGAGCATCCCATCACCGTGACGAAGGACTTGGAAGCCACTGTCAACGCACAGGGGCATCTGAAGCTTGTTGAACCACAGACCCCGACCCCGCCTAGTACTCCTGCAACCCCCTGAGATTCCAGCACCTCTGTTCGCACTTCGCCACAGTTCGTTGTCCTTCTTGTACACCTAACCTTTTTCAAACTCTAAAGTTACCTTGACAAACTTCGAAAACTCATAAAGAATAGTCGGACATACATGAAGACGCGCATGATCCCACCCCCTGCGGCTTGGCCGGAGGCCCGTCGCTGGCGTAGGGTGAGTGGTGACCATCGAGCCAGCGACGGCGTCGCCTGTGGCGACGCGCCACAGGGGGTGGGATGATCAAACGGCGGACGCTGCTTGAGCAGCACCGATTGACGGAGCGGGAGGAGAAGAGCTTCCAGCTCCTGGAGTTGTTGCGCCACCGCGGGCCGCTGACGCGGACTGAGCTGTCCCAGGGGACCGGGTTTAACATCGTCACGGTGTCCAACTACGTCAACCACTTCATCAAGCAGGGGCTGGTGGTGGAGCGGGGTTTTGATATCTCGACCGGGGGACGCAAGCCGATTCTCGTGGAGATGAATGCGAAAGTCGGCTATGCCGTCGGCATCGATTTGGGGCCGCTGGATGCGCCTTCGGCCCAGACCGTCATCGTGCTCACGGATTTGCGAGGCCAGGTGGTTCATCGATGGGCCAAACCCAGGACGATGGAGAACATCGATCATCTCCTGCAGGGGTTGGGCGGTCTGCTGCGGGAATTTCTCAACACCAGCCCCATCGATGTCAAAAAAATTCAAGGCATCGGCGTCGGATTACCGGGAATCCTGGATGAGCGCGCCGGGACCATTCGCGATACCTCGCGGCGGGGGATGCGGACCAACTATGTCGCGGTTCGCGACCAGCTTGAAGCCGAAAGCCGCCTGCCAATCCTCATGGGCAGCGATTCCATGCTGGCCGGCTACGGGGAGCTGCGCTTGGGGCTGGAGCGTCCGGCGGATCATCTCGTGTACTTGTATTCCGATGTGGGTGCCAGCCTCATCTTCAACGGCCATATGTACTGGGGCTCAGGGGGCAGCGCCGGAGAGCTCGGGCTGTTTGTGCCCTCGGACGACGACTATCTGAAGTGGATCAAGAGCCCCTCCTTCGTCCTCTCCAATCACTGGGACTTAGGGCTGGTGGCGCAGGCGAAGAAGCTTATCCAGGAAGGCCATGAGACCGCCATCTCGCAGGCGGTCGGCGGAGATCTCGAGGCCGCCCGCCTTGACACGATTCTACTGGCGGCGCAAGGCGGCGATCAGCTCGCGCGCGAGCTCGTCGAGCACGCGGCGATGCAGATGGGCATCCGGATCGCCTACCTCGTGAATCTGCTCAACCCCGATGTGGTGGTGATCGGAGGAGGCATCGAGAAAGCGGGGTCGCTGCTGCTGGAGCCGGTCTGGCGTTGCGTCAAACGCTACGCGTATGAAGAGCCCGCCAGCCTCGTCGATGTCCTACCGGCGCAGCTGGGGGAGAACGCGGTGGCGTTGGGCGCGGCGTGCTGGGTGATCCGCGAGGTGTTTGTTCAGGCCTAGCGGCATGAAGCCTACCGTCAAGGTGGTATTTGCGATCGTGGTGGCGGTCGCGGGGCTGGGGATCGCGCAACTCGTGGTACAGCTGCAGCGGACCAAGCAGGAGTTGCTGCAGAGCCAGCAGGACGTCACGCGGCTGACGAGCGAGCAGCAGGCTGCGAGCCAGCAGCTCACCGAGTTGCAGTTCGAGCGCAAGAAACTGCAGGAGCGCCTCGACTCGCTGCAGGCTCAACTGGCGACGGTCAACACGGATCTTGAGCGATCGAGAGTGGCCCTCCAAGAGCAGACGGGACGGCAGGAGCAGGTCAGCAAGGAGCGCGAGCAGCTCCAGGCGGACGTGGCACGGCTCACCCAGGATCGCGATGAGGCCCAGCAGCGGGTGAGCCGCCTGGAAGACGACAACGCGGAGCTGGAGCGCGGCGTCAAGCGTCTGCGCGCACGGCTCTCACTCCTCGATCGCGACTACAAGCATTTGACCGACAAGCTGGCGGTGCTGGAGGCAGCCCCGCACAGCGGCGTCAACGTCGTGAGTTCCGTCGGGCCATTGACCAGCGGATCGCCCGCGTTTGCCTTGGCACCGACCCCAACGAACCCTCCTCCCACCTCGATTGCCGGGACCGTGGAGCTGCCTCCGATCATCGTCCGCAAAGATCAGGCCATGATAGCGACGCCGATCCGCGGGCGCCTCTTGGAAGTCAGCGACGAGCACAATTTCGTCATTCTCGATAAGGGCAGCCAGGACGGGGTGCAGGTCGGGATGACGTTTGATATCGTCCGGGGTTCGTCGACCGTCGGCCGGGCCACCGTGGTGCGCGTGCGTCCCAAGCTGGCCGCGTGCGATCTGGTGCGCGACAAGAGCCCCGGTCCGATTCAACCCGGCGATCTCAGCGTCCAACGTGGTCCGTAACGGGCGGCGCCCATGCCTCGCGGGGGACGCTTCCGCCGTTCGGGACGCGGCCAGCTCGTCCTCACCACCCGCCAACTCGCCACCCTCGTGAAAGCTGGCATGCCGCTGTTGCGTGCCTTACGGACGGTGGCCGATCAGCTCGATCCCGGTCCGCTGCGTGACGTCTTCGCGGCGGTCTCCACAGATGTCGAAGGCGGTGTGAAGATGTCCGAAGCGCTCAGCCGCTACCCGCGCTGGTTCCCGCCGTATTACGTCAACATGGTCCGCGCCGGAGAAGTCGGCGGGCTGCTCGATGAGATCTTGAAGCGGCTCGCCGAGCTGCTCGAGCGGCAGGCGCGCCTGCGGGATCGGGTGCGCAGTGCGCTGATGTATCCTGCCTTCGTGATGGTCGCTGCGGTGGGGATCCTCACCATCCTGATGGCCTTTGTCGTCCCCACGTTTCTGGGCATGTTCACCGAGCTAGGCTCAGCGCTCCCGTGGCCCACGCAGCTGTTGGTCACCGCCTGCACGATCATCAGAACCTGGTGGTGGGCGGTGCTGCTGGCACTCGCCGGCGCCGTCGTGGGGTTCCGTGCGATGGCGCAGACGCCTTCCGGCCGCCGCCTCATGGACCAGGGGATGCTGTACGCGCCGGTGTTCGGCTCGCTGGTCGAGCGGCTGCTCATCGCGCGGTTTGCCCGGACCCTGGGCACGCTGATTTCCAGCGGGGTGCCCATCCTCAGCGCGCTGGAGACGGTCCGCGCCACCGTGACCAATCTGGTGATCGATCAGGCTCTGCAGGATGTGGAGCAGAGCCTTAAAGTTGGCGAATCGCTCGCCCGTCCCATGGAGCTCTCGGGGGTGTTCCCGCCGCTGGTCACGCGGATGGTGGCGCTGGGGGAAGAGACCGGGCAGCTCGACCGCATGCTGATGCAAATTGCCGATAGTTACGAGGAAGAGGTCGAGGTCCAGTTGGGCGGCCTCACGCAGCTGCTCGAACCGATGCTGATTGTGTTCGTCGGCGGCGTCGTCGGATTCATCGTGATCGCGATGTTTTTGCCGCTGATGTCCTTGACGAAACTCCTCGGATGAGCGCGAGACGGATGCGATGCTGGAAGTTAGAAGTTAGAAGTTGGAAGTTGGAAATTGGAAGTTGGAAATTGGAAGTTCGAGGTGGGCCAGGTTTTTTCCAACTTCCAGCTTCCAACTTCCAGCATCCTGGATTTTCGTTGGTGGAGTTGGTTATCTCTATGGCAATTCTCTCAGTGGGTATCGTCGGGGCGATGCGCGTGTTCCCGGTCGGCCTGCGCGCGTCGCAGCGCGCCGAACTCAACAGCCGGGCTGCCATCGCGGCAAAACGGACCATTGAGTCGCTGAAACTGAAATCCTGGGAGGCGCTTGCGGAGGGAACCAGCAGCAGCACAGAGGGCGAGTTTGAGGTGACGACGACCGTCATGCAGCCTGCCGTGGAGCATCTCGTGGATCCTACCCGACTCAAAACCATTCAGGTGACTGTCCAGTGGACGCAGGACGGCCGTGACCGTTCGTTAACCTTTCTGACGTACTTGCGGAAAGAAACCACCTTATAAGATGGCTGAAGGCTCAAGGCTGAAGGCTGGAGGCAAACGCTGCTATTTTCAGCCTTCAGCCTTCAGCCTTCAACCAGCTCCAGCCTCCAGCCTCCAGCCTCCAGCCGAGATAGGTTTGACACTCGTCGAAGTCCTCATCGCGATGGCCATTCTCGTCACGGTCAGCGCGTCCAGCCTGCTGGTGTTTCGAGGGATCACGCGAGCGTGGCAGACGGGCGAGTTACGCACCGAGCGGTACCAGCAGGCCCGCCTGATCTTTGACCTTTTCGAACGAGAGCTCTCCTCCAGCGTGGCAGGCGACCGCTTTCCCTTGATCGGGATCGCGGGGGCAACGACGCCGCTGCATCAGGGCAGCGTGTTCGACGAGCTGTTGTTCGTCGGCAGGCTTCCGGGACGCACCGGACTCGTGGAGCGCGGCTACTGGGTGACCGAAGACCATACGCTGATGTGCCATGACGAGGAGCCGGCGGATGGAGATCCCGCCACCGGCAGCAGCGAGGTGTGCGGCCGCGACGTGTCCCAGTTTGACGTGTCGTACTTCGACGGGACGCAGTGGCTGGAAGAGTGGGATGGCCGGGCCGACGGTGGGCAGGCCGGCGCGCTGCCGAAGGCGGTCTCGATCTCCGTGACCGTCGGCCGTCAGAGGCCTGAGAAGTTTGAGACCGTGATCTATGTCCCGACAAGTTAGGACAACGCGAGGTTGGAAGCTGGAAGTTGGAAGCTGGAAGCTGGAAAGGGCGCGGCGGGTTTTTCCAACCTCCAACCTCCAATTTCCAACTTCTAGCCTCCAGCCTCCAGCCTCCAGCCTCCAGCCTCCAGCTGACGCTGAACGGGGGATTGCTCTTCTCATCGTTGTCAGCATCCTCACAGTCATCGGCATCATGGGGGTCGCGTTCGCGTTCAGCATGTTCCTGGAGACCGAGGCGACCCGCCAGTTCGTTTCGACGGGCCAGGCACGCTACTTTGCCGAGGCCGGCGTGAGTCATGCCCGGGCGATGTTGGATGAGGACCGTCTCGGCTCGCGCGCGGATGACCTGAGCGAGGCCTGGACGAAGGACACGATCGGCGATGACGCCGACGTGGACGGCGACGGTCATACCGAGTCGCGGTGGTGGGTGGTGGAGGATGCCGAGCGCCACGTGGTCGGCCGCTACGCGATGCAGCTCATCGACGAGGGGGGCAAGGCGAACGTGAATGCGGCGCTGGCCGCCCCTGATCCATTCGGTCTCGGTGCGCTCAATCTGACCGCGCTGCTGACGAGTGGCGGCATCGGCCGGGCCCAGGAGGTTGCCGAGGCCATCGAGCGGTACCGCTACGGCGCGGATGAGAAGCCCGGCATCGCAGGCATCGATGATGACCGCGACGGCGCGATTGACGAGGTCGATGAGTACCAGCCGCTGGCGCTGCGCGCGGATGACCGGCGGTTTGAGGCGCTGGAGGATCTGGTGGCTGTCGCGGGCTTAAGCCGGGACGACGTGCGCCGGCTCTCGCCATGGCTGACGACGTATAGCTGGGATCTCAACGTCAGCGCGGCCGGCAAGGCGCGCGTGAACGTGAACACGGCGACGGCGGAGGAGCTGCTGATCATGTTGTTGGAGGCGGGCGTCGACGATCCGTGGCAGGCGGCCGCCAACATGGCGGACTATGCCGATCCGGACGTTGAGATGTCGCGCGTGAGCAAGTCCGCTCAGTCGCTGCTGCTGGATGATCAGGGGCCCATGGGCGGCTGGACATGGCGGGATGAGCCCGTCGGTCACTACGGCAGCGATGGGCCAGGCGGCGCGCAGCTCTCGTGGTCGGTCTCCGTGCCGACAGGGACATTTCGCTTGCTGGCCGAAGGCGTGGAAGGCATCACGGTGGGAGACGTGACGGTGAACGGCCAGCTTCACGCCTCGGTGGACGACGGCGAGTCCTTGGGGGAACTGACGCTGGGCGAAACGCTGACGATCGAGGTGACCAACCGCGAGGCGCAGGGTGTCCCCTGCGCGTTCCGGGGTGTGCAACTGGTGTCGGAAGAGGACGAGGCCGGCGGCGAAGTCGTCCGCGGGATCGAGGCGATCCGCTTCAACGAGCTGATGGTCGAGCCGACGATGACGCTGACCGTGGCCAATGCGACGTTTGACGCGCAAGGGTCGGATTGGGCCTGTCCGATCAACTCCGATGTCTGCACGAGCAGCGGCGTCGGCCAAGGCCGATGGTCCTGGACCGATGCGGTGCTGCAGACGGGCCGCTACCACGTGCGCGTGTTCAGTTCGGACGCCATGCAGTCGGGGCAGGTGGTCGGGGATGTGCGAATTGACAGTGAAACCGAGCACCTGGTGGATGGCCAATACCACCCATCCACTGTGTCGGTCGGTGCGGACGGAAAAATCACCTTCACTATTGGCAAAACCGATGCCGAGGAGACATACTATTTCAAGGGGGTGAAACTCTCGCTGCAGCCGGACGCGGAATACGTCGAGCTCATCAATCTCAGCGATCAGGACATCGAGGTCAGTCGCTGGACGATCGATGGCGAGTTGGCGGGCGGCCGCCAGGCGCGGTTTCCCACCGGGTCCGTCGTCAAGGCTCACAGTGTCCTGGTGGCGGCCGTGGACGCCAATGATACGCAAGACGGGTTGGCCGGCAACGGCATCGATGCCCGAGCCGCCTGGCAGATCGCCGGCGACGTGACGGTGGTGCAGTTGGAGTTTCCGAGCGGCGCGCCGACACGGGACGATGATTGGTTGAAAGTGGCGCTGCCCAGCGGCGAGACGACGCGGCTGATTCTGCGCAGCGCCCTCGGTGTGATCGTCGATGAGGTCGAGTACCTGACGCCGCTGACGACGGCAGCGTTTCAAAGTCTTGAGAAGGGCGATCCGACCGTCGTGGACGATAGCGATCACAACAACATCGACGACGGATGGTATCCGTCCTTGAAGCTCTACACCCCAGGGCAGACGAACGACAACGAGGGCACCAACGAAGTGGTGGGAATTGAGACCATCACGCATGATCCGAGCGAGGAGATCACGATTGTGAACCGTCCGTTGGCCGGTGTCGGGGAGCTCGCCGGGGTGCCCAGCGGCACGGCGTGGCAGCCGTTTGCCAGCGCTGACCTGGCGAATATCGTCGATCGGCTGACGGTGGAGGGGCATCGGCTTGAAGTTGAGAACCATGCCCTCGAGACGGGCGGCGCGTGGGAGGAACAGGCCGAGGGGTCGTATCTGCATACCGATCCTGCGAAAGCCGACATCGCCGGCCAGTGGCGGTGGACGGGTCTGGGAGATGGCAGCTATCGGTTGACACTCTACGGATGCGACGGCTGCCTCGGGGAGCAGATGTCGGTCCGCTGGCAGAACGATGATGGGACGATGACGGGTTGGTCCCCCTCGCTGACCGCTGACGCGCAGGGGCGTATCAGCATCGGCCAGGTGGACATCGGCTTGGAGGGTGGGACGCCCTCCGGTTCGTTGACGCTGGAGGTTCGCTGCGGTTCGGCCAGTGGGATCTGTCATTTTGACTACGTCCGGTTGGACCCGCAGCTCATTCGCGTGGGGCCGGTCAACGCCAACACCGCGCCGGCCGAGGTGCTGCGGGCGATGAGCGGCATGACCGACGCGCTGGCCTCGCGCATGATCGCCGGACGCCCGTACGGCGACCAGGACGGGAAGGGGCGGGGCATCGGCGATCTGCTGCTGGGGGATGTGCTTGGCGCGGATGAGGACTCCAAGCTTGAGGCGTTCCGCCAGATCGGGCACCTGTTGACCACGCGTTCGGATGTGTTTCAGATTTTGAGTTTGGGTCAAGGGCTGAACGAGGATCAGGTCTCAGCGACACAGCGAATTCAAGCCGTAGTGCAACGATGAGTAGAGCGGAGACAGGAGACAGGAGACAGGAGACAGGAGACAGGAGACAGGAGACAGGAGACAGGGAAACCGCAGATCTCCATCGTCATCGACACTTGGCTGCGGTGTTCTTCGTGGGTTTTGTGCTCACATGTCTCATGTCTCTTGTCTCCTGTCTCAGTTTTACGGAGGCGGCGGTCAGCAAGTCCAACGATCGCCGGCTTGAGGCGGGAGCCGCCTCGCAGGGCGGCGGCACGGCGGAATCACCGACCACCCACCCCACGCTGAACGTCCGCCTGCGCACAGTGGCGACTGTTGGTGACGCGGTCGCCGGCAACCGGGTGAGCAGCTCGCGGTTTCGCGTCGTGCCGGGATTTTTGGGGGCCGCGCTCT
Organism: uncultured Planctomycetales bacterium; assembly: GCA_964372775.1. Classification (GTDB taxonomy): domain Bacteria; phylum Omnitrophota; class Gorgyraeia; order Aquiviventales; family Aquiviventaceae; genus CAYJRJ01. Next base: position 21,810 of record CAYJRJ010000008.1, on the reverse strand, counting down.
CCGGCACTACGGTGACGGCGCCGCTCACCGACCTCGACATCTCAGCGGTGGAAGCCAAGACGGATGCGCTAGGAGCGGCCATTGCGGCCCAGACCTGGCAGACGGATAGTACCCCGCTCTTTCTGTGGGATGCGCCTGGGACCGGCCTCGATGTGGCCGGTTACAGCTATGCGGTGGACGGTGAACCGGACAACGTCGTAGACACGACCTCCGCTTCATGGGACGTAGCCCAGAGCGACGCCGGGTTGTTGACCGACGGCAAGCGCATCTTTACGGTCAAAGCGATCAACTCGGCGGGCAACGCCGGCAAGGCCGCGTCCTTTGAGCTGTGGGTGGACACCACAGCGCCGCAGATCGCCTCCTACGCTCCCTCATCCGGCAGTCTGCTGGCCACGTTGAATCCGACCGTCACGGCCACGGTGTCCGATGCGGCCAGCGGTGTCACGCGCGCATCGGTGACGCTGCTGGTCAATGGAGTCACGGCGTCCGTGACGCTGGACGAGGCATCGGGAACACTCTCATCCACCAGCGGGTCCTGGAAAGAGGGGACCAACAGCGTCACGTTGACCGTCAAGGATGTGGTCGGCAACGCCCAGACGGCTCAGGTGTGGAGCGTGGTCCTCGATGTCACGCCGCCCGCCGGCAGCGTGGTGATCAACGGGGGCGCTGAGATGACGACTAGCGTGTACGTCACGCTGGGCATCAACGGCTCCGATGCCACGTCCGGACTGGCCCGTATGCTGCTGAGCAATGAGGTGCTGACGGGCTATGTGGAGGAGCCGTACGTCGCGCTCCGGGAGCTCTGGAAGCTGACGGCGGTGCGCGGGTTGCAGACGGTCTATGCGAAGTTCATCGACAAGGCGGGCAATACCTCCGATCCCGTGTCGGATTCTATTGATGTGAGCCTGCTCGCGCCGGAGACGGTGATCACCAGCGGCCCGGCCGGTTATACGCTGACCCGCAGCGGCGCGTTCACGTTCATGTGCCCGGAAAGCGAGTGTCTCTTCTCGTATGCGTTTGACGACGGCGAGTGGTCGCCGTGGAGCGCCGAGACTTCCGCCACGCAGGAGGCGCTGGTGTTTGGCAACCACTACGTCCGCGTGAAGGCGGCTCGGGAAGTCAACGGCATCGAGGGCATTCAGGTGGATGAAGAAGATCCATCGCCGGCCGAGCGCACCTGGATTGTCGGCGTCGAGCCGTCGGTGTTGACCATCCCGAAAGGCCCACCCATCAAAGTGTGGCGGCTCGATTGACGTCACAAGACCTCGCGCAATGCGGAGTGCGGAGTGCGGAGTGCGGAATCGCCATTCCGCATTCCGAATTCCGCATTCCGCACTGAAGCATGGCTGTTAGCACTGGCGTTGAAATCGGGCCGTCGACGCTACGGGCCGTGACAGTTGAGCGCAACGGCGCTGCGGTGCGCCTGCGCGCCGCCCGTGAAGTACCGTGCGAGACGAGCAATGGTGCGGCGCTCACGCAGGCCTTGGTGCAGCTTCGCCAGGCGCTGCCGATCACGCGGCCGGTCATCCTGGGCCTGCCGACCGGCTCCACCATTCTCACGACACTCCAGCCTCTGGTCGCCAACCCGAGACGCGCCTCGCTGGCCGTGCAATTCGAGCTTCAGCAGCTGCTGCCGTTCGAGCTCGCCGATAGCGTATGGCATTCTCACTGGCTCGTGCCTGCGGCGGAGGTTGGAAGGAGGAAGTTGGAAGTTAGAAGCGCTCCAACCTCCAGCCTCCAGCCTCCAGTTGTGGTGGTCGATGCGATTCGACGTTCCATATTGGATGAGCGCCTCGCCTGCTGCCGCCGAGCGGGCGTGTCGGTCCTGGCGGTCGGCGTCAATGGGGTGGCAGCCGTCAATGCATGGCACGCACCCGTCTTGGCCACGATCGATCACGGATGGCTGCTCCATCTCGTCAATGCCCACACGGCGGAGTGGGTGTTGTGGACACCCACCACCCTGCAGGTGGTGCCGGTCCTGAGCACCTCGGCGCAGACACTGGTCACGGATCTCATCGGATCGTGGGAGTCGCTGCACGAGCAGGCTGGCCGTCCTGCAGAGAGCACGGTCTGGATGGCAGGGTCGGCGGGTCAGGACATTGGACTGGCCCAAGCGCTCAGCGAACGGTTCGGCGTTCGGGTGGAGTCCTTCGATCCATCACGCGTGGCCACGATGGGCGCGGTGCGCGTGGATCAGCCGCAGGCGTTGGCGGCGCCGCTGGGCCTGGCCCTCCAAGGTCTCGGAACCGCGCGGCTGCCGCTGAATCTGCTGGCGAGCGCTCACGAGGAGCTGCGCGTGCGCCGGATGCAACAGACAGTGCTGGCGGCCAGCGGGGTGCTGGCGGTCGCGGCGGTCGTCTTCGCTGCGCGCGGGATGCTGGAGCTGTCGCGTCGGTACGGTCTGTTGTTAGCCTCGCTGGAGCAGCGAGAAGAGGTGTACCAATCGTTGCGGCCTGAGATTCGAACGATGCTCCAGCACCAGGAGCGGCTGGCGCAGCGCAACGGCGAGCTCGAGCGCGTCATGCGGCAGGCCCCGGCGCTCACCCGCCTGCTCGCGCACATCACCGAGGCGCTTCCTGATACCGTGTGGTTGACCACGTGTGAAAGCTCCAAGAGCGCGCAGATCGCCGCACTGTTGGAAGGGCGGGCGCGCACATTTGCGGATGTCACGCAGCTGATGGATCGACTGAAGACCATCGAGGGGGTCACCGCGGTCAAGCCGCTCTCGACGAGCGTGGCGACCGATGCGACCAGTGGCAGGGAGCTCATCGTCTTCGGCGTGCAGGTTCAGATGGGCCCGCTGGGAGAGAGTCCCTGATGGCTCCTCGACGGCCAGTGGGGTGGATGCCGCTGGTGCTGGCGGTGGGTGTGACCGCAGCCGGTGCGGCGGTGATGGGCTGGCGCGTCTATGTGAGCAGCGTGCAAGCGCAAATTCGGGAGCGGCAAGCCGCGTTGAAGAAACTTGTGCTCAGCGGTAACATTCCTCCGAACCAGCGGGTGATGGACTATCTCACCGCTCGCAACACCGCACTCAACGCCCGCCACCAACACTGGCTCAAGGCGGTGACGGTGACCCCCCTCGCCGAGGCGGCCAGCGCGGACCCGCAGCTCTATTTCCAGGAGCAATTTCACGATGTCCAGCGCACGCTGGAGCGTCTCGCCTCCGCGCGCGGGCTCGCGGTGCCCGAACCGCTCGGGCTTCCGAAGGAGCTGCCCCCCTCCGACACGGTGCCTCGTCTCCTGGTGCAGTTATCCTTGATGAAAGAGCTCGCCGAGGAGATTTTTGCTCAGGGCGTGGGCGAGCTCACATCGTTGAAGATCGAAGATCCGGAACCAGTGACCGATCCGCAAGAGCCCGCGCCCTTTCTCATCCGCGTGCCGGTGCGTGTGCGCCTCGTCGCCAACCTTCCGCAGCTCATGAAGGTGCTCGCGGCGGTTGAGCGGATGAGTCCGCTGGTGGATGCGCGCGCGATGCGGGTGGCGAGCCGTGACGCCGCGGAGAGCTTGGAGGTTGAATTACTGGTGTCGCGCTACCTCGTGGCACCGGCATCGACGATGGAAGCGCCAGTGGTTCCTGAGAAGGCCGCGGCGCCATCCGCGAAACGGCGGCGCGAATGACACGTGTGCGAATGGAATCTGCGATCGCCTGTGCGGTGGTCGTCGCGCTGGGCGCCGGTGGAGCGTGGTGGTGGCATCGAACGGTGGCCGCCACGCAATCGCTCGGGTTGCCGGAAGAGCTGTGGGAGCAGGTCAAAGAGGCGCATCCCATGCGTGAGCCCTCCGCTGACATCATCCCGCTGTCCCCACAGATGGTGGATGCGGTCATCAAAGCGAATCCTTTTTCTCCTAAGCGGCGTGAAGTGCCGCCGCAGACGGCTGATAGAGCGACTGACACGCCAGAGAGCGCATCACAACCGCCCTCCCCCAAATTTACCTACAAAGGGCGTATCCTGGTGGGCTCACGGCAGCGCGCCATTGTGGAGGACGTCGTCAACCATAAGACGCATTTTCTCGAAGTCGGACAAGAGGTTACGGGGTTCAAAGTGCTTGACATGGCGGAAAACCGAGTAGTATTATTAGACCCACAGAGCCGCGAGGAGATGGTGTTGACTCTCACGGCCGCACGTGCGACTCCCTCGACGCCCGGGTCAGGGGAGAAGCCAAGGCGTTAGGAGGAAGCGATTCGTTCTTCGAGATTGACCTGGAGCTTCGTGGGGCTCCTGGCCATGGTGACTGTGACTTGCCCAGCGCTGTGCGCTGAAGAGCCACCTTCCATTGGATCCGAAAGTCCCCTTGCCCAAGACGTCATCACCCACCATCTCACACAAGGCAAAGCGCTCCTCGAGCAGGGCGACTTGCTTGGGGCGCAGGCCGAATGTCGCGCCATCCTCCAACTCGACGCCACGCACTCGGGCGCGCTGCGTCTGATGACCGAGGCCCAGCACAAGCTGGAGACTGAAGCCGCGGAAGCAGGTCGCAAGCGGGATCAGCTGCGCCATCAAGCGATTGACTTGGCGGTTGAGTTTGCGCGCGAAAAAGCCGCAACACGCGCCAAGCAAGAGGCGCAGGCGCAGGCTCAGGTGGCGCGGGCGCGGCAGCAGCAGCTGAAATTCCTCTACAACAACGGACTGAGCCTCTATCGGCAAGGCCAGTATCAGGCTGCCGTCGACACGCTGCAGCAGATGGTGCAGCTCGATCCCGCGCATCCACTCGTCCGGGAGGCGCAGCGGCTCATCACACGGGCCGAGACGAAGCAGGCCGAGCTGCGGGCCCGCGCAGCCGCGCGGGGACCCTCGGATTCCGGGCTGGCGCTGGTGTCGGAGCTGGAGCAGCAACTACTCGCCAAGCGCATCGAGATTGAAACGGTGCTCAAATATGCCCGGGTGAGTGTGAAAGAGCGCAACTACGACACGGCGCTTGAATTAGTCCAGCGCGCCCTGGCGCAAGATCCGACGCATCGGGAAGCGCAGCAGCTGCTGGAGCAGGTGCAGACCGCGAAGCTCAAAGAGCACGAAGAGCGGCTCGAGCGTCAGGTGGTGCGAGATGAGCAGCAGATGATCAATGATGTCGTCAAGGCGCAAGTCCTGCCGCCGTCCCAGCTCGTCCGCCTCATCCCGCCGGTGGCGAAGAGTGCGCAGCAGCAGATGAGTGCGAAACTGCGCGAGCCCATCAGCCTCGACTTCACCGACGTGTCGCTGGGTGATGTGCTGGACTTCATCGCCGATGCCGCGAGCCTGAGCATTATCCCATCGCCGCAGCTTGATTTGAAGGAGCGCCGCGTCTCGCTGAAAGTGACGCAGTTACCGCTTGAGCTGGCCCTGAAATATCTGGCCAAGAGCCAGTCGCTCGCCTACCGTGTCGAGCCGGGCGCGATCCTCCTTGCGACATCGGAGGAGTTTTCTAATGAGCCGATGGAAACGCGCGTGTTCTTCCTGCGCAGCGGGCTCGGCCCCTTTGCGCTGGAGGTAGCGGCGTTGCAGCCCAACCCGGTGCTTGCCATGCAGCCGATCAAGGAGCTCATCGAGAAGTCGGTTCCGCAGCCTCCCGACAGCAAACTGGTGATCGATGAGCGCAGCGGGGCGCTGATCGTCACCAACACCGCCGACAACCTTACGCTCGTGGAGCAGCTGCTGAGCCAGTTGGACGTGACGCCGGTGCAGGTGCTCATCGAGGCGCGGTTTATCGAACTGACGATGACCGACCTCGAGCATCTCGGGCTGGAAGCGGTGCTCACTGGGGACTATGCGCTTACCAAGAAGAAGGCGGCCGGCGGCGGCCGAGCGCAGGGCAACATCGTCGCCAAGGGCGGCGGGTTCAAGTTCCCGGCGCTCAGCCGCGAAGATGAAGCCGGCAACTTCACGCTCGAAGGGGTCTTGACGTCGTTCCAGTTCGAGGCGGTGCTCCATGCGCTGGAGGAGACGAAGAAGAGCAAGACGCTCTCCGCGCCGCAGGTCACGACGTTGAACAACCAGACTGCGACAATGCGCGTGGTCGAAGAGTTCAACTACCCCACGCGCTACGAGGTCTCGCTGATCCAGTTCGACATCAACGGCGACGGCGATTTCGACGACGCGGGCGAGACGGAGTTCGCCAACGTGCCACAGGATTTTCAAAAGCGCGATATCGGCATTCTGCTCAATGTGACACCCAGCGTGGGCAAGGATCTGCGAACCGTGACGCTGGTTCTCGCGCCGGAGGTCAGCCAATTCAGCCAGTTCCGCGATCTGGGCGGCGGGGTCACCGTGCCGGAGTTTACCTCGAGCCAATTGACGACCAGCATCGTCATCGAAGACGGCCAGACCGTGGTGCTGGGCGGACTGATGAAGGATACGACGAAGACCACCGTCACAAAGATTCCCGTACTGGGGGATCTGCCGTTCATCGGTGCGGCGTTCCGGCAGAACGAAGCGTCAACCAGTCGAAAGAACTTGCTCATTTTCATCACCGCCAGAGTGTTGGCGCCTCGCCAAACAACATGAAGACGACGTTTGGGACATGGGACGTGGGACAGGGGACATGAGACGAAGGACGAGGGACTTGCCTACGGCATTTGTCAAGGTTCTTGTCATCACATGTGTCCTGGCCCATGTCCCATGTCCCAGTCTTACGGCGGCGGTGCCGGCGGGTCCTCAGGTGATCGAGGGGGCCGCCCGTAGCATCCAGGAGTTGCTCTCACAACCGGTCAGCGCGGATTTTCAGGAGGTGGATTTTGCCTCGGCAGTGGATTTTTTGTCCGAGCACGCGGGTCTGAACATCATGCTCTCTGAGAAGGCCAAAGACCTCGGTCGTCCGGTCACCATCCACCTGGTGGAAATGCCGCTCGACCGCGCGCTTAGCTATCTGTTGAAGGGGCAGGGCTTTCTGTATCGGATCGATGACCAGGCGCTGTGGGTGGCGACGCGCGATGAGATGGAAGCCGAACCGATGGAGACCCGCGTCGTGTTTCTCAAGCAGGGGCCGGGGTTGTTCGCCGCCTTTGAGCCGCTGTCTGAGGTGCGCGAGAGTGTGGCACTCCAGTCAAAGGCGGTTCACGAGATGAAGACGATCAAGGACATCCTCGAGGATGTCATTCCGACCGTAGGGTTGAGCTCGATCATGCTCGATGAGCGCAGCGGAGCCCTGATCATCACCCACGTGCCCTACTACCTGCAGGAGATTGAACAATTACTTACACAGCTCGATGTGACGCCGGCACAAGTGCTCATCGAGGCGCGCTTCATCGAGCTCACGCTCACCGACACCGATGAGTGGAGCTTCGATACGTCGCTGACCGGCAACGCGGCGCTGACCAAGAAGGATGACCGGGACGGCAGCACCCAGGGGTCACAGCTGCAGCTCTCCACCACCGGCACGACACTCAAGCGCGGCACCAAGGTCAGCTTCAGCGATTTTACGAATCAAACCTCCGGCAACGCGCTGAATCTGACGTTCCAGGGCGTGCTCACCGGCACACAGTACTCGGCGGTCCTCCATGCGCTGACCGAATACAAGAAGACGAAGACGCTCTCCGCGCCCCGCGTGACCACGCTCAATAACCAAACCGCCACGATCAAGGTGGTCACGGAGTTCGTCTACGCGACGAAGTACGAAGCCTCGGTGGTGCGCGAGGATCTCAACAGCGATGGCGATTTTATCGATACCGTCAGCGGCAAGAAGGAGACACGCTTCGTGAACGTCCCGCAGGATTTCGTCACAAAGGATTTAGGGATCCTGCTGCACGTGACGCCCAGCATCGGGCAGGATCTGCAGACGATCACCCTGGCCTTGAAGCCCGAGGTGAGTGAGCAGAAGACCACCGACTCGTTTGGCGGAGAGGTCTCGCTGCCGCGTTTTACCACCCGCAATTTGGAGACGACGGTGTTGATTCGCAACGGCGAAACCGCGGTGCTCGGCGGGCTCATGAAAGACACGACCTCGCGCACCATCATCAAGATGCCGGTGCTAGGATCCTTGCCGATCATCGGCAAGCTGTTTCGTAAGGAGGACGAGTCCGTGGAGCGATCAAATTTGCTGATTTTCGTGACGGCGCAGCTGGTGGACCCCGCCGGGGCCCGCCTGGCGCAGACCGAGTCATCCTCCCCCCGCTTGTAATCATCTGGCAACCACAAGGAGCGCAGCGCAACCACACATGAAACGGGTTGACATTGCAGCCGTGGCCCGCTTGGCGGGCGTCTCCACCACCACCGTCTCGCGCGTGATCAATTCGGTGTCGACTGTCTCCGATGACAACCGCCGGCGCGTGCTGGAGGCGGTCAAGACGCTGAAGTACCGGCCCAACCCGGCTGCCCAGCGGCTGGCCGCCGGAAAAACCAATGCGATCGGCCTCATCATCCCGCGGTTTGAGGGGATCTTTCAGTCGTACTACGCGGTGGAGGTCCTCAAAGGCATCGGTGTCGGGGCGGAGCAGTTGCACTGCGACTTGCTGCTCCATATCACGGAGGGCAAGACGTTCGTGAATCCCGCCTCAGTGTCAGGGCTCATCTTCCTGGATGTGGACAGCTGCGAGGAGCTGTTGGACCGCGCCATCGATGAAGACATCCCGACCGTCGTGCTCAACCACTACCTTCAGGATCTGCCGGTGAGTTGTGTGGCCATCGACAACTGGACCGCGGCCGAGCGCGTGGTGGATTATGTCGTGAAGCTCGGCCACCGGGAGATTGCCACGGTCACCGGCGATCTCAAGACGCAGGCTGGGTTGGACCGGCTCGATGGGTTCATCAAGGCGATGAAGGAGCGGCAATTGACCGTGCGCGATGAGTACATCCGCTTCGGTGATTTCAGCGTACCCAGCGCGCGCACAGCAGCCGCAGCGCTGTTAAGCTTGAAAAACCGCCCGACGGCGGTGTTTGTCGGCAGCGATGAGATGGCGCTGGAGGTGATCAACGTGGCGCTGGCGAAGGGCGTGCGGGTGCCGGAGGAGCTCTCGGTCATCGGGTTTGACGACAACCCCATCGCCCAGAATGCCCGAGTGCCGCTGACCACGGTGCGCCAGCCGCTGAGCCAGATGGGCAAGACCGGTGTCGAGGTGCTTGCCCAGTGTCTCAAGGGCAAAAAGCAGCAGCCGACCAAGCTCAAGCTGCCGACAGAGCTGATCGAACGACAGTCCTGCCGCCAAACCTGGCTCGTTCACTCGTAAGCCGTACGGGACGTTCCCCTTTTTCGCACGGTCGGTCGCCTAGGCGAAAAAGGGGAATGTCCCGGCATTTAAAGGAGCTCAACTATGCTGTGGGCTGACCAGAAGATCCGCGTCGCAGTCTTAGGCGCCGGCGGGTTAGGCAAAGCGGCTGCGCGAATCATCAGCATGAAGCAGGAGTTGCGCCTGAGCGCAATCTGCGACAGCCGCGGCATTGTCTCCTGCGCCGACGGGCTTGAGGGGGAGGCGATCGCCAGCAGTTCAGGCGATTTGGTGGAAGGTGTCAAGGCGCTTCAGGAGGGTTCGGACGCCTCCGCCGGAGGCGTGGCGGTGGCCACGGCGGTCGAGGCCCGGCATTGCGACGACCCGCTGGGTGAGGTCGTGACGATGGCGGATGAGCTGGACGCGGTGCTCATCTGCCTGCCCAATCTGCCAAACGAGTTCATTCCCGGCGTCGTGGAGCGTTTCGCGAAGGCCGACGCGTCCTTGGTGCTCGTCGATGTGCTCAAGCGCACGCGCGCCGTGGAGCTGATGTTGCAGCTGGAGGAGGCGGTCACGCGCTCGCGCAGCGTGGTGATGACCGGCTGCGGCGCCACGCCAGGGTTTCTGGCCGCGGCCGCGGTGCTGGCGGCGCAGTCGTTCACTGAGGTCGAGAAGGTCGACATCTGGTGGGGTGTCGGGATCGCCAATTGGGACGCGTACAAGGCGACTATCCGCGAGGACATCGCGCACCTGCCGGGCTACAGTGTTGCGCGCGCCAAGGCGATGACCGACGCCGAGGTCGAGGCGCTGCTGCAGCGCACCAACGGGTTGCTCGAGCTGCGGCGCATGGAGCATGCCGACGATGTGTTGTTGCAGCGCGCCGGTGTGGTGGATCATCCTGAGCAGGTGGAAGTCGGCGGCGTGATGGACACGCGGCATCCCAAAAAACCGGTGTCCACCACGATGACGCTGACCGGCCTCACTTTCGAGGGCAAGCGCTCCAGCCATAAGTTCATTCTCGGCGATGAGACGACGATGGCAGCCAACGTCATTGGCCCGGCGCTGGGCTACCTCAAGCGCGGGTTGTGGCTGAAGTCGCGCGGCATCTTCGGGGTGTTCGGCTCCACCGAGTTCCTGCCGATGGTGGTCCGCTAGCGCGTCGTCAGCAACTCTCGACCCTGCCTCGCGCAACCCGCTCGCGCTCCGCGGGCTCCTGGCGCACAGCTCGGCGCGCCCCCGGCCATGAACTCCTCGCCCCGGCTGGGGGCTCGTCAGACAGCATGGCCGGTGCTCAAGAGCGAGGGCACCTCGCTGTGCTGAGCCCGCTCATGCGCTTCGCGGGTCGGGCGAGGCAGGGAAATAGACTCTGTGCGATTCACATGTCCATTGCGTCAACATCTTCTTCTGCGATAGGTCACCTGTTGAACGAGCTCTCGGAGGAGCTTGGCGAGCTCGAGCGCGCCGGCTTACGGCGATCTCTGACCTCTATCGAAGCGATCAACGGTTCGATGGTGCGCATCGAAGGCCGAGAGCTCGTCTGCTGGTGCTCCAACGATTACTTGGGACTCTCGACGCATCCCCGTCTGGTCGCTGCAGCGGCTGAGGCGGCGACGCAGTGGGGTGTGGGGGCTCGAGCCTCACGGCTGCTGGCCGGTACGACCGCCTGGCACACCCGGCTCGAGCGCGCGCTGGCGGCATGGTTCGGAGCCGACGATGCCATCGTGTTTGCCAGCGGCTACCTGGCCAACCTGGGAGCGCTGGGAGCGCTGCTGTCTCCTGAGGATACGGTTTTCGTGGACCGGTTGGCCCACGCGAGCCTGGTGGATGCGGCGCGGGCGACGCGGGCCGACTTCCAGGTGTTTCGTCACAACGATCCGGATCACCTTGCAAGCCTGCTCAAGCGAGTTGCCTCCAGACGCCGGCGCCTCATCGTGACCGAGGGAGTCTTCAGCATGGACGGTGATGTAGCGCCGCTGGCCGCGCTGATCGAGATGGCGGCGCAGCACGACGCGGTCGTCTACCTCGATGACGCGCATGGGGCCTTTGTCCTTGGTCCGACCGGCCGCGGAACACCTGAAGCGCTTGGCGTGCCCCATGCTTCGCTGCTCTATATGGGGACGTTGGGCAAAGCGCTCGGCTGCCAGGGAGGGTTTCTCGCGGGGCCGTCAGACCTCGTGGACCTATTGCGCAACCGCGCGCGCACGTTCATCTACGCGACCGCGCTGGCGGTGCCGGTGGCGGCGGCTGCCGGCGAGGCGCTCTGCATCGTCGAGCAAGAGCCCCTGAGGCGCCAGACCCTGCGCAAGCAGGCCGCCCGTTTGCACGAGCGGTTGCATGCACCGGGAGCGCCGTCTCACATCGTTCCCGTCCTGCTGGGCGAGACGTCGCGCGCGCTGCGCGCCGCAGAGGGGCTCATCGCGCGCGGCCACTGGGCGCCGGCGATTCGTCCTCCGACCGTGCCAAAGGGTTCAGCTCGGCTGCGGCTGAGCGTGAGCGCCCTGCATACCGATGAGCAGGTGGATGGGCTCGCTGCTGCGCTGGGTGAACTGGACTCACCGTGAATACGATGCGGTGCGTTCGTGGATTGTTCATCACGGGCACGGACACGGGTGTTGGTAAAACAGTAGTAGCCGCAGCCATCGCCGCCTGGTGCCGCGAGCAAGGCCTCGATGTGGGCGTCATGAAGCCGGTGGCGACTGGCGGGTCCCTCGACTCCCCCCGCCTTCGGCGAGGGTCGCTCGGGATTTCGCCCCGCCAAGGCGGGGCTCAACGCGCGCGGAAGCGATACATTTCTGACGACGCGATTCTGTTAGCGCAAGCAGCGCAGGTCAGCGATCCCTGGTCGCTGATCAACCCGGTCTGTTTCAGGGAGCCGCTGGCTCCGCTCACCGCCGCACTTCGGGAGCACAGGCCTATCAGCGTGACGTCGGTGCTGCAGGCGTATCAGGCGCTGCGCGCTCGTCATGAGGTGATGATTGTCGAGGGAATCGGGGGGCTGCTGGTGCCGCTGACGGATCGGCTGACCGTCGCCGACCTTGCCAGGCGCATGAGGCTACCGCTCGTGATCGTGGCGCGGCCAGGACTTGGCACCCTCAACCATACGCTGCTGACGCTCGCCCAGGCCCGCCGCGCGCATCTGCCGGTGCGCGGCGTGCTGATCAACCACGCTCAGCCGCCTTCCCGGAATCCCATGGCGCGCCTGGCCGAGCGGACCAACCCCCACATTCTCAGGCGCCTCGGTTCAGTTCCGCTGCTTGGCGAGGTGGCGTTTGCGCGCCGTGTTGACAAACGGCTGCTTGCGCGGCTAGTAGGTTTATGATATATTACTAAGTAAGACAAAGTAGTATCGTTACAGCAGAGGACCTCATGCGACGAACACGGACGTGGACAATTTCGTTGCCGCCAGCGATGAGCAAGTTGGCTGGCACGCTGGCCCGACAGGAGCAGCGCACGAAGAGCGAGCTCATCCGAGAGGCGCTTCGAGCCTATCTCGCCCATCGGCGACGTCCCGTGGCCCTCGGGGCGGATGAGCGGCTCGCGCGCGTGGGTGAGCTCGCCGACCTCTATCGCCGGCGTCACCCAACCGCTCGGGTCAGGGAAGCAGAGCTGCGCCGCAGCTTCCGCGGCATCCGGCAGCTGCATGAGCGGCTCAAGCACTTCACGTTATGAATGCGCTGGAGCTCGCACTCGGCACGCTGGTGCGCTTTCTAGAAGAGCGCCGGGTGCCCTATATGGTGATCGGGGGAATCGCGAACCTCGTGTGGGGAGAGCCGCGCGCCACGCTGGACATTGATGTCTCGGTGCTCGTTGAAGAGGCGGGATGGCGCGACCTCATTCGGGAGCTCCGGAAGAACTTTCAGATCATGCCGAGAAACCCCGTGGCATTCCTCCGCGATACGCATGTGCTACCCATTGAAACCTCTGAGGGCGTTCGCATCGATCTGCTCTGGGCAATGCTTTCCTACGAGCACAAGGCGATTGCCCGAGCCACGCTCGAGGAGGTGGCTGGTCATCGCGTGCGCGTCTGTCGGCCGGAGGACCTCATCATTCACAAGATCATTTCCGAGCGCCCCAAAGATCGGCAGGATGTTGAGGCGATCGTGCGCCATCAGGGTGCTCGGTTGGATCGCGCCTATCTGACCCGCATGGTTGCCGGTCTCGCACAAGCGCTTGACCGGCCAGACATTCTGGCCTTCCTCAAGGCGTGTTTTTCCGGGCGAAGCCGGAAGTAGCCATGGCCCTTCAGGTTGACAGTCCACAACGCGTGTGGTACAGTCAGCACGGTTTGTTCACACAGGAGGACAACCGCATGCGGTCAGGGAAGTCGCTCGTTCCGTTGTTGAGCATCTTGGCGGTGCTGGCGATGGTGGTCGCTGGCGTAGCAATCGTGCTCCAGATGAACGAGCGCGAGAAGCGATTGGCCAAGGAGCAGGAGCTGCGCCTGTTGCTCGCGGAGCACGACGACCTGAAGGCACGCATGGACGAGACCCAAGAGGCGAAGTCCAAGCTGGAGGGTGAGCTGGAGAGCATCCGCCGTGAGCTGATGCAGTCCCAGGAGAAGCTCGCACGGGCCGTCGCCGAGCAGGAAAGCCTTTCGCGCATCGTCAAGGAGCGCGAGCAGCAGATTGAGCGCACCACGAAAGACCTCGAGCAGGCCCGCGCCCAGCAGCAGCAGATCGAGTCGCAGCTCACCCAGCTGCAGGAGGAACGCAATGGGATGAAGCAGCAGCTGGCGGATCTGGAGCTCGCCAAGGGCGAGCTGGAGTCCAAGGTCCTCGAGCTTTCCGAAGGACCGACGGTCGAATTGGATAAAGTGGTGGTGACGGGCGACCAGCCGGCAGCCTCGGCGGCGGCGGGCAGCCCCCCTGCAGCCAGCGGGCCGAGCGGGCAGGTGATGGTCGTCAATCGCGAGTACGATTTTATCGTCATGAATCTGGGCAAGAGCCACGGCCTCTCGATTGGGCAGGAGTTTCAAGTTGTGCGCGGCAGCGAGGTGCTGGGAAAGGTCAAGGTCGAGAAGGTCTACGACGAGCTCTCCGCCGCGGCGATCCTTCCCGACTCGCGCAAAGACAGCATCCGAGAAGGGGATACCGTTCGGGCTCTCTAACACACCATAGCGCTCAACCTCAGCATCGTGTCATCCCCCGTCGGGGGATTTTTTATCGCAACCGTCCATGCATGTCGTGATTTCCAGCGTCTCATCGCTTCACGGATCGCTGACCATCCCGCCGGATAAGGCGATCTGCCATCGCGCCGTGATCGCCGCGGCCTGCGCCGCCGGAGACACCACGATCGCTCCCTGGCCCTTGGCGGATGACTGCCAGCGCACGCGAGCCGTCATCGAGCAGCTCGGCGTGCGCACCCGGGCCTCATCGGAAGGGCTGGAGATCAGCGGATCGGGAGGGCAGGGATTGCGCGCACCCGCTTCGGACCTGATGTGCGGCGAGTCCGGTACGACCCTGCGCATTGCCGCAGGTTTGCTCGCCGGCCAGTCGTATCGCTCCACGCTGACCGCCGGGCCCTCACTGAGCCGGCGTCCGATGCAGCGCATTGTGGAGCCGCTCTCCCTCATGGGTGCGCAGATCGAGGGACGCGCAAGTTCATCTTCGCGCGAGTGTTATCCGCCGCTGGTCATTCAGGGCCGGCGGCCGCTGGCCGCCATCGGCTACACACTGCCCGTTGCCAGCGCCCAGGTCAAATCGGCCATCCTCTTTGCGGGGTTGTTTGCGGACGGCCGTACGATTGTGACAGAGCAGGTAAAAACGAGAGACCACACCGAGCGAGTGCTGCGGCACTTCGGCGCGGCGGTCCGCGAGGAGGGTCGGGGTGTGTCGCTTGAGCCGTGCGAGCTGACCGCGCCCGGCCGGCTGGAGTTGCCCGGCGACTTCTCCAGCGCGGCATTTTTCATCGTGGCGGCTTGCTGCGTGCCGGGTGCGTCCGTGACGTTGCACAACGTCAGTCTGAATCCCACGCGCCTAGGTCTGCTGGCTGTTCTAGAACGCATGGGAGCATCCATCGACGTCACCGAGGGTGCGACCCACTGGGAGCCGCGGGGCACCATCACCGTCAAGGCTGCACGGCTGCAGGGCACGAGTGTTGCGGCTCGCGATGTTCCGGGGATCATTGATGAACTGCCGGTGCTCATGACGGCGGCGGCCTGCGCTCAGGGGGTCACCCGGTTGACAGGGATGGGTGAGCTGCGGGTGAAGGAAACCGATCGCGTGCAGTCGATGGTCTCCGGCCTGCAGGCGCTGGGCGTGCGCGTGCGCGTGCCGGCGCCGGATACTGTGGAAATCGAGGGCGGGCGACTGGCCGGGGCCGCGGTGGAGAGCGCGGGCGACCATCGCACGGCCATGAGCCTGGCCGTGGCGGCTCTCGTGGCCAAGGGGAGCACGCGGATTCGCGGGGCGGAGTGCGTGGCCAAGTCCTATCCGGAGTTCTTCGACCATCTGCGCCTACTCGTCGGTGCCTCGACGGTACAGAACGTCTAACTGCCAGCCCACACCACAGAGACACGGAAGCCCACAGAAACACAGAGAAATGCCTGATCCGAATTCGGTGTCTCTGTGGAATTCTGTGCTTCTGTGGTGACGAGTTCAACGCAGGGTTCTCGACGGTGAACGACGGTAAAAAGCGTTGACAACATGTGAGCCATTTGTTACGATGTCGTCAACATCTCCTTCCGTATGCTAAAACAGCTGCTCCAGCGCCTCGCCGTGACGCTTCGAGTGTTGTGGCATTCGTTCTTGGGCCTCTTCTCGAACGACATCGCGATTGATCTCGGCACGTGCACGACCCTCGTCTTCCTCAAGGGCAAGGGGATCGTGCTGTGCGAGCCCTCCGTGGTCGCCATCCAGCGCGGATCCTCCAGCGTCCTGGCGGTTGGCGATGAAGCCAAGCGCATGATCGGCCGCACTCCGGGCAACATCGCCGCGATCCGGCCGATGAAGGACGGCGTCATCGCCGACTTTGAAGTGACCGAGGCGATGCTGCGCTACTTCATCAAGAAAGTCCAGCCGCGCAAGCTCACCAAGCCGCTGGTCATCATCGCCATTCCCTCGGGGATCACCGAAGTGGAGAAGCGGGCGGTGCGGGATTCCGCGCTGCGCGCCGGGGCGCGCGACGTCTTTCTGGTGGAAGAGCCCAAGGCGGCGGCCATCGGCGTCGGGCTGCCGATCCACGAGCCTGGCGGGAACATGATCATCGACATCGGGGGCGGAACGACCGAGATGGCGGTCATTTCGCTCGACGGCGTGGTGATCTCCCGCTCCATCCGGGTTGCCGGCGATGAGATGGATCAGGCCATCATTGAGCACCTGCGCAAAGCCTACAACCTGATGATCGGCGAGCGCACCGCCGAGGAGATCAAGATCCGCATCGGCTCGGCCTACCCGCTGGATGATGAGATGACGATGGAAGTCCGCGGTCGCGACCTGGTCACCGGGCTGCCCAAGAGCGTGGCGATTTCCTCGGAGGAGGTGCGCGAGGCGCTCTCCGAGCCGGTGCATTCCATTTTGGAAACGGCCCGTCAAACGCTCGAGAAGACGCCGCCCGAGCTCTCGGCCGATCTGATCGATCGCGGGATTGTGCTCGCTGGCGGCAGCTCGCAGTTGCGGGGCCTGGACAAGCTGCTGGCTGAAGAGACCGGCCTTCCGGTGCATGTGGCGGAGAATCCGGTCACCGCGGTGGCGCTGGGAGTGGGCAAAGGGCTCGACAACATCCGGTACCTGCGCAACCGCATCGCGATCTCCAGTAAACCCGAGTATTAGCCTCACGTCTCCTCGCCTCTGGGCGTTACAGACGTCCCGTTCCTCCACGCGATCGTCCCCGCGGTCAACGGTCGTGGCCGTGCTGTGTCTCGTGGGGTTGTTGGTGTGGCATACGCCCGCGCGGCATCTCGCCCTGACCGTGCTGCGCCTGCCCTACACGATTACCAAGACATTCCTCAGTGCCGTCTTGACCCTCCCTCGCTTGCCGGCCGTCGTCCAAGAAAACGCCGCCTTGCGCGCGCAGTTCATTGCGCAGCAGCAGGAGCTCGTGCGGCTGCGCGACGCCGTACGCCATGACGCCCAGCGCCAAGCGCTCCTCGGGGCGTCGCCCTCACCCGGCGGCACAGTGGCCGAGGTGATTGGCCGATCACCCATTCCGACGCAGCAGACGGTGCTGCTCAACCAGGGCGCGCGCCATGGGGTGACGTTGGAGACCGTCGTCATTGATGCGGCCGGTGTCATCGGGCGTGTGATCGATGTGCAGCCGCTCACCGCCCTCGTGATGCTCGTGACGGATCCTGACAGCCGGGTGGCCGGGCTGGTGGAGCGCTCGCGCGAAAGCGGCCTGCTCATCGGCCAGGGCCAGGGCGTGTGCCGGTTCATCTATTTGGACGCGTCAGCGGACATCCAAGCCGGCGATCGAATTGTGACTGCGGGACTGGGCGGGGTGTTTCCGAAGGGATTACCGCTCGGGGAAGTGGTCGATGTCGTGCGCAGTGAAGCAGAAGGGACGACGGCCGCTACCGTCCGTCCCTCCGCACGCGTAGGTCGGCTCGAGGAAGTGCTGTGTCTCCTCAGAGGAAGTGCGGAGTGGGGAGCGCGGAGTTCGGAATGAGCCGGTTATTCCGCATTCCGCACTCCGCATTCCGAATGCTTCCATATTTGCAATGACGATGCTCATCACGGCCATGCTGGTGCACGGGGTCCTCGCGAGTCTTCTGCCGATGCCGTGGCTGGTGCCCGATCTTACGCTCTTGGGTGTGGTGATCGCGACGGCGCGTGCGCCGCATCGCTGGCTGATCTACGCCGGCTTCGCGGGATGCGTGATGATGTGCTGGGCGGTGCGCGTGCCTGGCCCTATCCTCCTGAGTTATGTCGTGGTCGGCGGCGCCATTCGCGTGACGGCGACCCAGTGGGACATCGCCGATCGTGCCGTCCAGCGAGTGCTGGTCGGTACTGCCACGTTGGGACTGTCGCTGGCGTGGTTGTGGGTTGATAACGTGTGGTCGTTCTCGCTGGTGGCCTGGGCTTTTGGCCGCGCGCTCATGACGAGCGTGTTGGTTCCTCGGATGGCTCGGCCAGGATGATCCCACCCCCTGCGCCGGCCCCGCCGCATGGCGGGGCCCGAATGCAACAGATGCCATTGAATGATCTGCGAGCGATCAGGACAGCGGCATCCGCCACGGCGGCTGCATGGGTTTACCCGATGAGCCGCCGTGGGGCGCAGGGGGTGGGATGAACAGGCTCGTGAGGCTTCAGTGGTGCCTTGCGCTGGCCCTCGGGGTCGTGGTCCTGAGGCTAGCCCATCTTCAGTTGATCCGGGGATCGCATTACCGCAAGCTCGCCGATGCCAATCGGCTGCGGCTGGTGCCCGACCCCGCGCCCCGAGGACCGATCGTCGATCGCGAAGGCAGGATCCTCGCAGGCAACCAAACGATCTTCCGTGTGGCGCTTGTCCCGCAAGAGCTCGACGAGCTGCCAGTGGTGCTCACGCGCCTTGGTACCTTGCTGGGTCAGTCGCCGTCGACGCTGCAGCAGACCTTCACTCGGGAACGCACCCTCCCCTTCGTCCCAGCGACGGTCGTGAGACGCATCCCCAAAGACACCGCGCTTCGTTTGGAGGAGGAGCGCTGGCGGCTGCCAGGTGTCCTGGTGAAGCCCGAAACCGCGCGCGCCTACCCACTGCAATCAGGCGCAGCGCACCTGCTGGGATACTTGAGCCAGCCGACGCCGGAGCAGTTCGCGGTGTTGAAGGCGTATGGCGTGCGTCCTCGAGAACTGGTTGGCCGGATGGGGCTTGAGCAGACGCTGGATCACGTGCTGCGGGGACGCTCCGGAGGGCTCATGGTGGAAGTGGACCATCGCGGCCGGCAGGTTCGGGTGCTGGGGCGCCGGCCGCCTGTTTCCGGCGGGCGCGTGGTGCTGACGATTGACGCCGCGCTGCAATCGCTGATCGAGCAGTCGTTTGGGGCGCAAGCCGGCGCCTGTGTGGTCCTCGACCCGTCAACCGGTGAAGTGCTCGCGATGGTCAGCCGGCCGGGGTTTGAGCCGGAGGCCTTCGCGTTGCAGGACGGGGCGCGCGTGACGCGCTGGATCAGGGACGAAGACAGCGCGCCGCTGCTGAACCGAGCGGCGATGGGCGAGTATCTGCCGGGTTCCATCGCGAAGCTGATCACCGCGAGTGCTGCCCTCGAGCAGCATCTGATCGCTCCCACCACCGTGTTTCACTGCCCGGGCGCGCTGCAGATCGGGGATCGGGTGATCCACTGTTGGAATCGGGATGGCCACGGGCCGTTAACGCTTCCCGAGGCCTTGATGCAATCGTGTAACGTCTACTTCATGCAGGTGGGGTTGAAGCTGGGGGCTGGTCGGTTGCTGGCCGCCATGAAGTCCGCCGGCTGGTCGCAGCGCAGCGGGTGGCTGTTGGAGGAGCGGGCTGGGCATCTGCCGACTCGACGGCTGAGCGGGGGGGAGGTGGCGCTGCTGGCGATCGGACAGGGTGAGGTGCTGATCACGCCGTTGCAAGCCGCGCGGATGGCCGCGGCCTTCGCCAATCGGGGATGGTTGGTGGAGCCGTGGGTCGTCAAGTCGATTGACGATCGACCACAGGAGCCGCGCACGAAACGCCATCGGGTGGCATGGTCAGCCCAGACGCTGGAGACGGTGCGCCTCGGCATGGAAGCGGTGGTGCGCGATGCCGCAGGGACCGGCCACCGGGCGTTCCACCCGAACGTGAGCATTGCGGGGAAAACTGGAACCGCCCAGACGCACGTACCGGGGCAGCCGCACGGATGGTTTGTGGGATTTTGTCCGGTCGAGGAGCCGCGCGTCGCCATGGCGATTGTGGCCGAGCATGGCGGCTCTGGGGGCGACCTACCCGCGGAGATTGCTCGCACCATCTGCGAGTATGTCGCTGTGGCACACACGTTGTAGGGGCCGACAAGGGATGTCGGAAGCACCAAATCCAAAATCCCAAATCCCAAATAAGCACCAATGACCAAATTCCAAATACCAAACAGCCGATATATCCTGTTTAGCGCTTCGGTCATTGGTGCTTGGAATTTGTTTGGAATTTGGGATTTGGTTATTGGAATTTGACATGAGAACGTGGGTTGTGCAGTGGGAATGGCGGCTCCTGGCCGCGGCCGTGGCGCTGTCGCTCATGGGCGCACTGGCCATGGTCAGCGCGGCCTCGATGCTCAACCCAGCACTCGCCTGGCGCCATGCCATCTGGATCGGCCTCGGAGTCCTGCTCTCGCTTGCCGCCGCCTATACCAACTACCGTCAATGGTCCGCGTTTTCGGTTGTCTTGTATGGTGTGAGCGTCATCTCGCTCATGCTGGTCCTCGCCGTCGGTCACACGCGTCTTGGCGCCACGCGGTGGCTCTCGGTGCTCGGCTTGAGTCTCCAGCCATCTGAATTGGCGAAGTTCGCCCTCGTATGGCTGTTGGCGCGCTACGTGGCCGGTCAGCCCTCACCGCTGCCGTTGCGCAGCGTGCTCGTGTCGCTCGCGATGATGGGAGTGCCCGCGCTGCTCATCTTCATCCAGCCTGACCTGGGCTCAGCGTCCATTCTTGTGGCGATCTGGCTGGGCATCGTGTGGGCCGCGGGCATGCCGGCCCGCGTGCTGATGGGGATGAGTGCGCTCGCACTCGCGCTGCTGCCGGTGGGCTGGCACCTGCTCAAAGACTACCAGCGCGATCGGCTGATGGTGTTCCTGAACCCCCACGTCGATCCCTTGGGCGCGGGGTTCTCCATCATCCAGTCCACCATCGCTATCGGCTCAGGCCAGCTGTGGGGGCGCGGGTGGCTCGCCGGGACACAGAATCAGCTCAACTTCCTCCCTGAGCGCCACTCCGACTTCATCTTTTCCGTCATCGGGGAAGAGTGGGGGTTTTTGGGGTGCGCCGCGGTCGTGGCGGGATTCGCCATTCTGCTGACGCGGTCGCTGCGCGTCGCGCAGGCGACATCCGATCCGTACGGCCGCTTGCTGGCCGTCGGCGTGTTCTCCTGGGTGGCCTACCAGACGTGCGTGAACATGGGGATGGTGATGGGCATCCTGCCGGTCGTGGGAGTACCGCTGCCGCTCATCAGCTATGGCGGCTCCTCAATGATCGCTATCTGGGTCGCGTTCGGTCTCCTCCTGAGCGTCTGGCGCCTGAACCGCTGAGTGCGACTCGCGCTCGGGGTGCGTCGCTCGTCCGCTGTCGCTCCGGCCCTGGGTCCGATCTGGGAGCGGCGGGTCCTGACCGGACATCTGCTGCGCCGGACCGCTCGCCCCGCCCCGCCGAGGCGTGGCTGCGCTCGCTTGCGGGCCTCGCTCGTCCTCGCTGGCGCTCGGACCCCGTGGCCGCTCGGCCCTCCAGACGTCCGGCTCCGCAGACATCCGGTCACCCGCCGTGACGTCTTTGATGTGGCCCAGGGCCGGAGCTTGGGCATGCACCCCTCGCGCGCGCTCGCCGAGCCCCCGACAATCCCGCGAAGCGCATTCGAGGGCTCAGCACAGCGAGGCGTCCTCGCTCTTGAGCCACGGCCATGCTGTCCGATCCCTCGACTGGGCTTGGGGTCGCTCGGGATGTCGCCCCGCCGTTGGCGGGGCGCCACAAGCCCCCTCCGGGGCGAGGAGTTCATGGCCGGGGGCGCCAAGCGACGCGCCCGTCCCGAGGCCCGCAGGCCGAGGGATCCCGAGCGCCAGTCCCTCGGCCG
>CAYJRJ010000007.1:0-44808 GCA_964372775.1 uncultured Planctomycetales bacterium | reverse complement strand
TCCGGGATCCGCAAGATCCACGTGCTGATCCAGTACAAGTCGCACTCGCTGCAGCACCATCTGCAGATGGGCTGGCAGGTCTTCAACAGCGAGCTCGGCGAGTACATCGACGTCATTCCGGCGCAGCAGCGCACCGGCGACCACTGGTATCTGGGGACCGCCGACGCGATCTACCAGAACATCTACTCCATCCAACAGGAAAAGCCCGAGCAGGTGCTGGTCCTGGCGGGCGACCACGTCTACAAGATGAACTACGCTGAGATGGTCGCGTTCCACGAGGCGCACGAGGCGGCCGTGACCGTCGGCGTCATCGAGATGGAGAAGGAGCGGGCCAAGGGATTCGGCATCGTCGAAGTCGACACGAGCAGCCGGATCATCGGCTTTGAGGAGAAACCCGCAGCGCCGAAGACGATCCCGGGGGATCCGACCCACTGCTACGTGTCCATGGGGATTTACCTCTTCAACCGGATGGCGCTGGAAGAGGCGCTCATGGAGGACGCCAAAAGTTCCGAGAGCACGCACGATTTCGGCCGCGACGTGATCCCGCGCTTGGCGCGCAACGCCCGCATCATGGCGTACAACTTCAAGGATGAGAACAAGAAGGAATCGAAGTACTGGCGCGACATCGGAACACTCGACGCCTACTACGAAGCGAACATGGACCTGATCCAGGTGACGCCGCTGTTCAACCTGTACGACCAGGCGTGGCCGATCCATACCTACCATGGGCAGTGGCCGCCGGCCAAGACGGTGTTCGCCGATGAAGCCACGGGCCGGGTGGGCGCGTTCTTGGATTCGTTGGTGGCCAACGGCTGCATCATCAGCGGCGGCCAGGTGCAGCGGTGTATCCTCTCGCCCGGCGTGCGGATCAACAGCTACGCGAAGGTGGACGACTCGATTCTCATGGAGCAGGTGGACGTCGGCCGCTACGCGAAGATTCGCCGGGCGATCATCGACAAGGACGTCGTGATCCCGCGCTATGCCGAGATCGGCTACGACGAGGAGGAGGACCGGCGGCGGTTTCATGTGACCGAATCCGGCATTGTCGTGGTGGGTAAGGGCACCGTCATTGAGGAGCCGCGAGCGGCGGAATCGTTGGTTGGGACGTGAGGAACTCATGCTGAAGATTGGTGAGTTAGCATTCACATCTCGGTTGATCGTAGGCACTGGCAAGTACGCGAGCTTTCAGCTCATGCGCGAAGCGATCGAGGCGTCCGGGTCCCAGATGGTGACGGTGGCGGTGCGCCGCATCAACCTGGACCGCCCGCACGAGGAGAGCCTGCTCGATTACATCGACCGCTCCAAGATCACGCTGCTGCCCAACACCGCCGCCTGCTACACCGCCGAGGAGGCCATCCGGACCGCAGCACTGGGGCGCGAGGCAGGGCTGTCCAATCTGGTGAAGCTCGAGGTGATCGGCGATCAAAAGACGCTGCTGCCGGACACCGAGGCGCTGCTGGAAGCGACGCGGGTGCTGGTCAAAGACGGGTTTGTGGTGATGCCCTACACGAACGACGATCCGATCATGGCGAAGAAACTGCAGGACGCGGGTGCGGCGTGCGTCATGCCGCTGGCTGCACCGATCGGCTCCGGGCAGGGGATCGTCAATCCGCTGAACATCCGGTTCATCCTCGAGGCGGTCTCCGTGCCGGTGATCGTCGATGCCGGCGTGGGCACGGCCTCAGATGCGGCCGTCGCCATGGAGCTGGGCGCCGACGGCGTTCTCATGAACACCGCGATCGCCTGCGCGCAGGATCCGCTGAGGATGGCCCGCGCGATGCGGCTGGCCGTCGAGGCGGGCCGCCTGGCGTTTGAAGCCGGTCGGATTCCGAAGAAGCCCTACGCCAGCGCCTCGAGCCCAACGGAGGGGTTGCCGGCGCTCTCCGCCACCCCATAACCTAAGGACGCCACCACTGATGAGTAGAGAACGGTCAACAGTGACATCTCAGTCAACGTCACGCAGCACGGCCACGCGCACGTTTCGTATCGCCGTGATCCCCGGCGACGGGACCGGGCCTGAGGTGATCCGCGAAGGCCGCAAGGTGCTTGACGCATTGGCGAAGCGCGACAGTTTTCGCGTGGAGTGGCGCGAGTATGACCTGGGCGGCGAGCGGTACCTGAAGACCAAGGACGTGCTGCCGAACAGCGTCCTCAAGGAGCTGCGCGAGGTCGACGCGATCTATCTGGGGGCCATCGGGCATCCCGATGTGAAACCCGGCATCCTGGAGCAGGGGATTTTGCTCAAGCTGCGTTTTGAGCTGGATCAATACATCAACTTGCGGCCGGTGAAGCTGTACCCGGGCGTGTGGACGCCGCTCAAGGATAAGGGGCCGGAGGAGATCGACTTCGTGGTCGTCCGGGAGAACACCGAGGGGCTCTACGCCGGCGTCGGCGGTTTCCTGCGCCGCGGCACATCCGAGGAAGTCGCGCTGCAAACGTCGGTCAACACGCGCCGAGGGGTGGAGCGGTGCATCCGGTTTGCGTTTGAGTACACCCGCAAGCGCAACGACGAGAAGAAGCTGACGCTCTGCGGCAAGACGAACGTCCTGACGTACGCCCATGATCTGTGGCAGCGGGTGTTCGATGAGGTGGCGAGGGAGTACTCAGACATCAAGACCGACTACACCCACGTGGATGCGTGTTGCATGTGGATGGTGAAAAATCCGGAGTGGTTCGACGTCATCGTCACCGACAACATGTTCGGTGACATCATCACCGACTTGGGTGCGATGATCCAGGGCGGCATGGGTATCGCGGCCGGCGGCAATCTCAACCCGCAGGGCGTGTCGATGTTTGAGCCCATCGGCGGCTCAGCACCCAAGTACACCGGCAAGAACATCATCAACCCGCTGGCCGCCATCTGCGCCGGTGGGATGCTGCTGGAGTATATAGGTCAGACGAAGGCCGCTCAAGCGCTGGAGCGCGCCGTGATGGACGTCACCGGGAAGAAGCTCAAGAGCTTGGCCGCCGGCAAGATGGGCTATTCCACGAGCGAAGTCGGTGATCTCGTCGTTCAAGCGTTATAGTCCCGGTATCAGATACCATTTTCTGGAGTTCCAGAAAATGGTATCTGATACCGGCAGGAGCGAGTTATGAGTCGTCAACGGTACAACGTCGCAGTGGTCGGCGCTACGGGCGCAGTCGGCACTGAGATGCTGCGCGTCCTCGCCGAGCGGCGGTTTCCCGTCAGGGGGATCCGGCTGCTGGCGTCTGCCCGCTCAGAAGGCCGGCGTCTGTCCTTTAACGGCTCGCGCTGCGCCGTTGAGGAGCTCAAACCCCAGTCGTTTACAGGGATCGACGTGGCGCTCTTTAGCGCCGGGGCGAGCCGCAGTCTGGAGTTTGCGCCGGAGGCAGTCAGGCGGGGTGCGGTCGTGGTTGATAACTCAAGTGCTTTTCGAATGAAGCTTGGCGTGCCGCTGGTCGTGCCAGAGGTGAACCCGCATGCGCTCACACGGCATCGAGGGTTGATCGCGAATCCTAATTGCTCGACGATTGTCATGCTGTTGGCTCTCGCCCCGCTGCACCGTGCGGCGCGCCTTAAGCGGGTTATCGTGTCAACGTATCAGTCTGTGTCTGGCGCGGGCGCGAAAGCCATGTACCAGCTCTGGGTGGAGAGCTGCCAACTCGTGGGCAGAGGCGCATGGGCGAAGGGGCAGGTTATGCCCAAACGCACCAAGCTCGCGAAGAGGCTTGGTCCGCTGTCCGCTCAGATCGCGTTCAACGTGATCCCGCAGGTTGACGCGTTCCTTGAGAACCGCTACACGAAAGAAGAGATGAAGATGGTCAACGAAACGCGGAAAATTCTCGAGGAGCCACGGCTGAAGATTTCAGCCACCTGCGTGCGCGTGCCGGTCTTCGTCGCCCACTCGGAGGCGGTGTGGATCGAGACGGAGCGAGCACTCTCCGTCGCGCGGGCGCGCGAGCTGCTGCGCAAGGCGCCGGGCGTGACCGTGGTGGATGATCCTGCGCGCGGCCGCTATCCGCTGCCCATCGACGCCGCGGGGCAGGACGATGTTCTCGTCGGCCGGCTGCGAACGGACGACTCCGTCGAGCATGGCCTCGCCCTGTGGGTCTGCGGCGACAATCTGCGCAAGGGTGCGGCGACGAATGCCGTGCAGATCGCCGAGCTGTTGACGCGACGTGGCTGAAGGCTCAAGGCTGAAGGCTCAAGGCAAGAACAAGGAAGGGATAGCCTCGAGCCTCGAGCCTCGAGCCTTGAGCCGAGTGCGTGTACTCAAACTGACGATTGCTTACGACGGCACACGGTACGCCGGCTGGCAGGTGCAGCAGGCCGGCACACAGCAGACAGCGCACAGCAGACAGAAACCAACGATCCAAGGGACGTTGGAGCGGGTCCTTGAGCAGATTGTTCGCGAGCCGGTTCGGGTGATCGGCAGCGGGCGGACGGATGCGGGCGTGCACGCGTTAGCCCAAGTGGCGCATCTACGCACGCGTGCGGCGCTGCCCCGCGAACGGCTGCTCCGTTCACTCAACGCGCTTCTGCCGTCAGACATCGCCGTCCTCACTGTTCAGGATACGTATCCCGCCTTTCACGCCCGGTTCGATGCAGCCAGTAAGCGATACCGTTACCGAATTTTCATCGGTCCTGTCGTCCCACCGTTCATCCGCCCCTTCGTCCGCCACATGCGCACGCCGTTGAATCTGGCGCTGATGCGCCGGGAAGCGGCCGGGCTGCGCGGCCGGCATGACGTGAAGGCGTTTGCCCGCGCGAGCCGTCCGATGCGCAGCACGGTGCGGCAGATGACGGATCTCCGAATCCGTCGGCAGGGCGATGAAATCCAGATCGAGATTGAAGGGACCGGATTCCTCCACACCATGGTCCGCAGCATCGTGGGCACCTTGATCGACATCGGGCGGGGACGCCTGCCGACCGGCACCATCCGGCGGATGCTGCGCACCAAGGACCGGCGTCTGGCCGGCACGACCGCGCCGGCCTGCGGCCTGACGCTGGTGTCGGTGGCGTATCCGAGTCATCGGAGGTAGGATGGCGCACCACCAGACGGAACGCTGGGGCTCCAAGCTCGGCATCATCCTCGCCGTGGCGGGCAGCGCGGTGGGCCTCGGCAATTTTCTCAGGTTTCCGGTCCAGGCCGCGCAAAACGGCGGCGGCGCGTTCATGATTCCGTACTTCATCGCGCTGCTGCTCCTGGGCATTCCGCTGGCGGTGGTCGAGTGGACGATCGGCCGCTATGGCGGGCAGCACGGCCACAACACGGCGGCCGGGGCCTTTTCGGCCATGTGGCATTGGCGCGGCGCGAAGTATGTCGGCCTGCTAGGCGTGTTCGGTCCGTGGGTCATCTTCCTCTACTACACGTACATCGAGAGCTGGACGCTCGCCTACAGCTACTTCTCGCTCGCCGGGATGTACCATCAGGTATCGGGTCAGGCGGCGATGAGCGGATTCCTGCACGCGTTTCAAGGTCTGAGTCCAAACGGCACCTTTCCCAACATCGGGACTGCGTACTTCTTTTTTCTCGTGACGTTTGGCCTGAATCTTGTGGTCATCGGCGGCGGCATTCAAAAGGGCATCGAGTTTGTCTCGAAGGTCTTTCAGCCGGTCCTCTTTCTCTGCGCGATCGCGCTGGTGGTGCGCATCCTGTGTCTTGGCGCGCCGGAACCCTCGCGGCCGGACTGGAACGTCGTCAACGGCCTCGGCTACCTCTGGAACCCTGACCTGTCGGCGCTGACAAGCTCCCGCGTGTGGCTGGCGGCGGCCGGGCAGATTCTCTTTACGCTGAGCGTGGGGATCGGCGCGATCGTGACGTACGCCAGCTACCTGAAGCGCGATGACGACGTGGTCCTGTCGTCGAATACCGCGGTCGGCATGAACGAGCTGGCTGAGGTCATCCTCGGCGGCTCCATCGTGATTCCGGCGGCCTTCGCGTTCTTCGGGCCGGAGCAGATGGCGGCGATCGCCAAGGGCGGGGCATTCAACTTGGGGTTTGTGACGATGCCGCTCATCTTCCAGCGCCTGCCGTGGGGAATGATCTTCGGGTGCGTGTGGTTCTTTCTCCTCTTTTTGGCTGGCATCACCTCGTCCATTTCGCTGGCCCAGCCAGTGATCGCGTTCTTTCAGAACGTGTTCGGCTGGCGGCGGCTCAAGGCCGTCGCGGTCTTCGGAGTGATCAGTTTCCTGCTGTGCCAGCCGGCGATCTGGGGTCTGGGGCATGGCGTCGTGGATGAGCTGGACTTTTGGGGCGGCACCGTGTGCCTCGTTCTGTTCGGCCTGCTCGAGGTGGTGATCTTCGCCTGGATCTTCGGGATGGACCGCGGGTGGCGGGAGATTCATCACGGCTCGGAGATCCGTCTGCACCGGGTGTTTCGGGGCATCATCACCTACGTGACGCCGGCCTACCTGCTGTTTGTCCTCGGGTTCTGGTTGTATGACAACGCGAAAACGACGATCTCCATGGCCGGTGTTGCGGCGGCTGACCGGCCCTATGTGGTGGGCACGCGCTGGTTTCTCATCGGTCTCTTCGTTGTGATGGCAGTGGCGATGCGCGTCGCCTTGCGTCGCCGGCGGCACATCCAGGAGTTAAGCACATGATCCCACCCCCTGCGAACGGCGGCGCAGCACGGCATCGGATAGCCTACGTGTATCTCCTCCGAAGTCGCCAAGACGGGACTTACTATGTCGGCTGGACCACCGACGTGCTGCGCCGCCTGGGTGAGCATAATCAGGGGCTGGGAACCTATACCCAGCGCACCCAGCGCAAACTCCCTTGGCAGCTCATCGGGGCCGAAGCCTACCCAACTCCGCTGGAAGCGAAAGCTCGTGAGCATGTCCTCAAGCGCAGCCCACGTAGTCTATCCCGCTTCAAGAAGCGATTGCTCACCCGGGCGGCCCTCGGCCGCCCTTCGCAGGGGGCGGGATGACGGCTGGCGGCTGGCTCTTCCTTGCGGTCTCCTGGGGCCTCATCCTTGGGCTGTGCCTCTTCTGCTGCCTCAAGCTCTTCCAGCCCAAACGCCGCTAGACATGATTGACATCTCCGACGGACTGTGTTAACCTCCTTGGCTATGTCCACGACGACGCTTCCCAACGCCAAGAACACCGGGCGCCAATGGGTCCTGGTCGATGCCAAGGACCAGGTGCTCGGACGGCTGGCGAGCCGCATCGCGCTGGTCCTGCGCGGTAAGCACAAGCCGATCTTCACGCCCTTTCTCGACACCGGCGATTTCGTGGTGGTCATCAACGCCGAAAAGATCGCGGTCACAGGGCAGAAGCGGCTTCAGAAGACCTACAGGCGCTATTCGGGCTATCCGGGTGGGCTCCGGTCTCGCACGCTGGATGAGATGCTCACCAGGCATCCCGACCGGGTGCTGCGCCAGGCCGTCAAGGGCATGATGCCGGACGGGCCGCTGGGGCGCCAGCAGCTCAAAAAGCTGAATGTGTATGTCGGGCCGAACCACCCGCATGGGGCCCAGCAACCGCAACCGTTGCAGCTTGGACACTGATGATCGACGAGACGACACCTCAACCCGTTGAATCGAACACGACCGTGGCTCCGACAGCGACGCTCTCAGCCACCGGCCGGCGCAAGCAGGCGGCGGCCCGCGTGCGCCTGCTGCCGGGCACCGGAGCGATCATGGTCAACGGCCGCCCGTACGAACAATACTTTCCGCGGGAGGCGCTGCGGCAGTCCATCCGCTCGCCGCTGCTGTTGACCCGCCAGCTTGGCAAATACGATGTCCGCGTGAATGTCGATGGAGGCGGGTTGACCGGCCAGGCCGACGCGGTGCGGCTAGGCATCGCGCGCGCCCTCCTGCAACTGGATGCCGCCAACCGGGGTCCGCTTCGGGCCGCCGGGCTGCTCACCCGCGATGCGCGCGAAAAGGAACGGAAGAAGTACGGTCAAAAGGGGGCACGCAAGAAGTTCCAGTGGACCAAGCGGTAACCACAGAAGCACAGAGAAGAGCATGACACCACAGATGGCACAGAAGCGGCGGAACGCAGGTCCTCATCTCTGTGCTTCTGTGGTGTGCCGGTATCGTCTGTTTCGATCTTCTGTGTTTCTGTGCTCTGTGTCTCTGTGATAAGATGACAACCACTCACCCCCATAGATGCCAACGATACGGGTCGCGATTGCCGGAGCGACCGGATATGCCGGCGAAGAGCTTATCCGTCTGCTCCTTCAACATCCTCACGTCCAGCTCACCTGCTTGGCGGCGTCCGCCAAGTGGGAGCGCCCGACCCCTGTCTCGGTAGTCTACCCCCGTTTTGCCCGCCAGCTTGACCTGCCCGTCGAGTCGCTTAATGTCCATCGCCTGATCCAGGCGAGCGACGCCGCCTTTCTCGCGCTGCCCCATGGCACCGCCATGACGTGTGCGCCGCAGCTGCTGGCGGCGGACACACGTGTCATCGATCTGAGCGGCGATTTTCGCCTCGCGGATCCCTCCCTCTATCCTCAGTGGTACCAGACCACCCATCCGCATCCTGAGCTGCTCACGAACACCGGGGTGGCGTACGGGTTGACCGAGTTCCATCGCGAGGAAATCGCCCAGGCCAAGCTCGTTGCCAACCCCGGCTGCTACGCCACAAGCATCTTGCTGGCCGTGCTTCCGCTCTTTCAGGCGAAGTTGGTTGAAGACCACCGCTTCCTCGTGGATGCCAAATCCGGGTTGAGCGGAGCAGGGCGCAAGGCCGAGACATCCCTCTTGTTCACCGAGATGACCGAGAACCTCCGAGCGTACAAGGTCAACGCGCATCAACACATGCCCGAGGTGCTGCAGGAAGTGGAGCGGCTGACCGGCCGCAAGGCGCTCATGGGATTCGTCCCGCAGGTGATCCCCGTGACCCGTGGGCTCATCTCGATGCTCTACGTCAAGACCGCCGCACCGCTTGCGACGCTCGACGCTGCGTTCCAGGCGGCCTATCCCTCGAGCCACACGCCGTTCGTGCGCGTGCGCCCCGGCGAGCTGCCGGAGCTGCGGGACGTGATCGAAACCAACTTCTGCGATATCGGCTACATGGCGAATGAGGCGCTGGGCTACGCAGTGATCGCAAGCGCCTTGGATAACCTCACGAAGGGCGCCGCAGGACAAGCCGTGCAAAACTTTAACGTCATGTACGGACTGCCTGAAACAACGGGACTCCTCCGATGATAGCTGAAGGCTCAAGGCTCGAGGCTCAAGGCTTGGCTCTTGCCTTCAGCCTTCAGCCTTCAGCCTCGAGCGCCCTGCAATGAAGTGGATTACGGGTGGCGTGACGGCGGCACGGGGGTTCAAGGCTTCGGGGGTCTCTGCAGGCATCAAACGAAGCCGCAAACCTGACCTTGCATTGGTGGCGGCGGACCGGCCGATCACGGCCGCCGCGGTCTTCACGAACAACCGCGTGCAGGCCGCCCCGGTACTCGTCAGCAAGTCCCGTGTGGCGCGCGGGCGAGCGCAGGCCGTGTTGATCAACAGCGGCTGCGCCAACTGCTTGACCGGCGATGCGGGGCTGCACGATGCGCGCCTCCTCAGCCAGGCGGTGGCGCGCGAGCTGGGCGTGGCTGACCGAGACATCTTATTGGGCTCCACGGGTTTGATCGGACGGCGGCTGCCGGTGCCGCGGATGCTGCGCGTCGTGCCGAAGCTGGTCAAGCACCTCAACCGTGCCCACCACGCGGACGCAGCGCAGGCGATTCTCACGACCGACCTGATGGTCAAAGAGGCGGCGGTGGAAGCACGGATTCATGGGCGCCTCTGCCGCCTGGGCGGGATGGCCAAGGGCGCGGGGATGATCGCGCCGTCGATGGCGACGATGCTGTGCGTACTCACGACTGACGTCGAAATTGCGCCGGGACTGTTGCGACGGCTCCTGCGTGAGGCCACGGAGCAGAGCTTCAATCAGATCAGTGTGGACGGCGACATGAGCACGAACGACACGGTGTTTGCGTTGGCCAGCGCGCGCTCGGGCGTGAGCGTTCGCTCCGGAGGCCGCGCGGCGGCGTTTGCCAAGATGCTGCACGCCGTGACCGGCAAGCTGGCGACCATGTTGGTGAGCGATGGCGAAGGGGTCGCGAAACTCATGGAGGTCGTCGTGACGGGTGCGCGCAACGACCGGGACGCGCACGCTTGTGCGCGGCAGATCGCGAACTCGCCGTTGGTGAAGACGATGCTCTCCGGTGGCGATTCCAATCCGGGCCGCATCGCCGCGGCGGTCGGTGCCTCGCCGGCGCGCTGCGATCAGGACAAGCTGGAGATCGCGATTGGATCGCAGCGGGTGGTCGCGCGGGGTATTGCGCTGCGCGTGGACGCGGTCCGGCTGCGCAGTTTGTTGCGCCGGCCGCAGGTCCGGGTGCTGGTGAATCTGCATCTGGGCCGCGGCCAGGGCCGGATGCTTGGTTGCGACTTGACCGAGGAGTACGTGCGCATCAACGCCGGCTATGCCACCTGATAAAGACCTGTGGGAGATTTCGCCGATTTCGAAGGAAGATTTCGCCGATTGATCGGCGAAATCGGTTTGTCAAATCGGCGTAATCAACATTGATGGAAGAATCGATACGCAAGGCCGACATCTTGATCGAAGCGATCCCGTACATCCAGGCGTTCCGGGGCAAGGTGATCGTGGCCAAGTACGGCGGCAGCGCGATCGACAATCCGGAAGCGATGAAACGGATCCTCCAGGATCTGATCTTTCTCAGCAGCGTCGGGATCCGGGCGATCCTGGTGCACGGCGGCGGGCCGGCCATCACCCGCGCGCTCTCCGCCCGGGGACGTCAGACGGCGTTCGTCGACGGCATGCGGGTGACCGACCATCGGACGATCCGCGTCGTGGACCGGGAGCTGAGTGCCGTCAACCGTCGGCTGGTGACGCAGGTCCGCAGCCTCGGCGGCCATGCCGAGGGGTTGGTGGCCCGCCGTGGCGTGATCGTGGCGGAGCCGCACCCCCGCGCGACCGAACTCGGCTTTGTCGGCCGGGTCAGCATGGTGCGCACCGGGCCGATCCGCATGGTCCTGACACGCCATGCCATCCCGGTCATTTCGCCGATCGGGCTGGGCAACGGCCAGCGCTACAACATCAACGCGGACGACGTCGCGGCAGAGGTGGCCATGCACTTGGCGGCGGAGAAGCTCGTGCTGCTGACCAACGTGCGGGGCATCCTGCGCCACGCAGGGGATGAGCAGTCGCTCATCTCGACCGTCTCAGTTCGCCAGGCGAAACGGCTCATGGACACGAAGCTCATTCAGTCGGGGATGATTCCAAAGGTCAAGGCGTGCATCACGGCGCTGCGGGGCGGGGTAAAGAAAACGCACATCATCGATGCCTCCATCTCGCACGCGATGTTGCTCGAGATCTTCACGAAACAGGGAATCGGGACTGAGATTATCCGTTCACGGGGCAGGTTCTGCCGCGGGTAGCCGGCCGCACATCGAGCACGCGCGGGCGGCGGGAGACGCGGGGAGGACGCGAGAGGGAGGCCGAAGGAGGGACCCCGAGCGGCCTACCCGGCGGCCACCCGCCGCCATCCGCAGCAAGGACCCGCGGGAGCTTAGAGATGAGTAAAGCGACCGAACACGTCATCAGTCAATACGAGCGCTACGTGATGAACACGTACGTGCGCAGCCCGCTGGTCCTCACGAAGGGCAAGGGCAGCCGCGTCTGGGATGTCGACGGCCGCGAGTACCTCGATCTGTTTCCGGGGTGGGGGGTCAGCGGGCTCGGGCATCGCCATCCGTGGGTGGTGAGTGCTTTGCGCGGGCAGTCCACGCGCATCGCCCATGTCTCAAACAATTACTACCATCCGCTCCAGTGGAAGGCGGCGAAGAAGCTGGTTGAGGCGTCATTTGACGGCAAGGTGTTTTTTACCAACAGCGGCGCCGAGGCGGTCGACACCGCCGTGAAGCTGTCCCGGCGTTGGGGGCGGGGGCGCTTCGAAATCATCGTCATGGAGCAGTCGTTTCACGGCCGCACGATGGCGGCCCTCAGCGCCACGGGCCAGACCAAGTACCAGCAGGGGTTTGAGCCGCTGCTGCCGGGATTCGTGCGCGTGCCCTTCAACGACCTGGAGGCGGTGCGCCAGGCGGTGACGCCCAAGACCTGCGCCGTGCTTGTTGAGCCGATTCAGGGGGAGGGCGGGGTGCGGGTCGCCGGTGACGCATTTCTCAAAGGGCTGCGGCAGCTGTGTGATGAGCGCCACCTGCTCTTGATCGCCGATGAGATCCAAACCGGCATGGGACGCACCGGCACCATGTTCGGCTACCAGCCCAGCGGGGCGGTGCCGGATGTGATGCTGCTGGCCAAGACGCTGGGCGGAGGCTTTCCCATCGGCGCGGTGATCGCCAAGCGGGAGATCGCCGATACGCTGACCCCTGGCACGCACGCGACGACGTACGGCGGAAGCCCGCTGGGCTGCGCGTGCATCCTCGCGGTCTTTGAAGCGATCGAGAAGGAGGAGTTGCTGGAGCGGGTCACTACGCTCTCGCCCCATATCTTCGAGCGGCTTGAGGCGCTCAAACGCCGCTGCCCGATCATCCACGAGGTGCGCGGGCGCGGGTTCATGATCGGCATCGAGCTGACCGTGGACGGCCGGCCGATTGTCGCCGCCTGCCGAGAGAAGCGGTTGCTGATCAACTGCACGCAGGAGCGGGTGCTGCGTCTGCTGCCGGCGATGACGATTACGAGGGCGCAGCTGGACAAGGGGCTAGCAATTCTGGAAGAAGTGATCATCGACGTTAGCAACCAGCAACCAGCAACCAGCAACCTGTCGTGACATGGTACGCCATTTCCTGACGCTAACGGATTTCAGCGAGGCTGAACTACGGAACGTCCTGCGCACGGCGGCGCGGATGAAGCGCCACCGCGCGCTGGGTGCGACGGCGCTGGCCGGCAAGACCGTGGCACTCGTCTTCCAGAAACCGTCGATGCGCACGCGCGTCGCGTTTGAGGTCGCGGTGCTGCAGCTCGGCGGGTCGGTGGTCTATCTTGGGCAGGACGACATTCAGCTCGGGACGCGGGAGCCGGTCAAGGATGTGGCTCGGGTGCTCTCACGGTACGTGGATGGCATCGTGGTGCGCACGTTTGCCCATGAGGACGCCGAGGCGTTTGCCGCGCATTCGCGCGTGCCGGTGATCAACGGTCTCTCGGACCGGTTCCATCCCTGCCAGGCGCTGGCGGATGCGTTCACGCTTGAGGAAGCGTTCGGGCGGCTCAAAGGTGTGCGCGTGGCGTATATCGGGGATGGGAATAACGTGCTGCACTCGCTGATGCAGGCGTGCGGGATGCTGGGGGTGAGCGTGTTCGTCGCCACGCCACGCGGCTACCGGCCGCAGGGTTCGGTATGGGCGGCCGCGGCGCGCAAGGCGGCACCTCACGGTGCGGTGCTGCGGTGGAGCACCGATCCGCGTGAGGCGGTGAAGGGAGCGGATGTCATCTACACCGACGTGTGGGTGAGCATGGGCCAGGAAAAGGAGCGCGCCTCGCGCCTGAAGGCGTTTCGGGCGTACCAGGTCAATGCGGCGCTGATCAAACGCGCCAAGCGCGGCTGCCGGGTCATGCACTGTCTGCCCGCGCACCGCGGCGAAGAGATCTCGGATGACGTCATGGAGAGCCGCGCCTCGTTGATCTTTGAGCAAGCGGAGAACCGTTTGCACGTACAAAAGGCGCTGCTCTGCATGTTGATCGGGAGGACCATTCGATGAAGCCAGTAAATGCGGAATTCGGAATGCGAAATGCGGAATGGACCTATTCCGCACTCCGCACTCCGCACTCCGAATTGCGCTGATGAGTCGCACAGTGGTTCTAGCTTACTCAGGTGGTCTGGATACGTCCGTGTGTGTGCGGTGGCTGGCACATCGGGGCTGGCGTGTCATCGCGTTCATGGCGAACGTGGGGCAGGGCGATCCAGCACCAGCGGCGATTGCGCGCGCCAAGGCTGCGGGTGCCGCGCGGGTCATCGTGCGGGACCTGAGGCGAGAGTTCCTGCACGAGTACGTCTGGCCATCGCTCAAGGCGAACGCGGTCTACGAAGGCGAGTACTTGCTGGGCACAGCGCTCTCGCGTCCGCTCATTGCCAAGCACATGGTCGACGTGGCGCACGAGGTGAAGGCCAAGGCCGTGGCGCACGGCTGCACCGGCAAGGGCAACGACCAGGTGCGCTTCGAGGTGACCGCGCGCGCGCTCGATCCGCGCCTTGAGATCATCGCGCCGGTGCGTCTGTGGGAGTTTCGCTCGCGCGAGCAGGAGATCGACTACGCCAAGCGCCATCGAATTCCGATCGACGTGACGAAGCGCAGCCCATACAGCATCGACCAGAACCTCTGGGGGACGAGTATCGAGTCCGGCGTGCTGGAGAATCCGTGGACCGAGCCGCCCGCAAACACGTTTCGGTCGATCCGCGCGCCGCAACGTGCGCCTTCGCGCCCCGGCTACGTGACTGTTGGGTTTACGCATGGGGTGCCCGCGACGCTCAACGGGAAGCGGTGTGATGCGATTCGACTTGTTGAGCGGCTCAACGGGATTGGCGCAGTCCATGGCGTGGGCCGGTCGGACATGATCGAGAGCCGCCTCGTGGGCATCAAGTCGCGCGAGGTCTATGAGGCGCCGGCGGCGGCGGTGCTGCTGACGGCGCATCAAGAGCTGGAGCGGTTGGTAATGGATCGCAAGCTGCTGCAATTTAAACGCGGTATCGCCGACACGTATGCCGAGCTCGTCTATACCGGTTTGTGGTGCACGCCGCTCAAGGACGCGCTGGACGCGTTCGTGGAGGCCACACAGCGCTGCGTGGCGGGTGAGGTGCGACTCAAGCTCTACAAAGGGACGTGCCAGGTCGTCGGGCGCCGTTCGCCCTATAGTCTGTATCGCGAGCGGCTGGCGACCTATTCCGCCAAGGATCAGTTCGACCAACGCGCCGCGGAAGGATTCATCAAACTATGGGGATTGCCGTATGAAAAACGTTGAGGGTTTGAAATTGGAAATTGGAAATTGGAAGTTGGAAATTTCCGGATGTGCGGTTGTTTCCAGCTTCCACCCTCCAACTTCCACCTTCCGACTCAATGGGATGGTCTCCTCATGAGTCAGAAGCTCTGGGGTGGGAGGTTTACGCAGCGCACAGATCCGCTTGTCGAGCGGTTTACGTCGAGTATTACCGTGGACTATCGGCTGGCGCGCTACGATGTCATTGGCTCCATCGCGCACGCGAAGATGCTGGGCCGATGCCGGATCATCTCTAGCGCCCAGAGCCAGCGGCTGGTGCGCGGGCTCCAACGCATCCTGCGCTCGATTGAACGAGGCGCATGGAAGCCGGATGTGGCCGCGGAGGACATCCACACGCAGATCCAGCAGCTGTTGGAGCGTCTCATCGGGCCGGTCGGCCGAACACTGCACACGGCGCGCAGCCGCAACGATCAGGTGAGTCTCGACCTGCGATTGTACTGCCGCGAAGCGGTCGCGCAGTTGGTGACGGCGATCCGAGGTGTGCAGCGGTCGCTCGTGCGATGCGGGAGGGTTCATCAGGATGTGATCATTCCGGGCTACACGCACCTGCAGCGCGCACAGCCGGTGTTGCTTGCGCATCATCTCTTGGCCTACGTCGAGATGCTCGAGCGGGATGTGGAGCGGCTCCATGATGCGCGCGCGCGGATCGACGTGCTGCCGCTGGGGGCGGGTGCGTTGGCCGGCACATCGCTGCCGATTGATCGGCGCTATGTGGCGAAGCTGCTCGGTTTCTCCCGTGTGGCCTCCAACAGCATGGACGCGGTCTCGGACCGGGATTTTGCGATCGAGGTGGTCGCGGCGCTGGCGCTGCTTGGTGTGCATTTGTCGCGGCTGGCGGAGGATGCGATCCTGTGGGCATCAGAGGAGTTTGGACTCCTCGCACTGGACGATGCCTTTGCCACCGGCTCGAGCCTGATGCCGCAAAAGAAGAACCCGGATGTGCTCGAGCTGATCCGAGGGCAGGCGGGCTTCGTCATCGGCCAGCTCGGGGGATTTTTGACGATGATGAAGGGCTTGCCCTTGACGTATAATCGGGATTTGCAGTGGGATAAACGGTTCGTGTTCGACACCGTTGAGGCGACCCAGCAAGGCGTGGACGTCCTTGCCCGGTTGTGGCAGCGCGCGCGCATCAACCGCGCCGCGGCCCGTCGGCTGCTCGATGCCGACGCGATGCTGGCGACCGACCTCGCTGAATACCTCGTGCAGCGCGGCGTGGCGTTTCGCGATGCGCATGAGCAAGTCGGCAAGCTCGTGAAGATGTCCGAGCGCGCCGGCAAGCGTCTGCGCGCGCTTCAGGCCACCGATCTACGCCGGGTGTCCCCGCGATTGGATCGCGGCGCGCTGTCGGTGTTGAGCGCATCCCGCTCCGTGGCGCGCAAGCGCAGCGAGGGAAGTACGAACCCATCCATGGTCAAACGGGAACTGCGACGATGGAAGCAGCGCCTCCGGTAATGGGGACAGTCCCCTTTTTGAATGGGGACAGTCCCGATAAAAAAAGGGGACTGTCCCCTATTTGAGAGGACGATGTACTATCCGCACGATTTTGCGATGGTCAAAGGAGAGCTGCACTGCGAAGGCGTGCCGATTCGACGGATCGCCGAGGCGGTGGGCACCCCGGTCTATCTCTATAGCTACAAGACGCTGGTCGATCATCTGCGCAAGCTGGAGCGGGCGTTCCGGTCGCTGAAGCCGCTTATCTGCTTTTCGGTGAAGGCCAACGGCAACCTGGCGATCCTGCGGCTGTTGGTGCGCCGAGGTGCGGGACTAGACATTGTCTCCGGCGGCGAGCTGTACAAGGCTCGCGCTGCCGGCTGCCCGTCCTCGCGCATCGTCTTCGCGAGCGTGGGCAAGCGCCCGGAGGAGATCCGCGACGCCCTGCGGGCGGGGATCTTCTGCTTCAATGTCGAGTCGTCGCCCGAGCTGGAGGCCATCGATGCCATCGCGCGCTCGATGCGCGTGAGAGCCCGTGTTGCGCTGCGGCTGAACCCCAATGTGGAAGCACACACCCACCGGTACATGACGACCGGTGTCGCGGAGAGCAAGTTCGGCATCGATGCGCGCACGGTCCTTGAGCTGTTGCGTCACCGCGAGGCATTCCCCGGCGTGCAGCTGTTGGGCATCCACCTGCACATCGGCTCGCAGATCACGCAGGCCACCCCGTTCGTCCGAGCCATCCGGCGCGCGGCCGACATCATTGAGCAAGGGCGCCGGTTCGGAGCGCAGCTCGACTGGCTCAACCTCGGCGGAGGCCTGGGGATCATTTATAAAGATGAGCGGCCGCAAACACCGCAGGACTTCGCGAGGGTCATCTTGCCCCTCTTGAAGCCGCTGCGCATACGGCTGATCCTTGAGCCCGGCCGGTTCATCGTCGGCAACGCCGGCGCGCTGGTGACCGAGGTGCTCTACATCAAGCAGGCCCGGGGCAAACGGTTCGCGGTGGTGGATGCCGGGATGAACGATCTGATCCGCCCCGCGCTCTACGGCGCCTACCACGAAGTGGTGCCGACGAGTCAGGCGGCGCTATCCGCGAACGGCCAGG
Organism: uncultured Planctomycetales bacterium; assembly: GCA_964372775.1. GTDB lineage: Bacteria > Omnitrophota > Gorgyraeia > Aquiviventales > Aquiviventaceae > CAYJRJ01. Next base: position 27,331 of record CAYJRJ010000007.1, on the reverse strand, counting down.
CGCGGTATGATGTGGTCGGGCCGATTTGCGAGAGCGCGGATGTGCTGGCGCGAAACCGCCGCTTGGGAGCGATTCAGTCGGGGCAGTTGCTGGCCGTGCTGGGTGCCGGAGCCTACGGTTCGACGATGGCCTCCAACTATAACGGCCGCCTGCGGCCGGCCGAGGTGCTGGTGCGCGGCAAACGGTGGGCGCTGATCCGCCGACGCGAGACCTTGCGCGATTTGGTTCGCCACGACGTCATGCCAAGAACGCTACTGCAATGAGAAATCCAAAATGACCACGCAGGTTCCATTCACGAAAATGGTCGGCACGGGCAATGACTTTCTCGTGATCGATGCTCGCACGCCGCGGTTGCGTCCGCTGCGCGGTCGGTGGCGCGCGATGAGCCGGACGCTGTGCGATCGGCAGCGCGGCGTGGGGGCGGACGGGCTGCTTGTGCTGGAGCGCTCGCGACGGGCGACGGTGCGGATGCGCGTCTTCAACCCGGACGGCAGCGAAGCCGAGATGTGCGGCAACGGCGCGCGATGCGTGGCGCTGTACGAAGCCACCAGCCCCCGCACCAAACTGCCCATTGCTGGCGGATTGGCACGTCGGAATGTTTCTCTTCGCCGGACCGTTCTTGCACCCGATTGCGAGGTGCAGTGTGGTGTGGGGGCCAGCGACCAGCGACCGGCAACACAGCAGAACGGCAGCGTGACGATCGAGACGGGAGCCGGGGTGCTCTCCGCCCAGACGCATCGCGGGCGTGTGGCGCTGCGCATGACGGATCCCTCCGAGATCCTGCTTGACGGCTCGCTGACGATCGGGGGGAGGCGCCTCGCCTACGGGTTTGTGAATACCGGCGTGCCCCATGTCGTGATCGCCACGACGTCGCTCGAGCGAGTCGATGTGATGCGCCTGGGCCGGGCGATTCGCTCCCACCGCCAATTTGCGCCGCGCGGGACCAACGTCAACTTCATCCACGCGCACGCACGGCGTCCCTGGTCGCTGCAGGTGAGGACCTATGAGCGCGGCGTGGAGGGCGAGACGCTGGCGTGCGGCACCGGCATCACCGCGTCCGCCATCGTTCACGCGCTCCATCGTGGCGCGCGCTCGAGGCGCTGCCAAGTTGAGGTGACGCCGCGCAGCGGCGATCGGTTGACGGTGTCGTTCGACGTTCGGCAAGCGGGATCTCGACTCCGCGTCACGCAGGTCGTCTTGGAGGGGCCGGCGACGCGGGTGTTCAACGGGACAGTGGGATGGCCAATAAGAGGAGACGAATGGCCCTGATACTTCGCGGTTCGATGGTCGCGCTGGTCACACCGTTTCGCAACGATCGCGTCGATGAGGCGGCGCTCAAGCGCCTCATTGAGATGCACATTGAAGCGGGCACCAGCGCCGTGGTCCCCTGCGGCACGACTGGGGAATCGGCGACGCTCTCGTTTGACGAGCATGATCGCGTTATTGAGCTCAGCGTCGAGGCGGCTCGCGGCCGTATTCCGGTCATCGCCGGCACCGGATCGAACAACACGCGAGAAGCTATCCGCCTGACGAAGCACGCGAAAGACGTCGGGGCGGATGCGGCGCTGCTGATTTCGCCCTACTACAACAAACCGACGCAACGGGGCCTCTCCCTACACTTCAAAGCGATTGCCGAGGCGGTGGACATCCCGCTGATTGTCTATAACATCGCCTCGCGCACCGCGGTCAACATTGAGCCGGAGACGTTCGCCCAACTCGCCTCGATCAAGAACATCGTCGGGGTGAAGGAGTCCAGCGGCAACTTAGAGCAGATGAGCCGCATCCTGCAGTCGACCCACGGCAAGCTGGTACTCTTGTCGGGCGATGATGCGCTGACGCTGCCGGTGCTGGCGATCGGCGGCACCGGTGTGATCTCGGTGGCGGCGAACATCGTTCCGCGGGATGTGGCCGCGATGGTGCACGCGTCTTTGGCAGGCCGCCGTGACGAAGCGCTGCAGTGGCACCAACGGCTCCTGCCGCTCGTCAAAGCGCTGTTTCTGGAGACCAACCCTATCCCGGTGAAGACCGCCATGGGGATGCTGGGATGGATTTCGCCTGAGCTGCGTCTGCCGCTGTGCGGGATGGCGGAAGCGAACGAGCAGCGGTTGCGGCAAGCGCTGGAGACGTACGGACTGTTTAAGCAAGCAACCGGCAACCGGCAACCGGCGAAAGGCGGTAGACGAAAAAGTAAAAGGTAAGGGGCGTTTCCCTTTTTCGCACCGTCGGTCGCGTCGGCGAAAAAGGGAAATGTCCCGCCGTTACTCGGAGCAAGGTGATGTCTATTTCTTTGGTGATTTCAGGCTGTTGCGGCCGGATGGGGCAGGCGATTGCTCGCTGCGCCCTCCAAGACTCACTCTTTTCGATTGGTGCCGCGTTCGAGGCGACTGGGCACGAGGCGATCGGACGCGACATCGGTACCGTTCTCGGCCGCTCGGCTGCGCTCGGCGTGAAGATCGTTGACGACGCCAAGACGGCGATTGGCAAGGGTGATGTCCTGATCGAATTCACCACGCCCGAGGTCACGGTCGCGCACGTCCAACTCGCGCAATCGTTGCGCAAACCGATGGTCATCGGCACGACGGGGTTGACTGACGCGCACCGCGCAATGGTGCAGGAGGCGGCCAAGGCGATTCCCATCGTGCTCAGCCCCAACATGAGTCTTGGCGTCAACGTGCTCTTTGAGCTCGCGCAGCTCGCGGCGCAGCGCTTAGGGTTAGCCTATGATGTCGAGGTCGTGGAGAGCCACCACCGACAGAAGAAGGACGCGCCGAGCGGCACGGCCAAGCGGCTTGCTGAGGTGCTGGCGGCTGCGCGCCGGCAGCCCGCGAGTGCTGTTCCGGTCCATGCCGTGCGCGCCGGCGATATCGTGGGAGACCACACGGTAATTTTCGCGGGACCTGCCGAGCGGCTGGAGCTGACCCATCGGGCGCAGAGCCGTGACGTCTTCGCCCAGGGAGCGCTGGCTGCTGCGGCGTTCGTCGCCAAACAGCGGCCCGGCCTGTATGACATGTCCGATGTGTTGAAGGCGCTCAATCGCTGAATAGCTGAATAGCTCAATGGCTCAATGGCTGAATCGTTCAATGGCTATCGCAGCTATTGAGCACAGTGCTGTGGATGAGCGTGGTGATTCCCATGACGGTACCTTTTGAGAAGGCCGCTCGTCTCACACAACTGCCGCCCTATCTCTTTGTCGAGATCGACAAAGCCAAGCGGCGACTCCAGGGCGAGGGCAAGGATGTGATTGACCTGGGCGTGGGCGATCCTGATCTGCCCACGCCGCCGCACGTCCTCGAGCGGCTCAAGGCGACGGCGGATGACCCGGCGAACCACCGCTACAGCTTTACGGAGGGGCTGCGGCCGCTTCGCGAGGCGATCACTCGATGGTACCAGCAGCGCTTCGGGGTGACGCTTAACCCTGACACCGAGATTCTGCCACTCCTGGGCTCGAAGGAGGGCATCGGCCATGTTCCGCTGGCCGTCGCCAACCCCGGCGACGCGGTGCTCGTACCCGATCCTTGCTATCCGCCGTATCGCAGCGGCACGATCCTCGCCGGTGCGGATGTGGTGTCCATGCCGCTCCTCGAAGAGAATGCGTTTTTCCCGGACTTAGGCGGCATCAGCCAGAAGGCGGCGCGTCGGGCCAAACTCATGTTCCTCAACTACCCCAACAACCCAACCGCCGCGGTGGCGACGCTGGAGCAGCTGCAGGAGGCGATCGATTTCGCAAAAGAGTTCGGGTTCATGATTGCGCACGACGCCGCCTACTCGGAGATCGCATTTGACGGGGAGCGGCCGATCAGCATCCTGCAACTGCCGGACGCCAAAGCGGTCGGCGTCGAATTCCACAGCCTCTCCAAGACCTACAACATGACCGGTTGGCGCATCGGGTGGGCGTGCGGCAACGCGCAGCTCATCGGAGCACTCTGCCAGCTGAAGACGAACCTGGACTCAGGCATCTTCCAGCCGATTCAATGGGCGGGGATCGCGGCACTCGAAGGCGATCAGACTCCGCTGCAGCAGGCGGTGGCGACCTACCAGCAGCGCCGCGATCTGATAGTCGATGGGCTGCAGAAGGCCGGCTGGCAGGTGACCAAACCGAGCGCCACCTTCTATCTCTGGACGAAGGTGCCCACCGACGAATCGTCCCTCGCATTCGCCGCTCGCGTGCTCGAACTGGCGCACGTGGTGATCACGCCTGGCGTCGGGTTCGGGCCATCCGGGGAAGGCTATGTACGCATGTCATTGACCATACCGACCGATCGCATCCAGGAAGCCGCTGCGCGCCTCGCAAAAACGCTCTAGGCTCGAGGCTGAAGGCTCGACAACGGGTTTTTGCCTTGAGCCTTCAGCCTTGAGCCTGCAGCATCCATTCGCATGAGTCGCGTGTTTATCGGTGTCGGCTCCAACGAAGGAGAATGCTTCGAGCACATCTCGATCGCCTTGCGGCGACTCGCGGCGGCCGGTCGAGTTCAGCTTCTGCAAATGGCGACGATCATTGAAACCGAGCCGGTGGGCGGTCCGCCGCAGGATCGGTACCTGAATACCGTGGTAGAAATCGACACCTCGCTCGAGCCGGCCGAGCTCCTCAAGACGCTCCAGGCGATTGAGCGCCAGGGCGGCCGAACACCCTCCGCCGAGCGGTGGGGGCCGCGGCCGATTGATCTGGACCTGCTACTCTACGACGACCGGACCATCAACACGCCGGAATTGACCGTGCCTCACCCGAGGATGCACGAGCGGCGCTTCGTCCTGGAGCCGCTCGCGCAGTTGGCGCCTGATGCGATCCATCCGGTCCTCAAGCAGCCGATCAGCGAGCTGCTCCTGGCATGCGTGTGATCCGTTCGGCCCGCCAGATGCAGGCCGTCGCACACTCTCTGCGCCGGCAGGGCCGGCGCGTCGGCGTCGTGCCGACCATGGGTGCGTTGCATGAGGGCCATGCGTCCCTCATTTGCGCGGCAGCATCCGCCATAGATGTCGTCATCGTCACGGTGTTCGTCAATCCGCTGCAGTTCGGCCCCCGCGAAGATCTCGCGCGCTACCCCCGGACGCTGGACCATGATCTGCGTTTGGCCCAGCAAGCCGGGGCCGATATCATCTTCGCGCCGGGTGTTGAGGAGATCTATCCGCCAGGGTTCCACACGGCCGTGGACCCTGGACCGTTGGCGTTGCGATGGGAAGGGAAGGCGCGTCCGGGACATTTCCGCGGCGTGGCGACGGTGGTGACGATCTTGTTCGAGCTGACGCGGCCGACGGACGCCTTCTTCGGACAAAAGGATTACCAGCAAGCGCTGATCATTGAGCGGCTCATCACCGATCTGCAGCTGCCCATCCGCCTCCATGTCCTGCCGACCGTCCGCGAGTCCGACGGCCTCGCCATGAGCTCCCGCAACGCGTACTTGAGTGCGGCCGAACGCCGCGAGGCGCTCGTGCTGTATCGGGCGCTCCGTGAGGCGCGGGAGCGCATTCGCGCCGGCGAGCGGCGGGCGGCTTCAGTGCTGCGGACCATGCGCCGCGCCATTGGCGAGGCGCCGCGTGCTCGTGCGGACTACGTCGCGATCGTCGACGCCAAGACGCTCGAACCAGTGGCCCGCCTGAACGGGCAGGTGGCTGCGCTCCTTGCGGTTCGCATCGGCCGCACACGGCTGATTGACAATCTTCTCGTCGACGTGCCATAATGTACCGTCGAGGAATTTGCGTGAGAAGTTAGAAGCTGGAAGTTGGAGGTTGGAAAGGCAGGACGGATGTTGCGGACGGTGTGTCGGGCGAAAATTCATGGTGCCACGGTGACCGAGGCCAACATCGAGTACACCGGCAGCCTCACCGTCGATGCGCAGCTCATGAAGGCGGCGGACCTCGTGCCCTACGAGCAGATCCACGTCGTCGACGTGACGAACGGCGCGCGCCTGGTGACCTACTGCATCGAAGGGCCGCCGGGCTCCGGGACGATCTGCGCCAATGGGGCTGCGGCCCGGCTGATTGCCGCGGGTGATAAGGTCATCATCATCGCCTACGCCCAGGTCACGCCGCAGGAGCTCGAGGGCATGGCGCCCAAAGTCGTGGTCCTCGATGAGGACAACCGCATCCGGCAGATCACGACCGAAGCGCGCCACCTCTCAGTTGACGCTGAATTCGGGAGTGCGTTCGATTCAACCGGTTCGTAATGGTGCGTGTCGGCCTGGTCGGCTGCGGCACGATTGGTTTGCAACTGGCTCTTGCGCTGCAGCGCCGTTATCCGTCAGCCGCTCGCATCACAGCGCTTCATGACACCGATCCCACGCGTGCCGGACTTTTGCAACGACGGCTCACACCTCGTCCTCCCGTCCTTTCGCTTCCCGCGCTCATCCGATCCAGCCAGCTGGTCATCGAGGCGGCCTCGGTGGACGCCGCACTCGCGGTGCTGCGTCAGGCGTTTGGGCGCCGTTCCCTCGACTCGCCCCGCCGACGGCGGGGCTCGCTCGGGATGTCGCCCCACCGACAGACTGGTGGGGCTCCAAAGGATGTGTTCATCATGAGCGTCGGCGCACTGCTGCGCGATCGGACATGGGCCACGCGGGCCCGACGCGCCGGCGCGCGCGTCTATGTGCCCAGCGGCGCGCTGGCAGGGTTGGATGGGATCAAGGCCATGAGCGTCGGCACGGTCAAGCGTGTGACGCTGACCACGCGCAAGCCTCCTCGCGCGCTGGCCTCGGCACCCTACGTGCGCCGCAAGCAACTGCATCTCGACCGACTCACGAAACCCTCCACGATATTTGCAGGCGCTCCTCGAGCCGTCATCACGGCGTTTCCCCAGAATGCGAACGTCGCCGCCGCGCTCGCCATCGCCGCCGGGGCGGCCGGGCGGCGGGCGCGCATCCGTGTGGTCGCCGATCCCGCCATCCGCGCGAACATCCACGAGTTGGACGTCGAGGGGGATTGCGGCCGGATCCGCTGCCGGATTGAAAGCCGTCCCAGCGCGAATCCGAAGACGAGCGAGCTGGCGGTCCGGTCGGCCGTTGCCACGCTGCAGCGAATCTTTGATCCAATTTCGATCGGCACCTAGTGAAAAAAGCAGGGTTCGATTTCGCAGATTTCAGATCGATTTCGCAGATTGGTTGCCAGTAGGTCATCGGCGAAATCGCATTTTGAAATCTGTGTGATCTGGGTGAATCGCCACGACCCGGTGTGGCGATTCGAGGCAACACACGCAACGACTGTGGGAGAGGGGGTGACGTCTCGTGGCAGAGAAGGTCGCAAAGGTGGGTATTCGAAAGCAAGCCGGCTACCTGTACTTCGTCGACAAGCAGGGTGACATCTCGCGAGCCAGAATGGCTCGGGGGGGTCAGCGCCGACGCCGAAGCAGCCGCCGCCGCCGAAGCCGACGGTAATCCTGTTCGGTTGACACCGAGCCCCCCGCCAATGGCGGGGGGCTTCGTGTTTGAGATGCGGCAGGGCCGGGCCACCGCGCGACCCGCTTGCGCCGGCTCGGGCTCTCCCTCGCTGGCGCTCGGGATCCCTCGGCCTGCGGGCCTCGGGCCGGGCGCCCGGCTGCGGCGCCCCGGCCATGAACTCCTCGCCCCGAAGGGGGCTCGTCAGACAACATGGCCGCGGCGATGAAAGCGAGGGCGCCTCGCCGGGCTGAGCCCTCGCATGCGCTTCGCGGGATCACGCGGTGGCTCGTCTCCGGCCACGTGGTTCAGCTACGCTCAGTGACTGTCCTGCGATCCATCGACGAGGGGTGCGCTCCCCAGGCGCCGGCCCTGGGTGACGCCCATGCCGTGCGGCGGGTGACCGGTCGTACCCCGGGCACGCGCCGGCGGCGGGTGGCAGGACGTTCGCCCCGCCGCACCTGAAAATTGCGAGCGGGCACGGATCCCCCGCCGCAGGCGGGGGGAGCGAGCAATTTTGAGAGCGCAGCGCGCCTCGCCGGGGCGCGCCAGCGATGCGGCGGGGCGAATGTCCTGCCAGGCCCAGCCGCCATCCGCAGCGGCCCGGCAGAGGACCCGCCGCTGAGTTCCATGCTATAATCATCGATAACTCACCATGTCGTCAGAAAATCCCATCGTGATTCGCGGGGCCCGCGAACACAACCTCAAGAACGTTTCGCTCACCCTGCCTCGCAACCGGCTCATCGTCGTGACCGGCCTCTCGGGGTCAGGGAAGTCCTCGTTGGCGTTCGACACCCTCTACGCGGAGGGCCAGCGGCGCTACGTGGAGAGCCTCTCGGCGTACGCCCGCCAGTTCCTCGAACGGCTAGAGAAGCCCGACGTGGACGCCATCGAGGGGCTCTCGCCAGCTATCGCGATCGAGCAGCGCTCGGCCGGCAGCAACCCGCGCTCGACGGTCGCCACGCAGACGGAGATCTACGATTACCTGCGCGTGCTCTTCGCGCGGGCCGGCACTCCGACCTGTCCCCGTTGCCAGGTGCCCATCCAGTCCCAGTCCGCGCAAGAGATCGTCGCCCAGGTCCTGCAGCTGCCGGCGAAGACGCCGCTGACTATCCTGGCACCCGTCGTGCGCGGCCGCAAGGGCGAGTACGCGGAGGTGTTCCGCGAGATGAAGCGCCAGGGGTTCGTGCGCGTGCGCGTCGACGGCACGCTGCGCGACCTCGATGAGCCGATCAGTGTAGAGAAAAAGCGCGCTCACACGATTGAGGTGGTCATCGACCGCTTGACCGTGGAGCCCGAGGCGAAGTCGCGCATTACCGAGTCGATCGAAACCGCCCTAAAGGTAGGGAAAGGACTTGTGATCGTGAGCTCCTCGGCTGAAGGCTCAAGGCTGAAGGCTGAAGGCAAAGGCCGGAGAGTCTCCAGCCTCCAGCCTCCAGCCTCCAGCGATTTAGTCTTCAGCGAACTCTACGCCTGCTCCACGTGCGGCTTTAGCTTCGAGGAGATCTCGCCTCGCACCTTTTCCTTCAACTCCCCCTACGGGGCCTGTGCCACCTGCGACGGGCTCGGCACCAAGCTGGAAGTGGACCCGGACCTCGTTGTGCCGGATCGGAACAAGTCGCTGCGCGACGGCGCGATCGCGCCCTGGAAGCGCAGCGGCATGCACATGATCATGTACTACAACCGGCTGTTGCGCGAGGTGGCGCGCTTCTACGGCATCAGCATGGACGCGCCGTTTTCGTCGCTGGATCGCAAGTTTCACAAGGTCCTCCTCTTCGGTTCCGAGGATGTCATCTGGGACAGGACATTCGAGGGGGTCATTCCCAACCTCGAGCGGCGGTTCCGCCACACCGAATCGGACTACGTGAAAGAAGAAATCACAAAGTACATGAGCGTGTTGCCGTGCCCGTCCTGTCAGGGGGCGCGGCTCAAGCCTGAAAGCCTGGCCGTGCTCATCGGTGGACGGTCGATCGCCGAGGTGACGCGGGGTGCGGTCACAGCCGCGCAGCGCTGGCTCACCGGCCTGCGGTGGGACCGCCGCCAACAAGCGATCGCCGATCCGCTGATCAAGGAGATCGCCAAGCGGCTGCAGTTTCTCATCGACGTGGGGTTGGGCTATCTCACGCTGGATCGCACCTCGGCCAGCCTCTCCGGCGGCGAGGCGCAGCGGATTCGCCTCGCCACCCAGGTGGGCTCGGGGCTGGTCGGTGTCCTCTACATCCTCGATGAGCCGTCCATCGGGCTGCACCAGCGCGATAACGAGAAGTTGCTCAATACGCTTGAGCGGCTGCGGGAGTTGGGCAACACGCTGATCGTGGTGGAGCATGACGAAGCCACGATCCGGCGCGCCGATTACATCGTGGATCTGGGTCCCGGTGCCGGCAAGCATGGGGGCGAGGTGGTCGCGTGCGGCTCGCTGGACGAGCTCATCCGCTCCGAGCGGAGTCTGACCGGCCAATTTCTTTCAGGCCGGCGCTGGATTCCGCTGCCCGAGGCGCGGCGGCCGTGGAAGAGCCGGCCGGTGCTCACCATCCATCACGCGGCTGAGCACAATCTCAAGTCCATCGACGTGACGATTCCGCTCGGCTGCTTCGTGTGCGTGACGGGTGTGTCGGGCTCCGGCAAATCCACCCTCGTGGATGAAATCCTGTATCGCGCGCTGGCGCGCCACTTCTACGGCAGCAAGGAGCGGCCGGGACAGCACGAGCGCATCACAGGCATGGAGCACATCGACAAGGTGATCGTCATCGACCAGTCGCCCATCGGCCGCACGCCCCGCTCGAATCCGGCGACCTACACCGGCGCCTTCGGGCCGATCCGCGACCTGTTCGCCCACACCTCCGGTGCCAAACTGCGGGGGTTTAAGCCCGGTCGGTTCAGCTTCAACGTGAAGGGCGGACGCTGCGAAGCGTGCGAGGGCGATGGGATCAAGCGGATTGAAATGCATTTTCTGCCCGATGTGTACGTCCGCTGCGAAATCTGCAAAGGCCAGCGGTTCAACGAGCAGACGCTGCAGGTGACCTATAAGGGGAAGTCGATCGCGGACGTGCTGGCGATGACGGTGGACGAGGCGCTGGAGCTCCTCGGCGCGATCCCGGCCATTGCGCAGAAACTCCGGACGATTCAAGCGGTGGGACTCGGCTACCTGGAGCTGGGCCAGTCGGCGACGACGCTCTCCGGCGGCGAGGCGCAGCGCATCAAACTCTCCAAGGAGCTCTCGCGCCGGGCCACCGGCCGCACGCTCTATCTGCTGGATGAGCCGACGACCGGGTTGCATTTTGCCGATGTGGATAAGCTGCTGAGCGTGCTGCACCAGCTCGTCGATCAGGGCAACACGGTGGTCGTCATTGAGCATAATCTCGAAGTGATCAAGACGGCCGACTATCTCATCGACCTCGGTCCTGAGGGCGGGGAGGACGGTGGAGAGTTGGTCGCGGCAGGGCCTCCGGAGATGGTCGCCGCCGAGCCGCGCTCGTTCACGGGCCAGTTCCTGAAACCACTCCTGCATCGATCCTATCGGATGGCTCAAGGCACAAGACCGTCGGAGGCCGAAGGCCGAAGGCTGGAGGCAAGCCTCCAGCCTCCAGCCTCCAGCCTCCAGCCGACTCAACCCCAACAATGAGGACGCTCCGCTACGGTTTAGTCGTATTCTTGATCGGATGTTGTGTGTTGAGCCACGAGGGATTCGCGTTTGAGCCGACCCCGGGTTACACCGCGATTCAGCGCGCGTTCCTGCGGGAAGATTTCGACACCGTCGCCACGCTAGCACAAACGTTCCTCTCGCTGCACCCCGATGCCCAGGAGCGTCCCCGTGTGTGGGTGTGGCTCGCACTCAGCCTCGACCGGCTGCACCGCTGGGATGAAGCGCTGAGCGAGATGGACCACCTCAGGGCGCAATTGACGACCGACGACCCGCTCTGGCCGGAGCTGCTGTTTTGGGAAGGGGAGATCAGCCGGCACGCGTCCCGCTGGATGCGCGCGAAGCTGGCGTACCAGCGATTGCTCGAGCGCCATCCGGGTTCAATGTGGGCGCCACAAGCCCAGTTCGGCATCGGGGTCAGCTACCTCCAGCAGCAGGCGTTCGACATCGCCGTGGGCCACCTTCACGAAGTCGCGGTGCGCTTTCCGCACTCCTCCATGGCGTCGGAGGCGCGGCTCCTCGAGGGAGTCTGCCTGCTGCGGCTCGAGCGGTTCCACGAAGCCGTCGCCATACTGACTCCGTTGCTCGCGACGCTGTCAGATGGCGGCTCCGTCGCCCAAGTCGCCTTCTACCTCGGCGAAAGCCTGACCGGCCTCAAGCGCTACAGCGAAGCCGTTGTGACGTATCAGCGCGTCGCCGCGTCTTCCGAAGCGCCGTGGCACCGCTTCGCGCAGTTCGGCTTGGGCTGGGCGTACTATCAGAGCGGGCGCTGCGAAGAAGGCGTGAGCGCGTTCGATCGCTACCTCGCCAGTCCCTCCAACGGTGAGCACTCGATTGAAGCCGTGTTCGCTCAAGGCAGCTGTCTGCTGCAGTTAGGGCGCGAATCGGAGGCGCTGACCCGTTTTGAGCGGGTGATGTCCGAGGGTCTGACCCATCCGCTGGCGGTTGACAGCGGCTTGCTGCTCGCCGATGCGTACCGCAAGGCCGAGCGTTTGGATGAGGCCAGACGCGTCCTCCATCGCCTGTTGACCCGCCGGCTCGCTCCGCTCGATCAGGCCAATGTGCAGCTGCGGCTCGCAGGGGTCGCGCTGGAGCAGGGCAACCCGGTCCAGGCCAGGACAATTTATGAGCTGGCCAGGATGGTGGATGATCCCGCGATTCAGCAATCGGCGCTCAACGGCCTCGGTGATGTGCAGCTGTATCTCGGCGAGCTCGACGCGGCGATGCCGTGGTACCGCAAGGCGATTGGCCTTTCCTCCAAGGCGCCGCCGGCCGCGTATGGCCGGTATCAGCTCGGCCGGATCCTCCTGCAGCGCAGCGAATGGCAGGAGGCCCTGCGGCTGTTTCGCGAGGTCGTCGGCAGCGCCGAGGGGACGCTGGCCGACGATGCAACGCTGGCCATGGCGCTGGTCTCCATCAACCAGCACGAGGACGCCACGGCTCGCGCCCTGCTGGAGTCGCTGCGCCAGCGACGGCCTCACAGCGAGGTGGCGGCGCGCGCCGCGTACTACCTGGCCCTGCTCGCGCTCAGCGAAGAAGACGAAGCCGCCGCCCGGGCGCTGTGCCAGGAGACGATCGCGCACGCGCCGTCCTCCGATGAGGCGATTGACGCCCGCCTGCTGCTGGCCGACATGCTCGCCCAGCAGACGTCCATGCGCACGGCCGCGGAATGGCTGGAGGAAGTCCATGGCAGCGCGAGGCTCTCAACTCGCCACCGGGCGAAGCTCGCCAAGTCGCTGGGGGACTATGCGCGGCTGGACAGCCAGTATGCCCGGGCCATCCGGTGGTACGAGCAGGCGGTCGATGGGCTGCCCTCGTTCGGGTCAGAAGTTGCGTACCGCGTCGCTTCGTGCTATGAAGAGGCGGGGGATGGGGAGCTCGCCATGCGCTGGTACCAGCGCGCCCAGCAACCCCCGTGGCGCGTGCGCGGCCAGTTGGCGCTGGCCAAGTTGTTCGAGCGCGACGGTCGCCGCCGCGAGGCGAAGGCGATCTACGAACGGTTGTCGAAGGAGCCGATTCCCGAGGCGGCCGTGGCTCAAGAGCGGCTCTCCACAGAGAAGGAGTGAGCATCAAGATGATCAATCGGATGCTGCACACGGCAGTCTTTGTCGTCGGCGCAGCCATGATCGGGACGGTTCTCTTCTGGCAGGTGGACATCATCAATCGCGGCGGGCCGGTCATGATTCCCATCGTCATGTGCTCCATCTTCTCGCTGGCCTTGGTGTTCGAACGGTTCTACTACTTTTTCAACCTGCACCTGGGCAAGGACATCGACGGATTTTTTCAGCAGCTGCGCCAGGCCGTCGAGGCCCGCCAATGGCCGCAGGCGCAAGCACTCTGCGACTCATGGCGCGGGCCGGTGGCCAGGGTCGTGCACGCCGGGTTGACCGCGCACGAGAGCAGCCCGCAGGAGATCGACGATGTCATGGAGGACGCCGCGCACCATGAGATGCCGGACGTGGAGCAGCATCTGCGGTGGCTCTCGACGTTGGCGCAGGTCTCAACCCTGCTGGGTTTGCTCGGCACGGTGACGGGACTGGTCCGCGCGTTTCAGATCATTCAGACGAAGTCCGCCGCCGGGAACCCCGTGAGTCCGGGCGATCTCGCGGGTGGTGTGTGGGAAGCGCTCATCACGACCGTCGCCGGCCTGATCGTCGCGATTCCCACGATTCTGGCGTACAATTACTTCGCGAGCCGCGTGGGCGAGGTCCAACACCAGATGGAGCGAGCCGCGGCCATCGTCTCCGGCTGGCGGCGGCATCCGACCATTCATTAAATGACACAACCTGAGTTTGATTACGCCGATGTTCCGAGCGTGATTTCGCCGATGAATCGGCGGAATCGATTCACCATCGGCGGAATCACCTTGTGTTTTCAATGCGGTTGACACGACGCTGGAACGAGCCGGTGCCCGTCGACATCGCGCCGATGATCGACATCGTGTTTCAGCAGCTGATCTACTTCATGCTCACCGCCAGCTTTGTCCTGTCTCCGGGCATCCGCATCGCGCTGCCCAAGGCCCAGACCAGCAAGCAGGTGTCGGCGTCCAACGTCGTCATCAGCCTGACGAAAGAGCACGTCATCTACTGGGATGAACAGATCGTCTCGCTCAAGGAGCTTCGCCGGCACCTCAAGGATGCGGGAGGGCACAGGCCGGTCCTCATCCGGGCCGACCGGCACGCCTACGTCGACCGGCTGATCGAGCTGTGGGATCTGTGCCGTGATACGGGGTATGAGGAAATCCATATTGCAACCCTGTCTGACTGAGGGGCAAGGGGCAGGAGACAGGGGGCAGGGGAGCAGACATGCCCATGCCCCTCGCCCCTAAGTAAATAGGGAGGAGTTATGATCACGGAGATCGGCATAGTCGCGGGAGAGATTTGGCACCATCTCGATGGCCAGAAGGGGGCGGTGCCGTTTTCCAACATTCTCAAAGGCATTCAACGGCCGAAGGAACTGGCCCTGATGAGCCTGGGGTGGCTCGCCCGCGAGGGCCATGTGGTCGTTCGTCAGGACGGCCAGGAGTTCTACGTCTCGTTGCGCCGCAGCTAGATGGCTCGAAAGTCCAGCGGGTCAGCTTCCATTGTCGTGCTGGTGACCTGTCCGACGCGTGCGGTCGCGCAGCGGATCGCGTTGCGCGTCATCGGCCAGCGCCTGGCGGCATGCGTCAACATCCTGCCAGGGATCGAGTCAGTGTTTTGGTGGCAGGGTCGGGTAGACCGTGCCCGCGAAGTGCTGCTGTTGATCAAAACCACCGCGCGGCGCTTTGAGGCGCTGCGGCGCGCGATGCTCCTGCTGCATCCCTATCAGGTTCCCGAGGTCATTGCGTTACCCATCGTGAAAGGGCACACCCCGTACCTTCGATGGGTTCAGTCCTGCGTCGCCTACAACCCCCGCACATGACCTTGACATCCTCATGAGGGTCGGGCATACTTTATCTGGGTTAAGAGTTTATAAAAGGTTGTACTGGCGACAAGGGCAAACCCGCCGCGAGGCGGGGGCGCAAAGCTGCGGGTCTCATGAGACTGCCGAGCTGCCGACCAGGCCATGAGACAGCCGAGCTACCGAACCAGTGGTTCGGTTTTTTTGTTGCGCGCAGCAGAGCCTATGCAATCTTCACAGATGGTGTGCATCGTTTACGCGGATTTAAGCCGATGAGAACCTCTGAGCGAGGCGCGATGTTCTTGGGGTTTGCGCTGGCGACAGCGCTGCTCTCCTCGATCGCCGCCGTGGCCGCGCTCTACGCGGCGCGCAGCGGCGCCGGGATGAACGCGTTGCTGCTGCGCACGCGGCCGCCGGCGCGCTACGCCGCCGAGGCGGGCCTCGTGTACGCCTACGAGCAGCTACGCGCCAATCCAGCCTATGCCGGAGGTCCATTCCGGTTGGATGTGGATGGCAACGGAGTTCTTGACACAACCGTGACAATTACCGTCGACCCGGCCGATCCAGCCGGTCGGCGGGCGGTGCACGCAACGGTCAACTACTGAGAAGGAGGCGAGGATGATGGGACGCAAGGGGTTTACGCTGACCGAGGTGCTGATGGCGGTGGTCGTGGTGGGCATCCTCGCCTCCGCCGCGGTCGCGAACTATCGAACAGCCATTCTCCGGGCGCGATTTGACGCGGCGAGGGTTGTCCTCATGCAGATCTATCAGGGCGAGCAATACTATCGTGACAGCGTGTCTACCAGTGGCAACGCGTATGTTGCGCCTGCAACGGACGCGGAGTGGCGTAATTTCCTGAACATGGATAATCCGAACATTGGTTCCCCCATACTGTACACCATAGCCCCCGGGGTTGCGCCGCCCTCATTTACTGCAACCGCACGGTTTGGTGCGGCAGCTCCGTTCGTTTTCCAAGGGATTAATGACAGTAAAACATTGTGTCCGCCTACGGCTGTGTCGAGTTGCTCGGGCGGCGCGATGTGGAATCGACCGTAGGGTAAAAGTAGAGGTAGAGCAGGAGACGTGAGATAGAATGAAAGTTGGAAGGGAAGCGCCAGGTTTTACGTTTACTGAAATTGTGACGGCGGTTGTCATTGTTGGCATCCTCTCTTCGGCTGCGGTCGGCTACTATCTCAGAGCGACCGAGCGGGAACGGTTTGATGCCGCCCGCGATGTGCTGTTGACGATCTACACGGGGGAGGAAGTGTATCTGAACCTGAATGGTCGGCAGAATTATGTCCCCAATCCGCCCGGGACGCTGCTGGGGAATTGTTGTCTGGCCACCTGGCGGGCGATCTTCGTGGATCCTCCCGACGATGACCAAGTGAGCTATGGCGTGACGTCATCCATTCTTCCGGGTTCTCCGCCGACCCCGAGAGTTACGGCGTTCGCGGATTTCCGGGGAAGAAGGCAGGCAATGAATCAGGATAAGACGTTGTGTCCTCCGAATCCTCTCGCCAGTTGCGGGGCGGCTGGTACGCTTTGGAGTCGGTAGATGAGCAGAACACCGATGACGAGACTGCGGTCTACGCGACAAGGGATGACGTTGGTGGAAATTCTCGCCGGCACGCTCATCACCTCGATCGTGGTGGGCGGCACGATGACCGCCTTCGTCACCGCCGCGCGCATTCAGCATGTGACGGCCAGCGCGCTGGCGATGCGCGCCAGCGACAGCGTCCAGGAGCTGCTCGAGCGGCTGCGCAACCGCGTGGCGGAGGATGACGCGTTTTTTGAGGATAAGGCACTCGCCACAGGGCTGCCTCCAGGCGTCTGGCTCAATGATGATGCAAGCACCCAGGTGCCTCCGTTGCCGATCGGAGACCCGGCGGAAGAGGTGAAACGCGTCTATAAAGTCCAGGGCAAAGACTGCGATAACGATGGTCTCGTGGCAAGCCCGGGTCCCCCACTCGGTCCGGCCGAAGTGGACTGCTACTCCGTGACGGTCAAGGTGTGTTGGGACCAACCCACATGCCCGTGATGCGTGACTACCGAAGAGACATGCACAGAGTGCGGAGTGCGGAGTGCGGAGTGCGGAATACAAATTGTCCCATTCCGCATTCCGCACTCCGAATTCCGAATTGCGCTGCGAGACGTGGTCTCACGCTTATTGAAGTGATGATCGCCTCTGCGTTCACGGTGGGGCTCATCGCGGTTGTCACGGGTGTGATGCAGAGCCGCCTAGGCATTCAGCGCGAGCTAGGCTCAGGGGGCAGCGTCGGGCTGGATGTGATCGCCAAGCTGTCAGTGGAGCAGCTCGCCAGCGATCTGGCGAAAGCCGACCGGGTCCGCCTGCTCACCCCGCTTGGTGTCGATCAATGGCGGACGATTCAGATCCGCAAGCCGACCATGACCACCGCCAACTGCACCGGGGTCAATCCTCCACAGAGTTGTTTCGATGATTCCGCGAACTACCGATGGGTCGAGTACGGGCTCGACACGGCACAGAGCCAACTCGTGTTTTATGACAATATCATCGCGGGCTGCGGCAGCCGTCGGGTGCTCTCGGATCGGATCAGCGCGGTGATCTTTGGGTTCGCCGATACCACGACAGATCCGGCACCTGTGGCGCCTCCGCCTCCAGGCGGCGAGCCGTTTACAGTGGATCCTCTCGCCCCGATCCTGCTCGATAACAACGTCGTCGAGTACCGGATCACCTGGGACGGCATTCCGAATACCGCGACGATGAGCCCGCGGTCGTTTCACGGCAAAGTGGCCATCCGCGCCGGCGCGTACACGGATCTGGGCGCGGACTGCCCTCCCGCTGGACCGTGCGACTCCGGCACCGGGCTGGGGCGGGATGCGACGGTGGCTCCTCCACCGATGTTTCCGTGCAGTTAGGAGTGGAATAATGATGAATCGAATCGCTCGCTCCATCGTGATGATGATCGGAGTCCTCGCGGTCGCGAGCTCGATGCCGGCGCTTGCGGAGGAGATGACGTTGACCACCTACTATCCCTCCCCGCGCGGGATGTACGACGGCCTGCGCACCAACACCCTCTACACGCGCGGGGGCGACGGCGATTTCGACCAGAACGGGATGCTCACCGCCAGCGATGTCCAAGCGGCGATGCTGTGCGCCCGTGTGGCGGTCCCTCCGCCCCAAGGGCCGTACCCTCCGGCGTGCTCCTTCCTCGATCTCAACGGGGACGGCCTGGTGGTCCCCATGGAAAGCGAAGCGCTCCTGAGCGTGTGGGCGGGCACGCGTTCAATCGAGGAGGCGAGGACCTTGACGAGAAAGGTCGCCAGCACCGCGCTAATCACGGACCTCGATGGCAATGTCGGGGTGGGTGTCGCCAATCCCAAGACTCCTGCGCCCAACGGGGCGACTGCCGGCAACCTCGATGTCAATGATGTCTACGTGCGAGGAGTCCGAGGGGGATCACCGCGATGGGTGAGCGAATCCCTGCTCGGCGATTCCAACCTCACATTCCCTAGTCCTCCAGACACGACGAGCGGTGGCTATCAGCGGTTTGGGAACGGACTTCTCATCCAGTGGGGACGAGTCACGGAGACCGGCGGAGGTACCGTGACGGTCCGGCTTCCCACTCCTTTTGTCAACAACAGATACATCGTCGTGACCGGTACCGACGGCGCCTCGGAAAACTCCGTTGTGTTCCACGTATAGTCATACGTCGACGACGTTTAGAGTGGGAACGGACCATGGTGGGGATGACCAGATAGACTGGCTGGCATTTGGCATGTCACCTTGATGCTTGGGAAGAGCTGACGATGAAACTCTCGCTCTCAACCTTCTTGCCTTCCAAACCGTCCACGGCGCTAGTGATCCGGCCGGGGGTGGTCGAGCTGTTGTGCATGAAAGGCAGAACCAGCACCACCCGCGTGCGCGTGCCGGTGAAGGAGCTGACCTCCGAGGGATTGGCGGAGGCCGTTCGCAGCACGGTCGCCGCCTCGGGACGCGACGGCCGGCGGGTGGCCGTGTCGATTCAAAGTCCGGAGCTGCTCATCCGGTTTTTCAAGCTGCCCATGATTCCGAGAGGCGAATGGGAGACGGCGGCGCAGTTTGAGGCCCGTAAGTATGTGCCGTTCAAGGTGGACGACCTCGTCTGGGATTGCTACGTTGCCCAGGGGTCTGCGTCAAGTTCTGCTCGTCCCGCGGCCGCCGGAGAGTCGCCGCAACAGCTGGACGTCGTGTTTGCCGCCATGCTGCGCGATGCGTTCCAGCAGCTCCAGCGCGCGCTGACCACCGCAGGCGTGCAGGCCACCGTGGTAGAGCCGCTCAGCGTCAGCCTTGCACGACTGGCGTTCTTGACAGAGAAGGACGCCGCGGCCCATGACTTCATGTGTCTGGTGGATGTCGAGGATCATCGGGTCCACCTGGTGATTGCGCGCGCCGGCATGCCGTACCTGACGCGAGACATTCATGTGGCGGTCGCCGCAGCGCCGGAGGGAGAATCGATTGCTCCTGTCCAGGTCCAGCAGGTCCTCAGCGAGCTGCGCGTGTCAATGGACTTCTTCCTGCGCGAGTATCCCGCGGCGCACATCAGCAAAGTGGTGCTCTTTGGCGACGATCTGGAGGCCGGCGCCTGGGTTCGCGTGCTGAGCGGGCAGCTCAGTTGCCCGGTGGAGTTAGGCAGCCCGATGATCTCGGCGCAGGTGGACGGGGAGCTCTCGCTGACCTTTGCCGCAGCGGTGGGGCTGCTGGGCCTGGGTGTTGGCCGCGGCGGTCCGACGATCAATCTGCTCAAGCTCAAGAGCCGAACGCCGCAGCCGATCGCGCCGTCCAAACCCGCCAGCATGTTTGCGCTGCCCAATCTTCAGGTTCCATGGCTGGCGGCCCTCCTGCGGCAACGGCCGGCGGTGATGGTGCCCGGTCTCGTGGCCGCGATCGTGCCGATGGTGATCAGCGCGTGGCTGGGTTCGCATCAGGTGGCCGTTGCGCAGCAGCAGCTCACTGCGCTGCTCCGGTCACAGCGGCCGGTCGGGATAGGCTTGGATGGGCTCGATGCGGCCGGCCTCGAGGATGTCCGGCAGCATGCCGCGCAACAGCTGGCATTCCTGAAGCAGGCCGTCGATGGGCGCGTGAGTATGGCTCAAAAGCTGGATGCGCTGGCCCGCACGCTGCCCGAGGGAGTATGGCTGACCGGTCTCGCATTTGATGGGGCGCTGGATCTTTCAACCGGGACGAGCCGGCCGGAGTTGACCGTGAGCGGGGCGTGCTATCTCGGCGGCGGCGATAAGGAACTCCACGCGATCCAGGCGTTTGAAGAGGAGATCAAGCGCAACGCCGCGCTGTTCACGGGGTTTGAAAGCGCTCAAGTCGGCCAAGTGAATACCGCGACGGATGCACAGCAGGTGTACACATACCGAACATTCCAGTTGAGTTGCCTCTCGCGGAGACTCTAGCCCATGAAACCGACGGTTCTGCTTGTCGCAATCGGCGTTGCAATCGGCGGGGGGGTCGGCTATTATACGTTTTATACGCCGAATGTGGAGCGAGCTCGAGTGATTGAACAGCGGCGCGCTCAAGCGCAGGCCGACTATCAGGCTCGGGAAGATGTGGCCCGGCTGCTGGCACAGGTGGAGCCCTACCGTCAACGGCTCTCTCCTGAGCCTGATCCCTCATGGCTGTCCCGAGAGGTGGTGGCGAGCGCCCGCGATGCGGGATTCGAGCTGACCACCATCACCCCGAATACCGTTGAACCATCTGCTCTGGCGTCTCGCGTCGGCGTCACATTGCAGTTTGTCGCCACGTACCACCAGCTCGGACAGTTTCTCGACGCGATCGAGCGGGCACAGACCTTCCTGCATGTCGATCGACTCCAACTCTCCCCGTTCGGCCAGACCGGTCAACTCGATTGGAACGCTCAGCAAGACCCTGACAGCCGGCGCGACACCAGCGAGCCGGCGTCCATTCAGTTGACGGTGAGCACTCTGTACATGCGCACCGCACCCTAAGGACCATCAGCCCCATGGATATGATCAAGAAGACCCAAGTGGAAAAAGCGCTCGTGATCGGCCTGCTGCTCTTTTTCGCCTTCACGCTGCGCGGCTCCTTGAAGTCAGCCGGGATCGTGGGCCATCGCCCAGCGCCCAAGACGGCAGACAGCGCCGTGCTTGAGACGACCAGCATACCTGCGGCGCCTGTTGCCCCGCCGGTGGCGGGGCGGCCGGTTCCCGCAGCCACTCGGCGAGCCCCCGCCCCACAAGCGGCGGCAGGTTACTCCGCCAAGGCCGCGCGAGATCCACTCAAGAGCCTGCTCCCGAAGAAACCGCTGACGGTGGCCACTCGCGAAGATACGGCAGGATCTGACTCGTTACTCGGCGCTCCTTTGACGCTTCCCGGCCTCCTGCTTCAAGGGGTCTGGTGGGGCGAGGAGGACGGGCGCGCACTGATTAACGGCCATCTGTACGGCGTGGGAGATCGGGTGGAGGGCGCGACGATTACGACCATTGGACGGGACGGCGTGATGCTCCAGTTTGAGGGTGCGATCTTCTTGCTCCCTGTGGCCGGAGATCCGGTACAGGTTGGCATGCCGCAAGGAGCCAGATGAGGGAGGTGGGGATGGACCGCGTGGGGCGCCTCGGGGTGGTGCTGCTGTTGGCGGGAGCGCTGGCCGTGCCGGTGTGGGCGCAAGCGCCTGAGGCCGAGGAGACGGACGTCGCATCGTTGCTCGATGACCTGGGAGAGGATGTGCTGATCGATGCGGAACCGCTCGAGGACGTCCACGGTCCACGGGTGTCGATGGAGTTTCAGGATACGAACCTGACCGATGTCCTGAAGGCGTTTTCCAAGCAGACCGGTCTGAACGTGATCGTGGGCGGCGAGGTCGGGAATCAGCCGATCACCATCTATCTGGAGGATGTCACGCCGATGGACGCGCTGGATCAGATCTTGCGCGCGACCAACCTCACCTACCACCGTGCCCCCGGCAGCGAGATTTACATTGTGGAGCCGAAGGCGCCCGAAGAGGCGGCGGCGCGGACGGTGACCCGCGTCTATCGTCTGAAGTTCGCGCGCGTCTCTAAATCGGTCTTGGCCAGAGCCGCGGCGGCGTTCGGCAGCAAGACGCCCTTCGAGGCGAAGCTGGGCTCTTCGGGTGGCGGTTCTTCAGGGGGCGCAGGGGGGTCCTCCTCGGGAGGCGGAAGCAGTGGAGGCGCTGGAGGGGGTGGCGGCAGTGCCAGCGGCGGGGGTGGCGGCGGGGGCGGAGACAAGACGACGGTTGGTATTGATGAAATTCTCGAGGAGCTGCTGACCGATCAAGGGGCCGTCGAGGTGGATGGGCGGACCAACAGCCTCGTCGTCACAGATATTCCCGCGAACTTTCCACGGATTGAGGCGGCAATCGCCGCGCTCGACATTAAGACTGCGCAAATCATGGTGGACGCCGAGCTGATTGAAACCACACTCAGCAAGACCAAGGATCTGGGTATCGAATGGGGCACCGGCAGCGAAGGCGACCTGATCACCTTCACCCCCGGCAAGCGCACCACGCGGTTTCCGTTCGGGATCCTGCGCGACGGCGATTCCCCCACCGGCTCGACGCCGTTTAACACCGCGACGCTCTCGGCTGAGAGTTTCAAAGGGGTGCTGCAGGCGATTGAATCCGACAGCGACACGAAAATCCTCGCGCGTCCCAAAGTCCTGACCCTTGACAATGAGAGCGCGATCATCCGGCTGACCTCCGAAGAGGCGATCGGGTTTGAAAGCCAGAGCCAGGCGACGACGGGCACACAAACCTCCACGCCCGAACGGACGACCACCGGAGTGGTGCTGGTGGTCACACCGCAGGTCAACGAGGACGGCTACATCACCATGGTCGTCGAGCCCTCGGTGACCAAGACCGTGGCGTCGCAGATCACGCCGCCTACAGGGCAGGCCAAACCGCGCGATCCGAAGACCCGCAGCTCCCGCACCCTGGTGCGGATCCACAGCGGCGATACGCTGGTGGTGGGGGGGTTGATCGATCGCAGCGAGCAGGAAACGCTGACGAAAGTGCCCATCCTCTCCGGGATCCCGTTTCTGGGCGAGGCGTTTAAGAACAGCGAGATCAGCGATTCCGCCAGCGAGCTCATCGTCTTCGTCACCCCGCGTATTCTTGAGGAATTTCGGCCGGGCACCGGCCCGTTTGCCAAGTCGGCGATGGGCGCGCGCGAGCAGGAGTCGCCGGCGGCCCGGCAGCACGCGATGGAGCAGGAACTGACCACCCTGGAACGGGAGGCGGTTCGTGGGGAGTAAGCTCAACCATGGCATTACTCAAGACGCAGGAAAAACTCGGAGAGATTCTCGTCAGGAGCGGCCTCGTGGCTCCGGAGCAGCTGGCCAAGGCGCTGGAGGTGCAGCGGGGGACCACGAAGCTGATCGGCGAGGTGCTCGTGGAGCTCGGCCTGGTGACCGAGGTGGATATCGCCATGGCGCTGAGCAAGCAGTTGGGGGTGCCGTTTGCGTCCTGGTCCTCGGGCGTGCTGCGTCCTCCGAAAAAGGAGGACGGTTTGGAGCAGCTCGTCCCGGAGGGATTCGCGCGCCAGCACCTCATGTTGCCGCTGTCACGCACCCTCAACGTGCTCACGGTCGCCTGCATCAATCCCCTCGATCTTATCGCCTGGGATAACCTCAGCCGCATGACACGCTGCGAAGTCAACCCGGTGGTCACGACCAAAGCCGATCTCGAGAAGGCCATCGACGCGTTTTACGGCTCCGACTCCATGCTCAAGGAGGCAATCGGCAGATCCTACGAGGTCGCCGACGAGTCAGAGTCCGACAGCAGCGTGATGTCGGAGGAAGCCGTCGATCTGGATCGGTTGAAGGAGGCGGCGGAAGAGGCGCCCGTCATCCGGCTGGTCGATCTGATCATCCGCCAAGCCATCAAGGATACTGCGAGCGACATCCACTTTGAGCCGCAGCGGGATCGTGTGAGCTTGCGCTACCGAGTGGACGGCCTCCTGTGCGACGTGACGCCGCCTGCCAAGCAGTTTCACAGCGCGATCGTCTCCCGCATCAAGATTCTCTCCAAGCTCGACATCGCCCAGAAGCGCCTGCCGCAGGACGGCGGGTTCATGATGATGATGGAGGGGCGCAAGATCGACTTCCGCGTCTCGACGATTCCGACCATCTACGGCGAGAAGCTCGTCATCCGCATCTTGGACAAGTCGCCGATGCTGCTGGATTTGGGGCGCTTGGGGTTCGATGCCAAGGCGTTGGAGCAGTTCCGCCGGGCCATTCGCGATCCCTACGGGTTGATCCTGATTACGGGCCCGACCGGCTCCGGGAAGTCCACCACGCTCTATGCCGCCCTGAGCGAGATCAACTCGCCGAAGAAAAATATCATCACCGTCGAGGATCCAGTCGAATACCGGCTCGACGGCGTGAATCAGGTGCAGGTCAAGCCCGACATCGGACTGTCGTTCGCCGCCGGCTTGCGCGCCTTCATGCGCCAGGACCCGGACATCATGATGGTGGGCGAGACGCGCGATCAGGAGACGGCCGAGATTTGCGTGCGGGCGGCGCTGACCGGACACCTGGTGTTCAGCACCCTGCACACCAATGACGCGCCAAGCGCTGTGACCCGCCTCGTGGATATCGGGGTGGCGCCCTTTTTGCTCTCCTCGACACTGAGCCTGGTGGTGGCCCAGCGGCTCGTCCGAAAATTGTGCGAGCGCTGCCGGGAGCCCTACGAACCGTTGCCGGAGATTCGGGAGCGGTTCCACATCACGGGTGAACTCGTCTACCGCGCCAAGGGATGCCAGGACTGCTTAAATACCGGCTACAAGGGACGGCTGGGTGTCTATGAGGTGATGGCGTTTCACCGAGAGCTTCGGGACGAGGTGGCCAAGGGTGCCCCCATGCATGTGCTCAAGGATGCGGCCGTGGCCGCCGGCATGTCGAGTTTGTGGGAAGAAGGACTGAGGAAATTTCGGGCGGGTCTGACGAGTCTCGAAGAGCTGGAAAGCACGCTCCTGTTGGACAGATAAGGACCCATGATGACACCACAGAGCCACAGAAATCCACAGAAACACAGAGAAGGATTCCAGGCGAGGAGTCCTCTGTGTCTCTGTGGGATTCTGTGCTTCTGTGGTGATAAGGGAAGGTGTTGACGGTTACCATGCCCAGTTTCACGTACACGGCAAGGGACCAGAAAGGCACGGTGCAGGCCGGATTCCTCGACGCCATGAGTGAGGACGAGGTCATCGGCGTCCTCCAGCATCGCGGCCTGCTGGTCACCTCGATTGCCCGGAAAGATCAGCGGATCGGCTCGACGGTATCGCTGGGACGCGTCAAATCTCGGCGCATGCACGGCGGCGTGAAGGTGGAAGACCACGTGATGTTGTGCCAGCAATTGGCGACGCTGATCGAGGCCGGCGTGCCGCTGCTCAAGAGCCTGGATGTCTCCTCGATGCAGGTGGAAAGCCGAGCGCTGCTGTTGGCTTTGGATGACATTCGGCGCAACGTCGCGGCCGGAAAGACTCTGCGCGACGCGCTGGCCCAGCATCCGCGCGTCTTCTCGGCGCTGTGGCTCAACCTCGTGGAGACCGGCGAGACGAGCGGCCACCTGGCGCAGTCGCTCAACCAGCTGGCACACCATTTCGAATCCGACCAGCGCCTTCAGAGCGAGGCGAAAACTGCGCTGACGTACCCCGTGTTTCTGATCGCCGTGGCGGTCGTGGTGCTGGTCATTTTCATGTACGTGATCATCCCGAAATTCAAGGGCGCATTTGAGACGCTCAACATCGAGCTGCCACTCATTACCAAACTCGTCCTCGGTGCCAGCGAGCTCGCGCAGCGCTATTGGGTGGCCCTCCTCCTGGGGACGATCGCGGCCGGATGGATGCTGCGGCAGTATCTGCGGACGGAATCCGGCCAGTGGCTGCGCGACCGGCTGTTCTTGAAGCTGCCCCTGTTTGGCGGCCTGTTCGTCAACTTGCAGGTGGCCGAGTTCGCCGGAGGCCTCTCGACGCTGCTTGAAAGCGGGGTGCCGCTGCTCTCCAGCCTCGAAATTCTTGAGCGCAGCGCGACGAACAAGGTGTACGGCCAGGCGGTCGGCACGGTGCGGGAATGGGTCAAGGAAGGCAAGCCCATGGCGCAGCCGATGGCCGAGACCGGCCTGTTTCCGCCCATGGCGGTGCAGATGGTGCTGGTGGGCGAAGAGGTGGGCGAGCTGGCCAAGATGGTCAAGCGCATCGCGCGCTACTATGAGGAGCGCGTCACCATCTTCATCGCCCGCCTGACCAAGCTTTTTGAGCCCATCGCCATCGTCTTCATGGCCGGGCTCGTGGGGATCATCGTCTCAGCCATCTTCATGCCGATCTTCAAAATGGCGTCCGGGGGAGGCCTCGGGCACTAGCGCGAAGAGGGGGGGTGAGGGCTCGGACAGAGGAGGGCAATGCATGTCTTGCGTGACCTTCTGATTGACGGTGATGTGTGTGTGCAGGTGAACACAGGAGGATCGGATGACAGGACGACTGAAGCACAAGGAGCAGGGAGGGTTCACGCTGCTCGAACTGCTCATGGTGGTGATCATCATCGCCATCTTGGCATCGATTGCGCTGCCGCAGTTCTTGCGCGCGGCGGAGCGGTCTCGTCTCTCAGAGGCGCTTGGGATTCTCGGGACGATACGCTCAGCGCAGCAGCGCTATGCAGCCCAGGACCCCACAGGTGTATACGCTGCAAGTCTCTGTGGTCTTGACATTGATCTTCCAGTTGCAGGTTGTCTTGGATCAACGAATCCGCCATCGCTGAATTGGACCTACGCGACGACGTCATGTACCCCGGGTGGGGGTTGCAACGCGACAGCCAGTCGTAACACTGGTCCTCAGACTGGCGCGGTGATCGATATCGATCTCGACGGTGGACAACAGTGCATCAGCTTTGATCCGGCGGGAACTGCGACGCAAGCGTACGGATTGCCGGCGGGACCGTGTTGACGGCTGCGAGGTTTCATTGCAGGGAGTTGTGAGATCGGCTCGGGAAGGAAAGTGTCGATGACCGAGCATGGCATGCGGTCATGAACTCATATGAGGTAGACGATGCCAGATTCTGGATTGTTGTTTCTGAGCCTTGCGAGTCTCATTGTCGGGACGTTGCTGTTCCTGCACCCTAAAGCGATCCTGGTGTGTAGCAGCTTCCTCAATCGGACTCTCGTAGTGCTCGATGATGCGCTAATTCGGCGTCGGTACGTGGTGGGTCTGCTCGCATTCATCGCCAGCTACGCCTTCTTTAAGTTGGCGTTGTTGATTGGGACGATGACGCGCTAACCACAGAGGCACAGAACGAGGGCTTCACACCACAGAGCCACAGAGGAGAGATCGAGGACTTAGTGAACGTCCTTCTGTGTCTCTGTGGAATTCTGTGTTTCTGTGGTGTCATGTTTGTAAGGGGCAGTAGCTCAGCTGGGAGAGCGCGACAATCGCACTGTCGAGGCCACGGGTT